>CAZFHZ010000023.1:0-36900 GCA_964519015.1 uncultured Gemmatimonadota bacterium | reverse complement strand
GGCAAGCCGATCAATGCAGGAGGGAGTTTGGGAAGAGAGAAGGCGACCGGCCAGTGCGTTGTCTACAACATAATGATATGGTCTGAGAGTAATGAGTTCACTCTACCCGGTTCGTCCTGCATCATTCAAGGTTATGGGAACGTCGGCTTGTGGACAGGCCGCCTTCTCCAGCAGCTCGGAGTGCGCCTACTGGCGGTTGAGGATATCACGGGAGCCATCGCCAATCCGGCCGGGATCGATGCTGAGGACCTGGCGGGATTCGTACGCAAGACCGGCGGTGTCGACGACTATCCGGAAGCTGATCCGATCGAACATGGTGAGTTCCTGCGTACTCCGGCGGACATCTTCATCCCGGCTGCGCTTGAGAACCAGATCGACGAGACCACAGCCGAGTGGCTTGATGTCTCGCTGGTAGCAGAAGCAGCCAACGGACCGACCACTCCGGGAGGGGATATGGTCCTGCAATCGCGCAGCATTGATCTGATCCCCGATGTGCTCTGCAATTCCGGAGGTGTCATCGTCAGCTACTTTGAATGGCTCCAGAACAAGAGCAGTGAATACTGGAGCCTGGAAGATGTAGATCGGAAACTGCATGACAGGATCCAGGCCGCTTTCACTCGGGTGGCGAACTGCGCTGACAGCTTCGCCACGGATTGGCGGACGGCCGCCTACATCGTCGCACTATCTCGGATCGAGACGGTCTACCGTAACCGCGGTCTGTTCCCCTGAGAGGCGGCCGCCGATCGATATCCAGCGGGGGATCGGAGGGACCGATCCCCTGAGCGGGTTCACACGCGGTTGCGGAGCATCAGCTCCTGCCTACCTCGGCCGGCTTCCCCAGCGCCGTCATGAAGAGCTCACCGTAGTCGGCGGCCAGAGTAGCCGGATCGTGTTGCTTCGCCCGGGCCACCAGCCGGCCCAGCTTCCGGTAGCCTTCCTGGTCGTGGGCCAGCAGGAAGTACTTCTCCCGGCTGTGGAAGGCGACCAGGTCGCCGAGGCTCCAGGGACGGCTGAAGAGGAGACGCAGCCGCCGGTAGGCGAAGACCCGCTCGAAGAAGTTATCCCGCAGGCGGGGGTCGTTCAGCCGCCCCTCCTCCTCGACCGGCAGCAGGGGGAATAGGGCCAGCAGTTCGGCGGCGTAGAGTCCGCGGCCGTCTCTGGCCGGCACGCCGTTGCGGTCGTAGACCTTGACCCGTTCCATCCCGCAGGTGGGGGAGTCCTGCTTCAGGATGTAACCGGACAGCCCCCAGGAGCCCAGCTGGGCGACCTTCTCGGCGGAGTAGACCATCATGGCCTCGGTGTGGTCGTCCCCGCTCTTGGTGCCGACTAGCCGCAGGGTCTCCCCCTCCCGGACCAGCCGGATGGGTTCCCGCGGGGTGCCCAGCCCGATGTCCACCTCGGGGCAGACCGGTACCCAGCGCACGAACTGGCCGACCGTGCCCATCAGGAAACCGTCCCGCTTGTGGCCGCCGTCCCAACGCACCTCCTCCCGCATCAGGCAGGTGGAGATGCCCAGCCGGATCTCCGACCAGACCTCGGGACCGGGACCGGGGAGGGGTGGAAAGGTCCCCCCAGTACGGTCGGGTCCGATACGGTCGGCGGAGGTGTTGTGTGGAGTGGTGTTCATCGTCCGTTGGCGGGATTATAGGGCCGAAGCGGAGGATAACGATATGCGGGCACTCATCACCGGCGGGACCGGTTTCATCGGGCGGAGGCTGCTGGCCTGGCTGAGCGAGGCGGGGGATGAAGCGGTCGTGCTGACCCGGGTTCCGGAGCTGGCCGGCGGGCTGCCCAGCGATCCGGTCCTCTTCGCCTGGGACCCGGAGCGGGAACCGGCTCCGGCCGCGGCCTTCGCCGGAGTGGAGACGGTCTTCCACCTGGCCGGGGCCTCGGTGGCCGGCCGCTGGACCCGGACCCGCCGGGAGCGCATCCGGTCCAGCCGGGTGGAAGGCACCCGGAACCTGGTCGCGACCCTGACCGCTATGGAGTCTCCCCCGAAGGTACTCGTCTCGGTCTCCGCGGTGGGCTGGTACGGCTCACGGGGGGAGGACCTCCTGGCCGAGGAGGAACCGGCGGCCGACGGTTTCCTGGCCTCGGTCTGCCGGGAGTGGGAGGCGGAGGCGACCGGTGCGGCCGGGGCCGGCCTCCGGGTGGTCACCCCCCGGCTCGGACTGGTGCTGGGACCCGGCGGCGGCGCGCTGACCGAGCTGCTCCCCCTCTTCCGGCTCGGTCTGGGGGGGCGGCTGGGGGACGGCCGGCAGTGGTGGCCCTGGATCCATCTCGACGACGTGGTGGGGATCCTCCGGCACGCCGCGGCCACCGAGGATCTGTCGGGTCCGCTCAACGCGGTCGCGCCGGAACCGGTCACCAACCGTGACTTCACCCGGGCCCTGGGCCGGGTTCTGCGGCGACCGACTCCGTTCGCCGTACCGGCTCCGCTGCTCCGCTTGGTGCTGGGGGCGTTCGCCGGAGAACTGCTGGCCTCCCAGCGGGTGGACGCCGGCCGGATCCTGTCGGCCGGCTACCGCTTCCACCACCCTGAACTGGAAGCCGCCCTGCGCTCGATCCTCTGACCGGCGGCCGCGGTGCAACTTCCGGCGGGCCCGTCCCGTATCAAGCATAAGCCGCTTATATGAGCGCCTGATACCATCAGCCGGAGGTCGCCCCATGGGCCGCATCGAAGCCTCCAACCTGTACGGCACCGTCGACCTGCTCATCCTGCGCACCCTGCAGCTGGGGGGGCCCATGCATGGGCTGGGCATCGCCCAGCGCATCGGCCGCCACTCCCGGGACCGGCTCGTACTCGAGGAGGGGGCCCTCTACCCGGCCCTCCACCGCCTGCAGGAGCGCGGCCTGCTGGCCAGCGAGTGGCGGGTCTCGGAGAAGAACCGGCGGGCCAAGTTCTATGTGCTGACCGATCGAGGAGCCCACGCCCTGGAGCAGGAACTGGGCGGCTGGCTGCGTCACACCGAGGCCGTCCTGAGGGTTCTGGAGGTCGCGCTGGAGGAAGCCCCGTGAGCGGGCAGGAGTGGAAGCGCACCTTCCGGCTCGAGCCCTTCGGCGAAGGGCTCGAAGGAGCGCTCGAGGAGGAACTGCGTTTCCACCTCCAGGAGCGGACCGACCAGCTCATGGCCACCGGGATGAGCGAGTCGGAAGCCCGAGCCGAGGCGGAGCGGGAACTCGGCCGGCTCGAAGAGCACCGCCGCCGGGCAGCGGCAATCGACGCCCGCCGGGCCAGTCGGGTCCGACGCCGGGCCGGGCTGGATTCGCTCGGTCTGGATACCCGTCAGGTTCTTCGCGGCCTGCGCCGGACTCCGGGTTTCGCGATCCTGGCCGGGCTGCTGATCGCGGTCGGTATCGGGGCCACCACCACCATCTTCAGCATAACCAAGCAGGTATTGATCGAACCGCTCCCCTTCACCGAACCGGAACGCCTCCTGCGGGTATGGGAGCGGAGTGAGCCCCGGGGTTGGACGTCCATATCGCTGTCGGAACCCACCTTCATCGACCTGCGGGACCGCAACCGGTCCTTCGTGGACTTCGGCGCCTACACGGCCCGTAACATGGTCCTGAACGGCGGCGGGGATCCGTTGCAGCTGCGGGCGGGAAGAGCCTCGTGCGGGTTCTTCCGGGCCCTCGACCTGCAGCCGGTGCTGGGTCGACTCTTCTCCGCCGAGGAGGACCTCGACGGAGCACCGGCGGAGGTTACGGTGCTCTCCCATGCCCTCTGGCGGGACCGCTTCGGGGAGCGCCCGGACATCGTAGGCGAGCGCATCACACTGAGCGGCCGGCCTTTCACGGTGGTGGGGGTGCTCCCGGCGGGTGAATTCTACCTGAGCGGGCAGGACCTGTGGGTCCCGCTGGGCGCCGATCCCGCCGGTAGCCGCAACAACCATATCCTGTGGGCCCTGGGCCGGCTGCGGGATGGGATCACCATCGAACAAACCCAGGCCGACCTGGATGCCCTGGCCCGACAGATCGCGGTTGAGAACGCCATGGAAGAGGAACTGACCGGGGTGACCCTGATGCCGCTCGACCGGGACCTGGTCGGGGACGGAATCCGTACGGCCATGGGTTTCCTGCTGGCCGCCGTCGGGCTGGTCCTGCTCATCGCCTGTGCCAATCTGGCCAGCATGCTGCTGGCCCGGGGCACCCTCCGTCGGCGCGAGATCGCCATTACCGCAGCCCTGGGAGCAGGTCGAGGGCGAATCATCCGACAGGTGCTTACCGAGTCTTTGCTGCTCTCGGTGACCGGCGGGACGCTGGGCGTGCTGGCGGCGATCTGGTTGGTCCATCTGCTGAAGGTCCTGGGGACGGATGTGATCCCTCGACTCACCCAGGTGGGGATGGACCCGGGGGTGCTGGGTTTCGCAGTGGGGATAATCCTGCTGGTGGCCGTACTCTCCGGGGTGGTGCCGGCATTCCAGGCGCCGATCGTCGGGCTGAACGAGGTCCTTCAGGACGGGGGGCGGACCGGCGGAGGACGGCGAAGGGACCGGCTCCGCAGTCTGCTGGTCATGACCGAGATCGCCCTCTCAACGGTCCTGCTCATCGGTTCAGGTCTGATGATCCGCAGTCTGCTCCGGGTGCAGGGAGTAGAACGGGGCTTCCAGGTCGAAGACCGCCTGCTCTTCGACGTGACCATGCCGGAGTCCCGCTATAGAGGGGCGATGGCCCGGCTGACCTTCTTCGAAAAATTCACGGCCGGGATAGATGTGATCCCGGCGGTGCGGTCGGTGGGAGCAGTCAGCGCCTCCCCCCTGGATGGTTTGAGCACCAACATGGGAATCCTGCGACAGGGGCAGGTGCTGGAATCCGGGGAGAACATGCCGCTGGCCGACTGGCGGTATGTCACACCAGGATACTTCCGGGCATTGGGTCTACCGCTGCTAAAGGGTCGGGTCTTCCAAGATATGAGTGTGCCGGAGGCGGCACCCATCATCGATGGCGAGAACAGGCGGTATGTGTTCAATGTCGTGATCAGTGAGAGTGTGGCGCAGATGCTCTGGCCCGATGAGGACCCGATTGGACGACAGGTCCAGCTCTGGTCCGAACCGAACCAGGTCGGGACGGTTATCGGAGTGGTCGGTGACATGCGGGAGCGGGGTCTGGAGGACGATCCCCGCCGGGCGGTCTACCTCTCCTATACGATCGGTGTCTGGAACCCGGTCACTTTCGTAGTCCACACCGAAGGAGACCCGGAAGCAGTGCTGCCCACGATCCGTAGCGTCCTGGACAGCATCGATCCCGATCTGCCGATCTCGAATATCCGCCGGCTGGAGGACCTGCTGGGTGCCACCATGGGTTCGCGGCGTTTCAACACCCTGCTGCTGGCCTTCTTCGCCGCGGTCGCGCTCTTTCTGGCCTGCTCGGGGATCTACGGAGTGGTGGCCTATACGGTCACCGAACGACACCGGGAAATCGCGGTGCGCCTGGCCCTGGGTTCGGACCCGGCCCGGGTGCTGGGGCTATTCCTGCGCCAGAATCTCTTCCGTATCCTGCCGGCGGTGACCGTCGGCCTGGCCGTGGCGGTGGGTACGAGTCGGCTGATCGAGAGCGTCCTCTACCAGGTCTCGCCGCTGGATGGGACGACGTACGCCGGAGTGGCCCTGATCCTGTTGGCCACCGCCCTGCTGGCCGTGCTCGTTCCCGCCTGGCGGGCGACACATGTGGATCCGGTCACCGCCCTGCGGCAGGAGTGATCGAGGGAGACCGGGATGGATCACGTTCGCTGCTGGTGCCTCGGCAACCGACAGCGAGAAGGCCCGCGGTATCCGCCGCGGGCCTTCGCTCGATCCTGCCACGGCCTGCCTCCAACGAGGTCGACCGTGATATCCGTCCGGGGACGGTGTTGAGGGCTCAACCCAGGATCTTGTCCACTTCCTTGGCGTCCACCTCGGTGATGTAGGTCAGCCCCGTCACGTCGGCCGACTCCCGGGTGAGGCAGGCCACGTCGTCCCGGCTGATCACATCGAGGTTGAACTTCCGGTTCCCGGCCGCCAGTTGCCGGACACCCTGCGCCAGACGCGCGAAGTAGGAATAGACTCCCAGGGCGCCGATGGGGAGCTGCTTGAAACGCTCCTCTCCCAGCAGGCGCTTCACCTCGGGGGCGGTCACGAAGACCTCCTCGGGGGTATCGCCGAAGCGGCTGACGAAGACCGGCATGGTCCCGTCCTCCATGTGGCGGCCGATGGTCTTGCCGACCATGGCGGCCGCCAGCGGGGCGCGGGCCATCGCGATCAGCTTAACGTAGGGGGCGCCCATCGCCAGACCCTTGTAGATCAGGTCCTCGAAGGTGAAACCGCCGGCCAGCGCCAGGTCGGGAACGAACTGCTTCTTCTTGGCCAGCCGGTCGGCATAGTGGTAGAGCAGGCTGTGCAGTTCGACCACCGGCACCCCCCACTCGTTCATCATCCGCCAGGGGCTCATCCCCGTGCCCCCCCCGGCACCGTCGACCGTGAGCAGGTCGAGTTTGGCCTCGGAGGCCCACTTGATGGCCTTGGCCAGGTCGACCGGCCGGTAGGCGCCCGTCTTCAGGGTGATGTACTTGGCCCCCGCCTTGCGCAGCTCTTCGACGCGCTTCAGGAAGCCTTCCTCGTTCCCCATGCCGACCCGGCTGTGGCGCTCGAACTCGTGGAACACGCCGGCTTTGAAGGCCTCGATGTGCTCGGGGAGGGTGGGATCGGGGAGCACCACGTAACCACGCTTATGGAGTTCCTGGGCTTTCTCGAGGTTGGTGATCTTCACCTCGCCGCCGATGTCCTTGGCGCCCTGGCCCCACTTCAGTTCGACCGCATCCACCCCCAGCTTCTCGATAGCGTACTCCTGGATCTTCAGGCGCGTGTCCTCCTGGTTGGCCTGGACGATGATCTTCCCCTTACCGTCGAGCTGCCAGTCCTGGTAGGCCTTGATGCGCTTGGTCAGGTCGGGGGAGTCGACCACCCGGCCCTCCTTGATGGTGGCCTTCATGTCCATCCCGACCACGTTCTCGCCGATCACGATCGGCACTCCCGAGATGGCCGCGCCGGCGGCCAGGTGATCCCAGTTGTTGGCCGCGACGTTAGTGGAACCCATGCCGGCGACGATCCAGGGCAGGCTGGCCGTGATCCCCTTCTTTGCGCCGAACTTCCGTTCCATGACCACGTTCGGGAAGATCGCCTTATTACTGTCCTCTTCTATCCCGTGAGCACCGAAGGCGGTGCCCAGGATGGTCAGGTGACCGTAGTCGATTGGATAGTCCTTCTCCGAGGCCGTAGTGATGATCCCGAAGGGCTGCGGATAGATCATCTCCGGGCCGCGGTAGGCGGACTTGCCGATCTCACACATGCCGATGCAGCCGTCTACACACGTAACGCACATTCCGGAGATCGGCGTGATGCTGTCTTCAGTGCGATTCTTGGAGAGGGTCGCAGCGCTTGCGTTGATCTGCGTGTACGACATGTCGATGCCTCCTCGAGTACCCGCGAGAACCGGGGCTTCAGCTCTTGGTTTCCTTGCTCATGACGTGCCCGGCAGCGGGCAGGTAGTCTCCTTCGGGACGGACACACGTTCCACACTGCGGCGGCATCCAGCACTGGGTGTGGTCGTACACCTCGGCGCAGGAGGGTGGGAAGTTCAGACAACCGCTGCAAAGCGTTGTCTCCGCGTTCGGCCCCATGCAGCGGAGCATGCACGCGGGACAGACGTACATGCATCCGCCGCAGTGTCGGCAGACGTCGGAGAGTTCATCAAAGGGTGTGGTGATGCGGCGGTCGGGACCACGGCCTGCGAAACCGATGGCGGAAGCCATCATCTGCTCGTGGCACATGCGCACGCACAACCCGCAGAGGATGCAGTCTTCCGCTTCCCGGCGGAACCGCATCTGCGTGACCCCATGGGCGGAGGCCAGGTCCTGGATCGTCTTCGATCCGGGGGTGGAGGCGACCATGAGCTCGAGCACCAGTTGGCGGGCCTTCAGCACCCGCCGCGAGTGGGTACGGACCTCCAATCCCTCTTCACACCGGTAGGTGCAGGAGGAGACCACCTTGGACCGGTGGGGGGGGCCGATCTCGACGATGCAGAGCCGGCAGGCGCCGTAGTCGCTGAGGCCCTCCATGCTGCAGAGGGTGGGGATCTCCACTCCGTAAAACCTGGCCGCCTCCAGGATCGAGGTGCCCTTGTCCACCTGGACGGGGAGGCCGTTGATGGTCAGCGAGATCCTCTTCATGCCTCCTCACCTCCTCCGGAGACGACCATCACGGCATCCTTGGCGCAGACATCCAGGCAGGTCCCGCACTTGATGCACAGTTCGTCGTCGATGACGTGAAGGTGGTTCTTCGCTCCCGTGATGGCTTCGCTGGGACAGACCTTCGCGCAGGCCGCGCAGCCGTCGCAGAGCGCTTCGGTGATCTCGTAGCGGATCAGGGCCGAGCAGACACCGGCCGGGCAGCGGTGCTCCTTGATGTGGGCTTCATACTCATCCCGGAAGTAACGGAGGGTGGAAAGCACCGGGTTGCCGGCATTCTGGCCCAGACCGCACATGCTGGCCAGGTTCACGGTCTGACCGAGCTCCTCGAGCAGGTCGAGGTGCTCCATGGTTCCGCGCCCCTCGCAGATGTCGTCGAGGATCTCACGCATCCGCTGCGTCCCCTTGCGGCAGGAGTAGCATTTGCCGCACGATTCCTCCTCCAGGAACTTCGTGAAGTAGCGGGCGATGTCGACCATGCAGGTCGATTCATCCATCACGATCAATCCGCCCGACCCCATGATGGTCCCGGCGTGCTGCAGTGCCTCGAAATCGATGGGCAGGTCGATCAGGCCGGCCGGCAGACAGCCCCCGGCCGGGCCGCCCGTCTGGACCGCCTTGAACGCCTTTCCCTTCGGGATCCCGCCGCCGATCTTCTCGACGATCGAACGGACGGTGGCCCCCATCGGGACCTCCACCAGGCCGGTGTTGATCACCTTGCCGACCAGTGAGAAGATCTTGGTCCCCTTGCTGTTCTCGGAGCCCGTCGAGGCGAACCACTCCGGACCGTTGTTGATGATGTGGGGGACGTTGGCCCAGGTCTCGACGTTGTTGATGATCGTCGGTTTACCCCGGTAACCCGACTCGCTCGGGAAGGGGGGGCGCTGCTTGGGCTCCCCCACCCGTCCTTCGAGTGAGGCGATCAGCGCCGTCTCCTCGCCGCAGACGAAGGCGCCGGCGCCCTGGACGACCTTGAGGTCGAAGGAGAAGTCGGTCCCGAGGATGTTCTCCCCGAGCAGCCCCGAGGCGCGGGCGTCCTCGATCGCCTTCCGGATATGGATCACGGCGATCGGGTACTCGTGACGGACGTAGACGAACCCCTGCCGGGCGCCGATCGCGTAGGCGCCGAGGGTCATACCCTCGATCACCCGGTGCGGGTTGCCTTCCAGTACGCCCCGGTCCATGTAGGCGCCCGGGTCGCCTTCGTCGGCGTTGCAGACGATGTACTTCTCGGTGCCCTTGGCCAGACGGGCCAGGCGCCACTTGTTGCCGGTGTGGAAGCCCGCTCCACCCCGGCCGCGCAACCCGGCCCGGGTCACGAAGTCGATCACCCCTTCCGGGGTCATCCACTCCATGGCGTACCCGAGCGCCCGGTAGCCGCCGATGGCCAGGAAGTCCTCGATGCTCTGAGGGTCGATGCGGCGGTTCTCCATCAGCAGCATGCGGTGCTGATGCCGGTAGAAGGGGATGTCGTTCTCTTGCGGGACAGGTTCACCGGATGCCGGGTCCCGGTAGACCAGTTCCTCGACCAGTTCGCCCTTCAGGACGGTCTGCTCGAGGATCCGTTTCACGTCGGAAGGCTTCACCCCGCCGTAGGCCCAGCCGGCCGGGTCCACCGTGACGATGGGACTCATGGCACAGAAACCGTGGCAGCCGGTGCAGCGGAAGGTCACCCGGTCGTGCAGGCCGAGCTCGTCGATCTTCTCCCGCATGGCCTTGGCCACCGCGTCGGCGCCGGTGGCGATGCAGCCCGGTCCGGCACAGAGCGTGAGGATGGTTCGATCACTGGAGGCGCGCTGGTGTTCCAACGCAGCCTGCAGGTCGGTTAGTTCCTTAGTGCTGCCCAGGACGGTCTGAAGGCTCATTCCACCACCTCCGCGCGGGCCTTCTCCAGACGACGCAGGATTACCGGCACCTTCATCGTCGTCTGCTCTCCGTGATACTCGCCGTCCACGATCACCACCGGCCCGATCGCGCATGCGCCTACGCAGTTGACGCGGTCCAGACCATACTCGCGGTCGGGCGTCACCCCGCCGGTGCAGATGCCCAGCCGGCGTTCGAACTCGCGCAGAACCAGGGCTGCTCCGCGGACGTGGCAGGCGGTCCCCATGCATACGGTTACTTGGTGCCGGCCGGGGGGGCTCAGGCGGAAGATCTTGTAGAAGGTGGCGATACCGTAGATCTCGGTCAGTGGGACGCCCACCCGCCGGGCGATGTGTTTGAGGGCGTGGACGGGCAGGTAACGGAGGCGCTCCTGGGTGTCCAGGAGGATGGCGATGAGATCGGTCCGATCCGAATGATGTTCATCGACGATGATGTCCACGGTGGCGATGTCGGAGGCAACCTCCTCCATCACACTGGCGACCGTAGGCGATGACGAGGTCGTGGACGGAGGCATGACGATCGTCCCTTTCCCGTCGTGGGGTGGTCGTGTCCGGGACGGGGATCCGGACCGGTCCCCGGCCTTGATTGATGAAGGGAAGGAGGCATCCGGTTCAACGCCTGTCAAGGATTTCAGGCTGATTTATCCGAAATTTTTCCGGGATCTCCATTGAAGGTCGCCGACAGGGGGGGAGGAAGGGGCGGGAGCCACGGGACGGTCACCCCGCCGGATCCTCCCGGCCGAGCGTCGGTCCGTTCCGTATATAGAGGAAAGCGCCCATGGCGGTCCGCTCCGACCCATTCGGGAAGGCCCCGCATTGTCACCGCGACCCGGCTTCTGGAAACGCACACTCCACCTCTCGGTCGGCCTGATCCCCCTGGCCTGGGGGGTCTGGCGCTGGCACAGCGTCTTCTCGGTCTACACGCTCCTGCTGGGCGGCGGTCTCTGGTTCACCCTGGCCGTGCTGCTGCGCCGCGGACGGGGGGTGAAGGGTCTGGCGGAGTTCGCCCAGGCCGCGGTCACCCTCATCTTCCTCGACCTGGCCTTGAGGAACGTCCGGATAGGCGATCTCTGGCAGGTGCTGGCGGGACTCGATCCGCTCCTGCTCCTCTGGGGGATGGGCACCTTCGCTCTGGCCATCGCATTGCGGGGTTACCGCTGGTTCTTCCTGCTGGAGCGGGGAGGACCGGTCCGCATCCGGGACGCCGTGACCACCACGTTCATCTCCTTCTTCGGCAACTTCGCCCTGCCCGCACGGGCCGGAGAGGTCATCCGCATCCTGGCCATCGGGGAGATGACCGGCGTCTCCCGGGCGGCCGCAGTGGCTAGTGTGGCCCTCGAGAAGCTCTCCGATATCCTGGCCCTGATCGGGATGGTCCTCTACCTCAGCCTGTTTACCCACCTGGGGGGGGCGGCCCTGCGCTGGGTCGGTGCGGTGGGCAGCCTGATCGGACTGGCCATCGTGCTGCTGCTGGGGGCGGCCGTGTATCTGCGGCAGCGGTTCCCCCTCCCGGGGGGAGGGGGGATTCCCCTTGGGCCGCAGCGTCTCCGACGCACGCTCCACTCCTTCGTGGAAGGGATGCGGCCGGCGGCCGACCTCGCCCGGCTCGGCCCCTTCCTCCTGTTGAGCGCCCTCTCCTGGGCCCTCATCGCCTACTCCTGCTATGCCTTCCTGGCCAGTGAAGGCCTCACGGATTGGCTTCGGGAGTCGAGTCGGGTGGGGCCGGTCGCCTCATCGCTTCTGCTGGTCATCCTGGTCAACGCCAGTACCCTCATCCCGGCCGGCCCGGGGAGCGCAGGGCCCTACCAGGCGGCGGTGATCCTGGGTTTCACCCTGCTCGGCACCGGCGCCGGGGCGGCCGGGAGCGGGGCCTATCACAATGCGGCCGCCTTCTCCATCGTCTACTGGGTCGGGCATGCGGTCCCAGCGCTGGTCGTGGGGGGAGCGATCTTCTACCGCTCCGGGCTCGGCTTCCAGGCGCTCCGCCGGGCAGAACGGGAGGCGGCCGATCGTCTTATGCCGGAGAACGGGGCGGCGGATGAATCGGGTTGAAGCCGGCCGTCGGCCCCGCCTAGCATCTGGTCAATCGGACCGGGGGTACGATCCCGGCCGGAGCGCTCCACCTCCAGACCGCAAGGCGTGATGTCGATGTCCGACAACCGGGACGTCCTGCAGCAGGAAGTCGCCCGCTACCGGGCGGTCTACGAGGTGACCCGGGCGCTGGGGGGCACCCTCGACCTCGACCGGCTGCTCAGCCTGATCATGGACCGCACCACCGAAGTGATGAACGCCGACCGTTCGAGCCTCTTTCTGATCGACTGGGACACCAGCGAACTCTGGTCGAAGGTTGCCCAGGGAGTCCGCTACCGGGAACTCCGTTTTCCCATGGACCGGGGACTGGCCGGGGCCGTGGCTTCATCGGGCGAGATCGTGAACATCCCCGACGCCTACGAGGACTCCCGCTTCAACCAGGCGATCGACCGGCAGACCGGCTACCGGACCCGTTCGGTCCTCTGCGTGCCGATGACCAACAAGCACGGGGAGCGGATCGGGGTCATCCAGGTGCTCAACAAGCTCACCGGGGAACCCTTCACCCGACAGGATGAGGAACTGCTCTGCGCCCTGGCCGGTCAGGCGGCCGTGGCCATCGAGAACGCCCAGCTCTACGAGGAGCAGAAGAAGAGCTTCGTCTCCTTCGTCGAGACCCTCTCGACCGCCATGGACGCCCGCGACCCGATCACGGCCGGGCACAGCCGCCGGGTGACCGCCTACTCGGTGGCCATCGGGGAGGCGATGGGCTATTCGGAGAAACAACTCGAGATCCTCCGGGTGGCCTCCCTGCTCCACGACATCGGCAAGATCGGGGTGCCCGAGGTCGTCCTCTTCAAGGACGGTCGCCTGGACGACGAGGAGTACCGGATCATCCAGTCGCACGCCCGGCACACCCTCAACATCCTCGGGAAGATCCACTTCGACCGCGAGAAGCGCGAGATCCCCATGATGGCCGGCACCCACCATGAGCGGATCGACGGCAAGGGCTACCCTCTCGAGCTGGCCGGGGAAGACATCCCGGAGGCGGGCCGCATCATGGCGGTCGGGGATGTCTTCGACGCCATCACCAGTCGGCGTCACTACCGCGACCGGATGGACTTCCGTAAAGTGCTGAACGTCCTGACCGGGGAGAGCGGAACGCACTTCCAGCCGGAATTCGTGGACGCCTTCATGCGTCTCAAGCTGCGTAGGATCGTCGCGATCATGGAATCGGGCAATCCCGACCCGGTCGACGAGGCCGACCTGCAGCGGTTCGAGTCCATGACGGTGGCCGAGCTCGACGCCATCCTGAACGGCGGAGCCGAACCCCTCGAGGGGCAGGCGGAGCTCATGGAGCGCTTCCAGTTCTACTACCAGCGCTCCCTCCCCGAGGGCTACGTGCCGATGGACTGATCCGACCGATCCGGTGGTTCCTCACACCCACCTCAACCGGACCGGAGGCAGGACACTAAATGGCGAGACGCATTCCCCAGGATTCCGGGGGCGACCGGGCTCGTAACCGGCGTTGGATCTTCGCGACGGCGGCCGCCGTCGTGCTCATCCTCTACATCGCCGGCCCCGGCGGTCTGTTCAGCGAGATCGACCACGGACGGCTGGCCCCCGACATCGTTGCGGCCACCCTGGACGGGCAGGACTTCCACCTCGGCGACTTCAGCGGGGAACTCGTGCTCCTCGACTTCTGGGCCTCCTGGTGCGGTCCCTGCCGCCAGTCGGTGCCCGAGGTGGACGCCCTCTTCCGGCAGTCGGCCGAAGGAGAACCCTCGTTGCGGGTGATCGGGATCAACCAGGGGGAGGACGCCGCGACCGCCCGCCGGGCGGCCGCCGAACTGGGCATGACCTACCCGGTGGTGCTCGACCGGGATATGGCCATCGGGGGCCAATACGGCGCCGCCTCCATCCCCCTCTTCGTTCTGATCGACACCGACCGCACCATCCTCTGGAAGCAGGTCGGGTTCCGGCCGGGTCTCATGGACGAGGTGGCCCGGATCATCCGGGAGCGACGGAGCCGCTGAGCCGTGGACGAGGCAACCCGGCAGCGCTTCTCCCGCCAGATCGCGCTCCCGCAGGTAGGAGCGGAGGGCCAGGAGCGGCTGTCGAGTGCGCGGGTCGCCGTGGTCGGGCTGGGGGCGCTCGGTTCGAACTGCGCCCTGCTGCTCGCCCGGGCCGGCCTCGGACTCCTCACCCTGATCGATCGGGACACGGTAGAGTTCCACAACCTCCCCCGCCAGACCCTCTTTACAGAAGCCGATGCCGCCCGGCACCTGCCCAAGGCGGAGGTCGCCGCCCGCCGGCTCGCCGAGGTGGATGGGCGGCTGGTCCTGCAACCCCGGATCGCCGACCTGGAGGCGGACAACATCGCCCCGCTCCTGACGGAGGCCGAGGTCGTGGTGGACGCTACCGACAACTTCGAAACCCGTTACCTCCTCAACGACTGGGCCGTCGCCCGGAAGGTCCCCTGGGTCTACGGCGGCGTCTTCGCCACCGAGGGGCTCTGCCTGGCCGTGGTCCCGGGCCGGACCCCCTGCCTGCGCTGTCTCTTCCCGACCCCCCCCACCTCGACCGATCTGCCGAGCTGCGAGACGGCGGGCGTCTGGACTCCGACCGTCGGCCTGGTCGCCGCCCTCCAGGTCTCGGCGGTCCTGCGGTTGCTGCTGGAGCAGGAGGAGCCTGCCGGTCTGGCGGTCGTGGACGGCTGGAAGGGCCGCATCGATCGGTTCGAAGTGTTCGGTCCCGACCCGGGCTGCCCGGCCTGCGGAGCCCGGCACTTCGAGTATCTTGAGGAACCAGCTCCGGCCCGGGCCGTCCGACCCTGTACGGACGGCAGCATCCGGGTACGGCCCTTCCGCACGGATCGGGAAGGGATCCCCTCCCGGATCGACCTGATGGAACTGGGCCGGCGCCTCGAGGGGATGGTGGACGACCTGGTGGTCCATCCTTCGGTCGTACGGTTCGACGCCGATGGTTGCCGGATGACCATCTTCCCGGACGGTCGGGCGGTAGTGCGGGGGACCGAGGACCCGACCCGGGCGCGCACCCTCTACGACCGCTATGTGGGGAGTTGAGATGCGAAATTCTGACTCGGGACACTAGGTGATGATCCGATACGAGGTACGGCTGTTCGCTTCCCTGCGGGAACAGGCGGGAGTGGAGACCCTGGACATCGAGCTGCCCGAGGGAGCGACGGTCGCCCAGCTGCTCGAACGGCTGAGTGCGCTCCGGCCTGACCTGGCGGGCGGTTTGCGTCGGGTGGCGGTGGCGGCCGGGCAACGGATCATCCCGCGGGATGCCCCGCTGCCGCCCGGGGAAGAGGTGGCCCTGCTGCCGCCGGTGAGCGGGGGTTGAGATGAACACCGGAGAGGCCGCGACCCGCACCTACACCGCCCTGACGCCCGATCCCATCAATGTGGAAGAGATCCGCCAGCGGGTCGCTGACCCGGCCTGCGGTGCGACCGTGCTCATGACCGGCCAGGTGCGCGACCGGCACCAGGGACGAGTGGTGGACCGGGTGACCTACCAGGCGTACGCTCCCATGGCCAGGCAGGTGCTGGCCGAGCTCGTCCAGGAGGCGGCCGGAAGGTGGCCGGTCCTCCGGTTCGCGCTGGTGCATCGCACCGGGGTGCTGCCGGTCGGGGAGACGAGTGTGGTGGTGGCGGTCGCCGCTCCTCACCGGACCGAAGCCTTCGAGGCCTGCCGCTGGTGCATCGACGAGTTGAAACGGCGCCTGCCGGTCTGGAAACAGGAAGAGGGTCCCGACGGCGTCCGCTGGCAGGAAGAGATCCCCCTCGAGTCGTCGAACGGGGAGAGGGATGGCTCCGGGCGAAGGGAGGGTGTATGAGCATCACGACCCGGCAGGGTGACGATGGTCGCACCCGTCTCTTCTCGGGCGAGACGGTCCTCAAGTCCCATCCCCGGCCCTCGACCTACGGCGACCTCGACGAGGCCGTCTCCGCCCTCGGGCTGGCCCGTGCCCTGGCTGGAGTCCCCCGGGTCGCGGCCGAACTGCTCATCATCCAGAGATCCCTCTTCCTGATCGGGGCCGAACTGGCCACCTCCCCGGAGGGCCTGGAGCGTCTCCCCGACCGGCTCGGTCCGGCCCACCTGGAGACGCTCGACCGTCTGGGCGCCGAACTGGAAGAGACCGTCCAGCTTCCCCCCCAGTTCGTGGTCCCGGGGGGGGCTCCCGGGAGTGCCGCCCTCGACCTGGCCCGCAGCATCGTACGGCGGCTCGAACGGGCGGTCGTGGCCCTGGGCGAGACCGAGCCCGTGGTCCGGGACAATCCCGTCCTGATCCCCTTCCTCAACCGGCTCTCCGACACCCTCTTCCTGCTGGCGCGGTATGAAGAACAGCAGCAGGGGATCGGCTATCAGCGCCTGAAGGAGGAAGCGGGGGAAGGCCCCGGCGATTGATTTCGGGTCAGGAATGTGGTAATGTTTAAAGATACGTGCGGGACCCGGGGACAGCCGGAACGACCATGGGTACTCGCTCACCCGCCGCACGCCAGCCAGCCGCCGCTGAGAACCGCCCGACGGCCTGCCGCACACCGGTGCGGAGCCGGGCCGTCGGACCATGCCGTCCCAGGAGGTACGAACATCCATGTCGGTATCGATCCGCAGTAGCCGCACTCTGAACTTCGGCCGGACGCTCTTCACCGTCGCCGCTCTCGCCCTGCTGCTGAACGTGACGGCCTGTTCGACCTCGCCCAGCGGCCCGAGCAATGAAGACCGCCAGCAGGCGCAGACCTTGGCCAATGAAGGCTTCACCCTGCTCATCACGGCGCTCAACGCCGAGACTCCCAATGCCACCATCCTCAACCAGGCCAAGGCGAAGTTCGAGGATGCGCTCGAGCTTGACCCGGAGAACGGGGACGCCAACGTGGGGCTGGCCCTCACCGAATTCGTCCTGACGGCGTTCGACCCCGCTGTGGCCGCGCTGATCGGGGAGATCCCGGTGCTGGGGATCGGCCGGCCGGCCGTGCTCGCCGGACACGGCCTGGGCCGGGTGCTCGCCTTCGACCCCACATCCTCGGGATCCCTCCTCTCGGTGACCGGGACGCTCGAATGGTTCCGCACCATGACGACGAAGCCCGCCCAGACCGGTCCCGACCTGGAAGCGATCCAGACCGTCCTGGAGACGGTCGTGCTGCCGGTGCTGGGCCGGGTGGCCGATCTCTTCGAGGTGGTGGAGGGATTGGACAGCTGGTCCCTGGTCCTCACCCCGGCCCAGACCGGGATGGTGGAGGGGAATCTCGAGATCGACCAGACCGACATCTACGCCGTGGACATCGAGGTGCACGCGCTGAAGGCGATGATCCACATGCTGGTCGCCTACAACATGACGATCCCGGATATAATGGACACCACTGCGGTCAAGGCCGCCTTCAACCAGGCCACCGGCACGTTCATGAAGCTGCGCACCAACGGCGCGGCCAACATGCAATCGGCCCGCACCACCCTGCTGGAGGCCATCACCCTCGCCAACTCGTTCATGACCAGTCTGCAGGCGGAGACGGACAACCAGGCCGACGACCTGATCAAGATCGACCCGACCGGAAAGGATGGGCCGACCGTCGCCGACCTGACCGAGATCGGTACCCACCTATTTGATCTCTCCGCGGCCCTGAACGGGGCGCAGGACATCACCGAGGACTTCGACGACGACGGGGTGGATGAGACGCTCTCGGTCAACTTCAAGGTGCTCTTCACCAACCCCATCCCCGACCTGAAGGCACTCATGCCCCCGTATTCCTGGGACAGCGAGTACCAGATGTTCTTCTGGGACGGGTACATGGAAGAGGATTTCAGCCAGTTCGAATTCCCCGACCCGACCATGCACGGGGTTTTCCCGGGCCTGACCACGGACGCCGCCTTCAAGGCGTTCTTCGGCATCACCGAGTTCGCCGGTCCGGGACCGTTCTATTTCGGATTCATGGGCAACTGAACCGCGGCCGGGAGACATACAGACCGTGAAGCGGTCGTTGCAGTTCCGGCCGGGACGGCGTCAGCCGTCCCGGCCTTTCTCTGGGTGGGTCGGGCTCCTGATCGGAGGGCTGCTGGTGCTCTCCCGCCCGGCGCCCGGAGGAGCCCAGGTGATGGACCTGCCGCACGTGGCCGCCCTGCTGCTGGCCCCGGACGCCGGGATGGCCGGGGCGCGGCCCGGCCTGGCCTTGCCGGTGGCCGCCTGGCCCCTGCGGCGGGACGGCCGACCGGCCCCCGGCGACGGGCCGCTCACCGCTCCCCTCGACTGGCTTGGGGCCGTACCCCCTGAATTCCAGGCCCATTTCGGTGGCGGGCTGCTCTACCGGAGCCGGCTCGCGGGAGCGCCCCGGAGCGACTGGCACGACGGCGCCACCACGATCCTCACTGCGGTTCGGATCGAGCCCGACAGCACCCTTCTGGTCATCGGTGGAAGCGAGGCGCGCGACCGGACCTGGGCGCCCTTCAGCCGGGACGACGGGCGGATCGACCGGGTCCCTCTCAGCCGCCGCTTCGAGGCCGGCTGGATCGGCGCGTTCGGTCCGGTCCGCTTCGTCGGGGCGCTGGGCGGGCTCTACCGGGCCGACCGGGGCACCGGGCCGGACTGGCCGCCGGGCCAGGGGGCGTTGGCCCTCGAGACGGGCACCGGTCCCTGGCGGGTGGCGGGGTGGTGGCGGCGGGGCGAGTCGAACGACGGGTTTGAACTGAGCTGGAAGCAGGACGCCGTGAACGTGGCCGCGCCCGGCGCCCGCACCGACTACGGGCTGCGGCTGTTCTTCCCGGTCGGGGGGGGGGCGGGCGTGTTGCGGTTGCAGGGTACATCTCCGGCCGCCGACCCCGAGTCCGACCAGGACCACGTGCTGCTGGTCCGGCCGCGGCTGCGGCTCGGGGAGCTGGCCTTCCACTCCTCCACGGGCCGCTGGAGCCTGGCCGCCGGCCGGGGAGCGGGCACGCACCGGGGATTCTTCGAGACGGGCGGCGCCCGTTACGGACGGGTCCTGGCCGAAGAGGACCGCTGGTGGCTCCGGGCCGGGTGGCACGCGCCGGGCCCCGATCCGCACTGGGCGTTCTGGGCGGGCTATACCGGTACCGTCTGGAACACCGAGGGGAGCATCGAACTGTGGCCGTTCACCCCCACCACCGTCGACCTGCTGGGGCAGCGCCGGTACGTCACCGGGGACGCGCGTCTGGAGAGTGTGGGGGGGGGTGTTCGGTTCGAGCGGCCCTCACGGGCGGACGGGGCATTTCCGCGGCTCCGGGTCGGATTCGACCTGCTGCACGTCTGGGGGGATGGGACGCTCGTCTCCTGGGAGCCGCTCATCCTCGGGCTGGGCCGGCAGAACGTGCGGAAAGACCGTTTAGAGGCCCGCAGCGCCCAGCTCATCGGCCTGGGTGTGGAAGGACGCCTGCCGTTGGGCGGAGGGTTTACCCTGACCGGCGGTTTAAGTCAGCTCCTGCCGGTCGCCGTGCAGTATCGGGAGCGTGGGACATCCTCCCTTCCTCCACCCGAGCCCCCTCCCGTTCCCCCGACCGCCTCTCCGCGTTCCCGCTTGGTCTGGTCGGGGCTGCGCTGGAGTGTGGGGCTCACGATCGACCTGGGTCCTCCAGGACCGGGCCGGTAAGGGCTCGTTCGGCCGCCCCGGTCAGTTCGTCCAGCCGCTGCCCCAGCTGCTCCCCCAGGAGCGCGAGCGCCTCCTCGTCCGCTTCCGGCGGCACCATCAGATGGGTGCCGTAGGCCACCACGGTGGGGGAGAAGGGATAGGGGAGCAGGTAGCGGTCCCAAGCATCCGCGAAGATCCGGGCTCGGACGGCGGCGCTGGTGATGGGTACCACCGGCAGATGAGTGCGGCGGGCCAGGAAGAGCACGCCCGGTTTCACGTCGTGGTAGGGGCCGCGCGGCCCGTCCACCGCGAAGGCGGCGTCCCGCCCCTCATCGACTGCCCGGATCATCCCGACCAGACCCCGAACCGCCCCTCGGGAGGTGGATCCCCGCACGATATGGTAGCCCAGACCGCCCAGGACCAGGCTCTGGAGCGTTCCGTCCCGGCTAAGGCTGGTCAGGATGGCCACGTCCCGTCCCCGCCAGGTGTAGACAAGCGGTAACTGCCGGCCGTGCCAGAAGGCGAAGACCACGTGCCCTCCCGGGGCTACCCGGCGGGCGGCGGCTAGATGTTCCTCCCCGAGAGTGCGCAGCCGCAGGCTGGCGCCCAGCGCACGGATCAGGCTGCGCGCCGCCACGGCGGCCACCCGCTGGGCACGGGTCGGGGGCTCCGGGCGACTGCCGCGTGGATCCTCGGGAGGTACGGTCATGCCGACAGGGTAGCGGTCGCGGCGGGACTCGGCCAGAGTGATGCGCCGTTCGTCGGAGGCGGTCCCTAGATTAGCCTTCGTGAAGCCCGACCAGCAGCACCACAAGGAGGCTCTCCGCGTCCTGGGGGTCGCCCTGCGCTTCCACCGGGACGGGGACCTGCGCAGGGCCATCTACCATTACCGGCGCTCGATTGAAATGGCGCCGACTGCAGAAGCATATACATTTCTTGGCTGGGCATACTCGTTCCAGGGTGATTTGGAACGGGCCGTCGCGGAATGCCACCGGGCGATCGGTATCGACCCCGCTCTGGGGAATCCCTACAACGACATCGGTGCCTATCTGATCGAGCTGGGGCGGGTGGAGGAAGCGGTGGTCTGGCTCGAACGGGCGCTGGAGGCCCCGCGGTATGAGTCGTACTGCTACCCGCACTACCACCTGGGCCGGGCCATGGAACAGCTCGGCCGCCGGGGGGAGGCGATACGCAGTTACGGGCGGGCGCTGGAGGAGGACCCCTCTTTCATTCCGGCCCGGCTCGCGCTCACGAAACTGAAAAAATCGATCTGAACCTGTAAGCGGAATCCCCCGCTGGTGCGTTCTCTGTCAAGGAGAGGGGCTTCCACGGTGTCGAATAATGGAGGTCCCGGAATGAAGGTTACTTCAATCAGGATAGATGACACGATGCGTCTTGCCCGAGGTCGCAGGCTGCTCACCCTCATCGCCCTCGTCGTTCTCATGCTCGCCACGGCGTGCGAGGAGACCGGCGCCCCGCCCAAGGTCTCCTACCCCGGAGTCTGGATCGGCTATCTGAACTTCAATGGGACGAACATCCCTTCGGCCACGACCATGACGATCACCGATGATGAGGATCACTGCTTCATCTCGGCGACCCACTATGGCTCCCGGCCCGGATGGGGGGATTACGTGCTGAGGATCGAAGGGGACCTGGTCCTGCAGGTGGATGAGCGGGTCCTCGGCCCGATCACCATCACGCGCTACCGGGCGGGTGTCGACACCGTTTCGGTGACCGGCTACATGAGCGGCATTTTTGAGTTGCGGCTCAAGCAGGTCCTGGGCGGCTGGCAGAGCAACGAAGGCCAGACCTTCTCCGCCTCGGGGACCTGGGGAGCCCGCAAGCAGGACTGATCCTTCGACCTTACCGGCCCGCCGGGGGCCGGTAGGGTATCCGATCCAGTTCGAAGATCTCCCGGATCCGCATATACCGGTTCTGGCCGAGGCGACCGACCACGGCCAGTTCCTGCGGTTCCACCCCCCGCAGCGGATCTACCGTGAGGCCATCGCGCAGCACGAACGCCACGACGTTTCCCAGGATATGGGCGACCGGCGGCTCACCCACCGCCAGGATGCGTTCCACCGAACACTCAAGGGCGGCCGGGGCGTCGGCCAGTCGCGGCACCTTGACCCGCTCCGAGGGGGTCAGGCGGAGTCCGACCACCTCGGCTTCACTGATCCCATAAGGGTATTCGGTCGCTGTGCGGTTCATGGCCTCGACGAGACTCTCCCCGACCAGGTTGACCACGAACTCCCCGCCGGCCGCTACGTTCCGGGCCGTGTCCTTGGGACCAGCCCGCCCCGGGGCGACGCTGACCGCCACGATCGGAGGACGGCTGGTCACTCCGTTGAAGTAGCTGAACGGGGCTACGTTGACGACCCCGTCAGGACCTAGGCTGGTTACCCAGGCGATGGGCCGGGGGATGATCAGGCTGGACATCAGGGCGTAAGCCTCACGCGGGGCGAGTCCTTCGGGCGGGATCACCATGGCATCGGCTCCGGGGTGTGGGGGGATCGGTCCACCCCATAATAGACCCGAGGGACGGCTCCGGCAGGCTCCGGGTGCCCTCCTTGACAGGACATGAGACCCGGATACACTTTCCCCCCATGACTATCCGTTATCTGGACGGGACACGGCTCCAGCGTATCTTCATCGCCGCCGCCAACTCGGTCAACGCCCGCCGCGAGTACCTCAACGCGATCAACGTCTTCCCGATCCCCGACGGGGATACGGGGACGAACATGGCCGCGACCCTGGGGTATGCCGCCGACGGTATCGCCCACCTCGACCGTCCAACCCTGGACGAGGTGAGGGAGGCCCTGGGGCGCGCGGTGCTGGTCGGGGCCCGGGGCAACTCCGGATTCATCATTGCCCAGTTCCTGCGCGGTTTCCTCGACGGGGTAGGGCGGGGGATACGCCGGATCCACCGTGAGGAGCTGGTGCAGGCCTGCCAGGAAGGGGTCCGAAGGGCCTACGCGGCCATTGCCGAGCCGGTGGAGGGGACCATCCTCACGGTCATGCGGGAATGGTCCCGGGCGGTCGCCACGGTCAGCCAGGAGGCGCGGGACCTGGCGGAGATCCTGGATGGGGCACTGGAGCGGGCCCGGCACGCCCTGGAGCAGACCAAGGAGCAGATGGCGCTGCTACGCGAACGGAACGTGGTGGACGCCGGCGCCCAGGGCTTCGTACACATGCTGGAAGGGATCAGTGACTTCCTTCACCGGGGGATGGTGCACACCGGCCGTTCCGATGCTCCCCTCCCGGTGCCGGAGGCGGCTGCCGAGGCCGCCCACCGGAGCGGCCCGCTCACCTTCCGCTACTGCACCCAGGCGCTGGTCGAGCACCTCGACCGGGAACCAGAGGAGCTGCGGGAGCGGCTCGATGCGCTCGGAGACTCGCTCATCGTGGGGGGGGACCGGGAACTGCTGAAGATCCACCTGCACACCAACGAGCCCGCGGCCCTCTTCGACCTGCTCTCCTCGGTCGGTACCCTCCTGGAATCGAAGGCGGAGGATATGCAGGCGCAGACGGAGGCCGTGGCGGCGCGCATCCCGGTGGCCATCCGGTCTACTGAGCGCCAGACGGTCGGGATCGTCATGGACTCGACCTGCGACCTGACGCTCGAGGAGGCCGAAGAGGCGGGGATCGTCGTCATCCCCTGCCGGGTGGCCTTCGGGGACGAGGTCTACCGCGACAAGTACGATCTGGACTTTGAACGCTTCTACGACCTGCTGCGGACCCACCCGGCCCATCCGGTCTCGAGCATGCCGGCGATCGCGGATTACCAGACGGCCTTCGAGAACGCCCTGGGCGTGTTCGACCAGGTGATCTCGCTGCACGTCGCGGCCAGCTTCAGCGGCACCTACGCCGGGGCCGTGCAGACGGCCCGTGAGATCGCCCCGGAACGGATCACGGTCGTGGACTCGGGGACGTTGAGCATGGCCCTGGGCACGATGGGGCTCCACCTGGCCCGGTCCGCCCGGACGGGGAAAGGCGTGCGCGAACTCCTCTGGCAGTTCGAGGAATACCAGCAACATTCCCGCATCTACTTCATGCTGGAGACGCTCGATTTCCTGATCCGGGGAGGCCGCATCAGCCGGCTCAAGGGAGCGGTGGGCAAGGCGCTCGGGCTGCGCCCCGTCCTGACGGTGCACGGCGGCTCGCTCGAGGCCGTCCACCGAGCACGTGGGAACGAGCGGGGTCTCGAGTTCATCTTCGACCGGCTCGACGACGAGATCCCGGACGCAGCCCCGGTGATCGGGACCGCCGTCCATGGCGGCAACCCGGAGATGGCCGAACGGATCGTGGAGGAGTTCACCCGTCGCTACCATCCGGTGGAGATGCATGTCGGACAGATCGGACCCGCGGTGGGGGTCCACGGGGGGCCCGGTGCCTGGGGGGTCTTCTACATGATCGGTCCGACCGGCTGAGCCGCGTGGACCCGTCCCGGACCAACCGGCTCGCCGTCCCTGTCCTGACCGCCGGCATCCTGGCGGTCAGCACTTCATCCATCCTGATCCGGTTGGCGGCCGCCCCGGCCTTGAGCGTCACCCTGTGGCGGCTGGCCGGGGGCGCGCTCCTCTTCCTCCTCCTCGGAGCGGTCCGGAGCCGGCGTCTCCCCTGGCGCGTGCTCCAACCCGGGGAAGGGCGTCCGGCCCTGATCGCATCGCTGGCCCTGGCCCTCCACTTCATCACCTGGATACTCTCGCTGGCCTACACCTCGGTCGTTTCCAGCGTGGTGCTGGTCACCACCACCCCCATCTGGGCGGCGGTCGGTTCCTCCCGCTTTTTGGGCGAGCGCCCGGCGCGTTCCGTCTGGATGGGCATCGGGATCGCGGTGGCGGGGGGGGCGCTGATCGCCTTCGGGGACAGCGGGGGGGGGGTGGGGCACTTCGACCTGCGCGTACTCCTGGGGGACCTCCTGGCGCTGGTCGGGGCCGTATGCATGGCGGCCTACCTGCTGGCCGGCCGCCGTTTGCGACGGCGGCTCGATACCGTGAGTTATGTCTCGGTCGTCTACGGAGGGGCCGCGCTGGCCGCCCTGGCGGCGGTCGCGCTGGCCGGCGCCCCGGTGGTCGGGTTCCCGCCGGCGACCTACGGTTACCTCCTCCTGGTGGCTCTGCTCCCCCAGGTCGTCGGACACACCTCGTACAACTGGGCGCTCGGGTTCCTCTCGGCCACCCTGACCGCGGTGGTCGCCCTGTTGGAACCGGTCGGTGCGGGCCTGCTGGCCTGGTGGGTGCTGGGGGAGATACCGGGTCCGCTATCGCTGGCCGGAGCGGTCGTGGTCCTGGCGGGGGTCGGAGTGGTGGCGGTCGGTGAGGCCCGCCCCAGGCCGGTCCCCCCGGCCGGCTGAGCTTCAGCGGGTCAGCGGCACGAGAAACGGGTTGGTGACACGCTCCCGGCCGAGGGTGGTGGCCGGACCGTGTCCGGGATAGACCACGGTGGCCTCCTCGAGCGGCAGCAGCTTCTCCCGGATGGAGGCCATGAGGGTGTCCCAGTCTCCCCCCGGCAGGTCGGTCCGGCCCACGCTGCCGGCGAAGAGTACATCCCCGGTGAAGGCGAGACCCTCTCCCACCAGCGAGACCGAGTCGGGGGAATGACCGGGGGTCGAGCGCACCCGGAAGATGTACGGACCTACCCCGATCGAATCCCCTTCGCTCAGTCCTCCGTCCGGTTCCGGCGGCTTGGGGGCCTGCCGGCCCGTCCACATCAGGGAGATGCCCGGGGCGGCCCGGAGCGCCTCGTGCTCCCCGGCCGGCACCCGGAAGGGGACCCCGAGCGCGGCGACCACCTCGCGGGCGGCCAGCACGTGGTCGAAGTGGGCGTGGGTGACCAGCACCTGGAGGATCTTCCATCCTCCGCCGGTGACCGCCTTCAGGATCCGTCCCGCCTCATCACCGGGATCGATGAGTACCGCCTCTTTCGAGTCCGGATCCCCCAGCAGATAGCAGTTCACCTGCAGGGGGCCGACGGTGATGGTCTCCACGTGCGGGCGTGCCGACATCGTCCTGCTCCGGTCCGGGTCACCAGCGGAAAGTCCCTACGATACCTGCACGACCGGCCGGCCGCCGCTTGAAACCGGGACGACGGTGCCGCATTGTAGGTATGCCCGGGACGGGATCTGAACCGGCACCGACCCCATCGGAAGAAGGGACCGACATGTCCGCTCACGACATCCTGCGTCTGTTCACCGCCGTCTACGTGGTCGGCGCTCTGGCCCTCTTCGCCCGCCTGCTGGGGGAGAAGGTCCGTTTCGTCCTCCGGGGGAGGCCCGATCCGCGCTGGGACCATCCCGGCCGGCGGATCGGCCTCTTCTTCACCGAGGTCATCGGCCAGAGCAAGGTCCGCCGGCGGCTGACCGCCGGCTGGGCGCACGCGCTCATCTTCTGGGGCTTCCTGGCCTTCGCCGTCTCCACGCTCAACCTGCTGGTGCGGGTGGCCGCCGGCGGCGAGGGTTTCCTGATCGGAGTGCTGGGCTGGTTTCCCCCGGTGGTGGACCTCTTCGCCCTGCTGATCCTGGTCGGGATCGTGGTGCTGGCAGTGCGCCGGTTCATCCTGCGTCCCGACTACCTGACCTATCACAGCCCGGAGTCGGGGATCGTCCTGCTCATGATCGGGGTCATCGCCCTGAGCCACCTGGCGGAGCGCTACCTGGGGGCGCCGGCCGGCGAGTACTTCGGCTACCTCCACCTGGTGGTGGCCTTCTCCTTCCTGGCCTATGTGCCGACCTCCAAGCACTTCCACATCCTGAGCGCCCCGGTGAACGCCGCCTTCCAGCAGCTGGCCGACCACGGCAAGATGGACCAGCTCGACCTGGAGGCGGTGCCCGACGAGTCAAAGGGGGAAGCGTACGGTTTCAACACCCTCGACCACTTCTCCTGGAAGGACCGGCTCGACCTTTTGACCTGCATCGAGTGCGGGCGGTGCCAGGAGGCGTGCCCGGCCTACGCCACCGGCAAGCTGCTCAATCCCAAGGAGTTCATCGTCGACCTGAAATACCACGCCCGGGGGAAGACCCCGCCGGGACGTCAGGCCGTGCTCGCCCGCCAGTCCTGGGCCGCTGCGGGGGGGAGTGTGGAGGGAGTCGGGCTGGAGGCGCAGCCGCTCATCGACCACGTGATCGCCGCCGAGACCCTCTGGCAGTGCACCTCCTGTCTGGGTTGCGTGAACGCCTGCCCGGTCGACATCGACCACCTCTCCATGCTGCTGAACATGCGGCGCTACCAGGTCCTGGACACCGGCGAGGTCCCCTCCGACGCCCAGCGCGTCTTCCGCAACATGGAGCAGTCGGGGGACCCCTGGGCGTACGGCGCCCACCGCAAGAGCGAGACCCTGGGTCGACTGGGGGAGCTTCCCATCGCCCATCCGGGGGAGTCCTTCGAGGTGCTCTTCTGGGTCGGTTGCTGGGGGCTCTACGACGACCGGAGCGTGCAGACCACCCGGGCCGTCCTGAAGGTGCTGCGTCACTACGGGGTGGATTTCCGCATCATCGGTGAGGAGGAAGTCTGCTGCGGCGAGAACTTCCGGCGGATGGGGAACGAACTGCAGTTCCAGCTGAACGCCCAGACCAACCTGGAACTCTTCTCCCGCTTCACCTTCCGCACCCTGGTGGTCACCAACCCGCACTGTTACCAGGTCTTCACCAAGGACTACCGCGACTTCCTGCCCGAGGAATGGGGGGGGCAGCTCCGCTTCACCGTCCAGTCGGTCGAGGACTTCGTCTGGGACCTGGTCCGGGAGAAGGGTCTGCCGGGGCGGGCGGGACTGGGCCGGGTGGCCTATCACGACTCCTGTTTCTACGGCCGCTACAATCGTCTCTACGACCCCCAGCGCGAATTGGTCCGGGCCTCGGGGGGCGAGCTGGTGGAACTGGACCGGAACCGCTCGGACGGGTTCTGCTGCGGGGCGGGAGGGGGCAACATGTGGCTGGAGGAGAAAGAGCCCCGGGTCTCCTGGAACCGGGCGGCCGAGGTCATGCGCTCGGGCGCCCCGACCCTGGCCGTCTCCTGCCCCTTCTGCCTGGCCATGCTGGAGGACGGACTGAAGGCGCAGGAGGGCTTCGACGCCGCCCCGGTGCGGATCCGGCACGTGGCCGAGCTGGTGGCCGAGACCATCTCCGAATAGCCCGCCGATCGCCTGGCGGCTGCGGGCGGAGTCCCACGGCGGTGTCGTCCCGGCGGCAGATGGCCGTCGCCCCACCGACACTCCCTGGGACCACCGTCCAAACGATCATGCTGTACGGAGGGATCCATGGAACGACCGTCGGTACTCGAGGTGGCCGATCTCGTCGTCGATCTGGGGGGCGTCCGGATACTGGATGGCATCGATATCGACTTATTTCAGGGTGATTTCGCCTGGTTGAGCGGTCCGAACGGGGCCGGCAAGAGTACCTTACTGCGGGCCATCGCGGGGCTGATTCCCTCGCGAGGTACGATCCGGATCGAGGGCGATGAGCCCTCCTTCACGGCGGCTCGAGCCCGGTTCGTCTATGCCCCGGATCAACCCGTTCTCTATGAAGACCTGACCCTCGCCGAACACGCCTTCTTCATGAGTCGCATCTACGATCAACCGGATGCGGAGGAACGGATCCTCGGATTGCTGGCGGGATTCCAGCTCGAGGACCGACTCGAGGCCATGCCACCGACCCTTTCCCGGGGGATGCAGCAGAAACTGGCACTTGCCCTTGCTCTTGGATTGCGGGTCGACCTCTACCTGCTCGACGAGCCTTATGATGGGCTCGATGCCCGGGCTCGCCCCGTTCTGGGCGAGGCGATGGTGCAGCGGGTGGAGGAGGGTTGCAGTGTGCTCGTCACCACGCATGTTGGTGCCCAGATCGATGAGCTGCGCGTTCACCATGTGATACGGCGGATCGAGATGGAGGGTGGCCGTCTCATCCCGGGGGAGGGGGACATGGTTTGACCGGAGCGGCGAGCTCGTGGTCGATCTGGACGCTGCGTAGGGACGCGCTCCGTCGCAGCCTCCGTTCCTACGCCAAGTGGATCTCGGATGGTATCGGTTGGGGAGCCGTCGCCTATCTGCTGGCGATTCTAGTCGCCGTTGTGATCTCGGGTCTCGACTCCATCCCCCGTCTGGATCCCCCCCTGCCGGCTGCGAAGATGAATGTCCCGTTCTCCATCCTGCTGGCGGCCTACTTCGCCGGCGGACTGCTGTTCCCCCGCCGCCTCACGCCTGTGACCGTCAGTCGTTCCGACCTGGCCTATCTGGTGCTGGCTCCGCTTGCTCCGATCGAGGTGTTACGCTGGCCGCGGTTTCGGAACGCCCTGGCCGGCTCCGCAGCAGTGGTTCTCATCGGGCTCGCCTGGACCGTGACCGCGGACGGGATGTTTGCCGTGCCCCTCTACCTGGCCATCCCGGCCTCTATCTGCCTCTTGATCACAGCCCAGGGACTGGAGTGGCTCCGATACGCCAGAGGACAGCGTATCATCGGCCCGCTCAACGGGCGGATCTGGCACCTGGCCGTGATCTTTCTTGCTTTGCTCGGGCTGGCGTACCCTTCGCTGGGGCTCAGCGCCCCCTTTCTCCGACCGATGCCGATCGGAGCGATCGGCTGGGGTGTTCTGGCGATCGGGGTGTCACTGGCGGTGGGGGCCACACTCCGGGTGCGTTACCCTCCCTCCTTCGCTCACCAGAGCCATATCCTGGGTCAGCTCCGTTTCTTGACCTTCTCCTCTCTGCTGACCGGATCGTGGTTCGACCCCGACCACCTGATCCGACTTCAACGGCAGCTCCGGACCGGCCGGAGAAGAGGACCGCCCCCTATCCATATCCTCCCATTCCCGGCTGTCTGGGGTGACACCGGGCTGATCGCCTGGCGGACCCTTCAGCAGATCCTTCGCCGTTCTTTCCGCGAGCAGGTCGGTCTGCTCTTCCTGATGCTGCTGGTGACAAGTCTGAGTGCGCATCCACCGTCCGACCCCGTCGGGCTGGCGACGGCCAGCTGGGCGGTCGGATTGCTCTCCGCCCGGCTCCTGGGGCCGCCGCTACGACCCGATCACCTGCCGATCCGGCCGCTCCAGCGGACAGCCGGACGGATGCTGCCCGGAGCGGTGCTGTCCGCCCTGGTCGCCCTGGGTGTACTCCTTCCTCTGGCCGCGATCGTCTCTCTACTGGCGCAGACGTTCCCCCTGCCGGACCTGCCGTTGCCGACAGCCGGTCTGGCGACTGCCGTGACCATCCCCGCTCTCGGTCTAACTGTGCTGGAGAAACTGTCGGTGACCAGCCGGCAGACGCAACACCGGCTGCAGATCTTCATGGGCGCCGGTTTCCTGGCGTTGCTACCGGCCGTGGTTCTTGGTGCGAAGTTCCCACCGCTGGCCATAGCGGTGGTGAACCTGGCCTGCATCCTGCTCTTGTTGCGCTGGTGAGCTGTCCATGTCCCTTCCGTCGGGCCACGGCGATACGTACGAACGCATCTATGCCCTCGTCCGCCGCATCCCGCGGGGGCGGGTGGCGACCTACGGGCAGATCGCCCGGCTGGCCGGGTTGGGCGGCCAGGCCCGCCTGGTCGGCTACGCCCTGCATGCGCTCCCGGCCGCCTCGGGAGTGCCCTGGCATCGGGTGGTCAACGCCCGGGGGGGGATCAGCCTGCGCTCGGGACCGGACGGGGGAATGCTCCAACGCCGGCGGCTCGAGTCGGAAGGGGTGGTCTTCCGACCGGACGGTCGCCTCGACCTGACCCGCTGGCGCTGGCGCCCCCGCAATGCCTGACCGTTGACCCGCTCAGCGATAGACGTCCCGGCGGTGACCGATCCGGACGACCGTCACGGTGGCCTGGGCGTCGTCGATGGCGTAGACGATGCGGAATTCCCCCTGCCGGATCCGATAACGGTCCCGGCTGCCGGACAGCTTCTCGCAGCCGCGGGGACGCGGGTCGTCGGACAGGGCGGCGATGCGCCGGACGATCCGCTGACGGTCTTTCTTCCGATCGACCGCCTCGAGTTCGGTGAGGGCCGGGCGGAGGATCAGAACCCTATATCCGGCCACGCCGCCTCAGGTCCTTGACCACCTCCTCGAAATCGAGGGCCGGCTCCTTCGCCCGATCCTCGAAGGCGGCCAGGTCTTCGGCATCTTCGGACAGGGTACGACGGACGGCCTCATTGATCAGATACGAGATGCTCTTCTCCGCCACGATGGCCTTCAGTTTGAGGGCCCGGTGCGTCTCGGCATCGAGGTAGATCGTGGTTCGCTTCGATTCCGGAGTCTCTGGCATGTCGGCATCATGACATCATAACATCATGATGTCAAGCAGTACTGCCGTCGGCTGCGTCCCGGTCTGACTCCCGCCGACGCTATCCGGACGGCCACACGGGGCTGAAGGGAATGTGACCGGTGGGTGGCATTCCATATATTGCGCCATCCCGTCCCGACCGCTCGGGTCGGACGGGAGAGGATCACTTCGTCGACCGGGTCGGCGGTGAGGGCCGCCGGTGGGAGGCAGCGATGGGCAAGGGTGATAAGCGCTCAGGCCGCGGGAAGATCTACCGCGGCAGTTACGGCAAGACCCGCGTGCACAAGCCGAAGAAGAAGGCCCCTCCCGAGACGAAATCCGACCGTTAGGAACCGGATTCCTCTGGCCCCGGATCGCACAACGCGGGACCGGCTCGGACGGTGAGCGTCCGGCTGGACATGATCAGCACCCTGGCGCTGGCCGCCCTGGTGCTCATGTCGGGCTATCGGATCCGCCGCTGGATCCGGCCGCTCGCCCGGTACAACATCCCGGCCCCGGTGGTGGGGGGCTTCCTCTTCGCCGCCCTGGTGACGCTCCTGCGTAACGGCGGCCTGCTGCAGCTGGAGTTCGACACCGCCCTCCAGACCCCCTTGATGATCGCCTTCTTCACCAGTATCGGACTGGGGGCCAGCCGCCGGCTGCTCCAGGTCGGTGGACCCCAGATGCTCCTCTTCCTGCTGCTGGCCTCGACCCTGGCGGTGATCCAGAACGGAGTCGGGATCGGGCTGGCCCACCTGCTGCGGGTGGATCCCCTGCTGGGGCTGATCAGCGGCTCGATCACCATGACCGGCGGGCATGGCACCGGGGCGGCCTTCGGCCGGCTGCTGGAGGACCATTACGGCTTCACCGGGGCGTTCACCCTGGCCATGGCCGCAGCCACCTTCGGGCTGGTCTGCGGCGGGCTGCTGGGAGGGCCGGTCGGGACGAGGTTGATCGAACGGCTGCGGGGAAAGGCCGGGGAGGGACCGGAGGGGACGAGTGTTCCGTCGGCGGAACCGGCGCCCGACACGGGCCCGGCAGGCCCATCGGTTACGGTGACCGGACCGGCCCTGCTCGGGCTGGAGGGGGGGGAGCGTTCCGCCTACACCCTGATGAAGGGCCTGACCGTGATCCTGGCCGCCATGTGGGCGGGCTCCCTGGTCAGCGGCTGGCTGGGCCACTATGTGACCCTGCCGGCTTACATCGGCGCGATGCTGGTGGCGGCGCTGCTGCGTAACGGGGACGACCTCCTGCGCCATCCCCGGATCGATGCCCGTCTCACCGCCGACCTGGGCACCATCGCGCTCGACCTCTTCCTGGCCATGGCCCTGATGTCGCTGCGCCTGTGGGAGCTGTTCGACCTGGCCCTGCCCATGCTGATCATCCTGGCGGTCCAGGTGATGCTGATGGGGTCTTTCGCCTGGCTGGTGACCTATCAACTGATGGGACGGGACTACGAGGCCGCGGTCATGGCCGGGGGGCACTGCGGGTTCGGGCTGGGTGCCACCCCCAACGCGGTGGCCAATATGGAGGCGCTGGTCGAGCGGTTCGGTCCCGCTCCACGGGCCTTCCTGGTGGTGCCGCTGGTGGGCGCGTTCTTCATCGACTTCACCAACGCCCTGATCATCACCGGATTCATCGACCTGCTGCGCTGATCTCCTCCCGCCCCCGGCCAATCCGCCATACGGTCAGGGGATCGGGCTCACGACCTGGAAGCACGAACGCCCGGACACGGGTAGTGTCCGGGCGTCGCTCCGGGTGGCCCGCCTTCCGGGCCGGCGGCCCGGCGCAGCGGCGGAGGTCAGCTCTCTTCGGGAGGACGGCGGCCGGAGATGAGCAGGGCCCCTTCCTGCCGGAAGCCCTGGAGCTGCTCCATGTTCCGGATCCACTTCCCGTCCGGCTTCTCCTCCTCGTCGCCGTGCTCGCGGATGCGCTGATCCCCGACGTCGATGAAGCCACAGGCCCGGAAGAGCGTGTTGTACTGCTCGACCCCCTTGCAGTGCATGGGGACCTCGATCAGGTCCATCCAGTGATGGGAGTGGCGGTTCTCCAGGTAGTAGTTCATCGCCGTGAAGAAGGTGCCCCCCGGCTTGAGGACCCGGAAGATCTCATGCCCGGCCGCGACCTGGTCGGGGAAGTAGTAGAAGGCTTCGATGTTCACCACATGGTCGACGCTGGCATCCTCGAGCGGTAGCTGCTCCGCGGTGGCGACCTGGAAGCGTACGTTCTTCGGGTTCTCGTATTCGTTCTGGGCCCGCTCGATCATGGTCGGCGAGAGGTCCGAACCGATGACGAGCCCCTTGGGCACCACTTCGCTGGCCAGGTAGCGCGAGAACCAGCCCTCGCCGCAGGAGAGATCGAGGATGGTGTCGTTGTCGCGGCAGGGCATCTCCTCGATGATGGCCAGGCCCAGGTGCAGGTGCCTTTCCTGCATGCCGGCGGCCGAGCCCCGCTGGGCCCAGCCGTCGAACATCTCACGAATGCGGTCCCAACTCTCCGGTTCCGGGCGGGCGATTTTAGTGAAGGTCTGCTGACGTGCCATGCGTCCTCCGGGTGATGACGACAGGGTGGGCGTATCCCCCCGGAAAGGTGGAGGGTCTTGCCCGAACAGAACGTCAAACTTATAGTGCGAGGCCTGCCATGCCAACACCTGTTACAAAGGATACTAGTATCCCGACTCGGGATACTAAAGAGCGGAAGCCGGAATGGCTCAAGGTCCGAGCGCCGGGTGGTGAGAAGTACGCCGGGCTGAAGGACCTGCTGAGAGGGCTCGAGCTCCACACGGTCTGCGAGGAGGCCTCCTGTCCCAACGTCGGGGAGTGTTGGGGAGAGGGGACGGCCACCATCATGATCCTGGGGGAGGTGTGCACCCGGGGCTGCCGCTTCTGCAACGTCACCAGCGGCGATCCGAAGGGCCGACTCGATCCTCTGGAACCGGAGAAAGTGGCCGAGGCGCTGGCCCGCCTGGCCCATCTGAAGTACGTGGTGATCACCAGCGTGGACCGGGACGACCTGCCGGACGGCGGAGCGGGGCATTACGCCCGGACGGTGGCGGCGGTCAAGAGTCGCCGGCCCGATCTCATGGTGGAGACCCTCATCCCCGATTTCGGCGGGGACCGGGATGCCCTGTCCGGACTCATCGCGGCCGGACCGGAGGTAATCGCCCAGAACCAGGAGACGGTCCGCCGGCTGACCCGCCAGGTGCGGGACGCCCGCGCCTCCTACGATCTGACCCTCCAGGTGCTGGCCGATCTCAAGCACCTCGCCCCGGGCGTGAGTTCCCGGCCCCTGTACACGAAGTCGAGCCTGATGGTCGGACTGGGGGAGCGCGAGGAAGAAGTGGCCGAGGCCATGGACGACCTGAGAGGGGTCGGGACCGACTTCCTGACCATCGGCCAGTACCTGCGTCCCGGTCCCAAACACCTCCCGGTGGTCGAGTTCGTCACCCCGGATCGTTTCGCGCGCTACCGGGAGATGGGGCTGGAGAAGGGGTTCCGCTACGTAGCGAGCGGACCGCTGGTGCGCTCCTCCTACCGCGCCGGCGAGTTCTACATCCGCAGCATCGTGGAGGGGAGGCCGGATGGCGCGTAAGCCGATCGGAGTGCTGAAAGAGGACGGGACCACGGTCAGGACGCGCGACCCGGGATTCGACGAGGAGACCGTCCTGAAGATCCACCGCTGGCTGGTCACCGCCCGGGCCTTCGACGAACGGGCGCTCAACCTGCAACGGCAGGGCCGGATCGGGTTCTTCGCCCCCGCCACTGGTCAGGAAGCCGCCCAGGTCGGCAGCGCCCTGGCCTTCTCCGATCGCGACTGGATCTTCCCCGCCTACCGCGAACTCGCCGTGGCCCTGGTGCGCGGGATGCCCATGGAAGCCCTGGCCGGCCAGCTCTTCGGCAACCAGGCCGACCCGAACAAGGGGCGGCAGATGCCCAACCACTACGGCTATCGCGGCATCAACTTCGTGACTCCCTCCAGTCCGATCGGCACGCACATCATCCACGCCGCGGGGTGGGGGGTGGCCGAGCGGATCCAGGGAGGGGACCGGGTGGCCGCGGCCTACTTCGGCGACGGCGCCACCAGCAGCAACGACTTCCACACCGGGCTCAACTTCGCCGGCGTCTACCGGGCGCCGGTCATCTTCTTCTGCCAGAACAACGGCTGGGCGATCAGCCTGCCGGTGGAGCGGCAGACCGCCGCCGCCACCCTGGTCGACAAGGCGCACGGTTACGGCCTGACCGGGGTGCGGGTCGACGGCAACGACGTGCTGGCGGTCTACCAGGTGACCCGTGAAGCGGTGACCCGGGCGCGGCGCGGGGAGGGCCCCACCTTCATCGAAGCGCTCACCTACCGGGTCGGTCCCCACTCTTCCAGCGACGACCCGACCCGCTACCGCTCCGCCAAAGAGGTCGCCGGCTGGCGGCTGCGCGACCCTATCCTCCGCTTCCGCCGCTATCTGGAGGCCCGGGGTCTCTGGGACGATGTTCAGGAAGAACGGCTCTGGGCCGAGGTCCGCGAGGAGATCGCCGCGGCCGTCACGGCCGCCGAAGCGGCGCCCCCGGTCCCGGTCTCCAGCCTGTTCGACGATGTCTTCGCGGTCCCGACCCCGCAGCTCGAAGCGCAGCGGTCCTTTTTGCTCGAGGAGTACCGCCGCCGGCTTCAGCTCGGGGAACTGGGGCATTCCGAAGGGGAGTTCCCCCTGTGATCCGGGGGAGATCCCGGACGGCCCCGGAGGGAGGTCGCAAGGTCCCATGGCGGTGATGACCCTTATCCAGGCGGTCAACGACGCGCTGCGCTACGAGATGGAGCGGGATGAGCGGGTCGTTGTGCTGGGCGAGGACGTCGGTGTGAACGGAGGGGTCTTCCGGGCCACCGAGGGGCTCATGCGGATCCACGGCACCGACCGGGTGATGGACACTCCGCTCAACGAGTCGGGGATCATCGGTCTGGCCCTGGGGTTCGCGCTCAACGGCCTGATCCCGGTGGCCGAGATCCAGTTCGCCGATTTCATCTGGCCGGCCTTCGACCAGTTGACCAGCGAAGTGGCCAAGTTCCGCTACAAGTCGGGTGCCCAGTTCACCGCGCCGATGGTGGTGCGGACCCCGTACGGCGGCGGGATCCGCGGCGGCCACTATCACAGTCAGAGCATCGAGAGCTACTTCGTCCACACCGCAGGCATCAAGGTGGTCGTGCCTTCCACTCCGGCCGACGCCCGCGGACTGCTGATCAGTGCGATCCGCGACCCTGACCCGGTCCTCTTCCTCGAACCGAAGGCGATCTACCGGAAGGTGAAGGGGGAGGTGCCTGACGGGGATGTGACCGTCCCGCTCGGTCCGGCCCGCACGGTCCGCGCAGGGAGCGACCTGACGCTGGTGGCCTGGGGGGCGATGGTCCCGGTGGGCGAGGCGGCCGCCGAGCGGGCGGCCGGCGAGGGGATCCAGGTCGAGGTCCTCGATCTGCGCACGCTCTCCCCGCTCGACGAGGAGTCCATCGTGCGGAGCGTGGCCAAGACCGGCCGCTGCGTGATCGTACACGAGGCTGCCCTGACCGGCGGGTTCGGCGGCGAGATCGCCGCCCTGCTGGCCGAGCGGGCGCTTCTCTACCTGGAGGCCCCGGTGGTGCGGGTGGCCGGTTTCGACGTACCCTTCCCCTACAGCCTGGAAGGGCTGTACATGCCCGACGATTACCGCGTGTGGAACGCGATCCGGAAGGTGATGGATTTCTAGTGGTCCAAACCGGACATCTGACGAATCCGAGATCCGGGACGTAAGGAGGCCGACGGATGGCGCTCGAGTTCAAGCTCCCCGACCTGGGGGAAGGCATCGCCGAGGGCGAGGTCACGACCTGGCTGGTCAAGGAAGGCCAGACCATCGCGGAGGATCAGCCGATGGTCGAGGTCATGACCGACAAGGCGACCGTGGAGATCACCAGCCCCCG
>CAZFHZ010000022.1:0-37268 GCA_964519015.1 uncultured Gemmatimonadota bacterium | reverse complement strand
TTGATACCACCGGTCACGATACTAATGACTTGGCAGGCGATATCAAGCGTCGAAACCTGAAGGAGTTGCTCAAAACCAATGACACTGTAATAGAAATAGTGTTCGACGTGGGATTTTGAGATATCGACTAAACGCAACTGAAGAACATATTCCTGATTCTCTCGGCTAATCTTACCGGCAATCATTTTGTGGGCCCCGATAATTTTACCGAGTTGTACGATACAATCCAGGCTGGTACATCCCAATTGTCCAATATTGTTGGCCTGGAGGGCTTGAGCGATCTGCTGTCGTCCAATCGGTATTATATTTTGTGTCGACAAGTGTACATTTAATTGATCTACAATTTTGTGGGCTTCCAAGGCTTCTACATTAACAGTTTCCAGATCCACGATTCCGATCATTACTCTCTGCTGATAAACCCTTAGTGAGCTTTTGGAAGTTGATACCAAGAATATGTCCGGGTAAATGAGTAATAATGCAGCAATAACTGAAATCATCGAATTTGGACGTGTATAACTGGCATTGTTCACGTCGTCACCTCATGTCTCTATTTGGGCGATGACCCGAACCTATCACTACCCATATCACCAGTATAACATTAGTTCAACTCGAATGTAGAGGTGCGAATTGTCCAGCCGGAAAAATGGTAAGGAGGCCAAACGGAATCCTCAACGATAATCGTGGTACGATCATCAACTGTAATAATCAGTAGACGATGCAGATGGACATCTATGGAGTCTTGACACCCATTGTTATGCCATGATATGAATGTGAAGAGGATTTACTGCATACAGATTGCAGGCTGCTGGAGATCTCGATCCTATGACCGGATCATCTCACCGGCGAACGACTTATCAAGACTTCATCTTTTGTGTGTTGGTATGTACTGCCTGCGTCCTCCAACCATCCACTGCTCTCAGCATCCTGGCTGGTGAGTCTGAAGTAAATCCCGTCGATATCCGGGAGCAGCAGCAGCAACCCTCAAAGAGAGTAGTCTACGGTGTCTTGGACTTTAGGGAAATGGGTTCGATCACTCCGGATCAGGCCCTCATGGTTGCCGATGAACTACGAGGAGAACTGCTCAAGTACTCCGGGATCAAGGTTGTCGATCGTACTGAGATGCGGGCCAAGCTCGAGGAGTTCGCACTCCTGGGATCCGGACTGTGCGACGACACTGAATGTACTGTCCAGGTCGGTAAGCTCATCAGCGCAGAAAAAATGATCGCCGGCAACGTGTATCTGGATGAGAGCTCATTTATCATCCAAGCACGGATCATCGATGTCACGACTTCGCAAATCGAACGATATGCTCGGGTTACCCTCGAGGAGAGCAGGTTCAGCCTCGGGAAAGCTATCGAAATCACTCCCTCGCTGGTCCGGCAGCTCTTGGAAGTGGAGCAGCCGGTCCAGCCGGTGGTACAGCGCCCCACCCGGGCGCCGAATCCCACCACGGGCAATCTGGTGCTCTTGTCCGAGCCCGTCTCAGTGGTGTATCTCAACAGTAACCGGCAAGGCATTACGCCACTGAATCTCGTATTGGATCCGGACTTGTATGAGATCGTCTTCGAAAGCGCCAATGCCGACTACCAGTCCGAAAGTCGACAGGTTCGAGTGTTTGCAGGGTTCCGGGACACAATAGCGGTGCGCCTGACTCTTATACCCGGACGCTACACCATTATTACCGATCAACCAGCTGTTACAGTCTATTTGGACGGGTTGGTCCAAGGAACGACACCGAAGACTCTGTTCCTGTACCCAGGAACTCATGAAGTGAGACTGGAACGCACTGGATATCAGACGGTAACCCATAGCATCGAGGCATTTGCAAACTCGGGCGGCACCATCGCGATCCAGATGCCACCGCTGCCAGCACTATTATCAGTCAACTCCCGGCCGTACAGCGCCAAGATCTGGATTGACAGCGACCAGGAGACGATCACGCTGGGGAATGGTACATCGTATAACATCGGTGGCACGCTGCGCCCCTTGAGAGCGCAGAAAGTACATTAGGAATACAGATCCCCGCGGAGACATGGTGGTGGCGCATAGAAACGCCGTCCGTCTCAATACTGCGCTCGTGCTAATGACTTCCCGGCGGACCCAGCAGGTGATCGAGTATCTGCGTGATCCGCTGCTCATAACCGACCGGCTGATAGCCCCGCTCGAAATGACGGATAATTCTATCACGATCAATGATGAACATCCGAGGCAAGGTGGTCACTTTATACAGTTCCGCTACCACACGGTAGCGATCGAAAAGGAAAGTACCTTTGATCTCGGGCTGATCAGCAAGCCATGACAGGACCGTGGATTCTAGGGAGTCCTGGGTCGCGATGAATACCAGTTTCAAGTCCCGGCCGGCGTATCTTCTGCAAATCCGGGTCAATTCCGGCATTTCTTTCCTACAAGGGACACAAGCACTGCTGAAGAATGAGAGAATGACCACGCTAGGCTGTATACCCTTCGCAATGGATTCGGGCCTAAGGTCGCCTGTGTACTGGCTGAGATAGAAGTCGTCGTTCTTTCCCAATTCCATGAGGGTGAATGTTGGAGCAGTCTGCCCTATCTGCAGTGAGTCTTCTCTCGCAACCGTCACCTGTCCGTATGCCGATGACGGTATCTCAACCACGAACAGCAGCAGCAACAACAGCAGGAAGTCTCGCAGTGGGGATCGGGCACGGGGTGGCGGATTATACGAGCCAGGGTCCATGACAGCCTCCGCGGCGGAGGATCCCAATCGTTGCAGAAGAGAACTTCAGTACTGGGACATCCTTTCGCTACCGACAATGGATCGATTACCCTCAGTATGCAAGATGATATAGTCAGTGAGTGCTCTGCGAGTCAGATCAAACTGGATACCGGTCGCGAACGCCGTTCCCAGGTAGATCGCTGTCCTCAAAGCCTTCGGCTTCAATCGAGCCGACCGCACCTCTGAAAGCATCCGTCAACCTATCCGCCCGTGACGGGGCAGCGCCGTCGGGTCAATCCCGGAGCGTCGCCAGAGCGCGTCAGCACGTGTCTCGGTACGTCTCGACCCCTTCAAGTGTTACCTGAGATTTTCCTTGAAAAAGAGTTGACGCCCGGCGGCAGGGAGGACTATTGTGGGCCGCACGTGGGTAATTGTGGGTAATAGTGGGTAAGCAGGTTCAACTCGTAACAGCAGGGAAACGGCTCAGACCCATGCCGGCGTTCCGCGGTCAATATAGTTATACCCTCGACGAAAAGGGGCGCGTGAACATCCCGGCCCGTTTCCGGCGTGCCCTCACGCCGGAGGCGCGGGAGACGTTCGTGGTCACCGGCGGGTTCGACCACTGTCTCTTCGTCTTCCCTCTGGACGAGTGGGAGCGTAAGGAAGCCGTCCTGCGGGACCAGTCGATCACCAACGAGAGCGTGCGCAAGGTGGTCCGGGTGCTGCTGTTGAACGCCTCGGAATCCTCCTGCGACAAACAGGGACGCATCCTGATCCCGCCCCACCTGCTGAAGTGGGCGCGGCTGGAGAAGGATGTCCTGATCAACGGCGCCCTCGATCGGATCGAGCTGTGGAACCCGCAGGTGTTCGCCCAGTACATGGGCGACATCGAGCAGACGTTCGAGGAGCTGGCCAAGGACGTGGTGTTCTGAGCGGGGCCGCAGGTCCCGCCCACCGGTGGCCGGCCGGGTCGATGGACGTCTGTTACGCCTTATCCAGCGGAGGCGTCAGAGCATGACGTACAACGAACAGGAGATCCGTGGGGTTCGGATCCTGCACCTGGCGGGGGAGATCACCGCTCTCGCCATGGTGGAACTCGACAACCTGATGCAGCGGCTCCAGGAGCGGAACGTGCGGCGGATGATCCTCGATTTCGACGAGGTCGATGATATCAGCTACCGCGGAGTGGGGCTGCTGAGCGAACGCGCGTTCCGGATCCGTGGCTCGGGGGGGGACGTCAAGGTGGCCGGGCTGCACGGCACCGTGGCGGACGCCTTCCAGTTCGTGGGTGCCGATCGCCTGATCGACGTCTACAGCTCGTCCACGGAAGCGCTGGCGAGCTTTGGCATCGCGGGAGCCTGAGAGGCCCGAGTCGTATCACATCCCCGTCCTGGTCGAGGAGGCCATCGCGCTCCTGGTGACCCGGCGCGACGGCACCTACATCGACGGGACGGCGGGCGGAGGCGGGCACACCAGCCGCCTCCTGGCCGCACTCGGAGCGGATGCCCGGGTGCTGGCCCTGGACCGCGACCCCGGGGCGCTGCGGACCCTGGGGACGCGTTTAGGCGGGGAGCAGCGGGTCATCGTACGCCGGGGCGTCTTCGGCGAGCTGGCGCGGATCGCCGATCAGGAAGGGCTGGCCCCGGTGGACGGTATCCTGCTCGATCTGGGCGTCTCCTCCCGGCAGATCGACGATCCCCGCCTCGGTTTCACCTACCGGGAGGATGCACCGCTCGACATGCGTATGGACCCGGACCTGCCGGTGACGGCGGCCGACCTGCTCGCGCGGCTGGATGAGCGTGAGCTGACGGAGCTGTTCCGGGAGGGGGGCGAGGTCCCGAACGCCCGCGCCCTGGCGAGGGCCGTGGTGCGTCAACGGGATGAGGCTCCCCTGGAACGCAGCGGGGATCTGCGGCGGATCGTGGAAGCGCACGCGCCGCCGCGGGCTTGGACCCAGGCACTGAGCCGGGTCTTCCAGGCGCTGCGGATCCGGGTCAACGACGAGTTCGGTCAGCTCGAAGCGGGGCTGGCCGGAGCGATGCGGACCCTGCGGGCGGGCGGGCGGCTGGCGGTGATCGCCTACCACTCGCTGGAGGACCGCCGGGTCAAGCACTACCTCCGGGAGAAGGCCCGGGGATGCGTCTGTCCCCCCGACTTCCCCGTGTGCGCATGTGGTCACTCGCCCGAACTGAAGGTCCTCACTCCCCGCGCCGTGCGGCCCTCCGAGGCGGAGCGGACCGCGAACCCGAGGTCCCGCAGCGCGCGGCTGCGGGTGGCCGAACGGACGGCCGAGGGGACAGCAGGATGAGCCGGTCTCAAACCACATCGAAGCGTTCCGGCACCCGCCGGACCACCCGACCCGTCAGCCGAGGGCGGGGTCTGCAGCTGTTGCTCCTCCTCTTCCTCTTCTCCCTCGCCCACCTGTGGGGCCGCGAACAGACCCTCGAGGAAGCCGGCCGGATCGAAGAACTGCGGGTGCAGCGCGAGAGTCTGCAGCGCCAGGTGGATCGCCTCGAGTTGGAGATGGCCGATCAGCGCGGGAGCGGTCACGTGGTGGCGGAGGCCCTCAAGCTCGGCCTGGTCTTCCCCACTTCCCCCATGGAGACGATCGCTGTGGCCCCGACCGCAGCCGGTCCGCGCCCCACGGTCTGGACCTACCTGCGCAACGCAGCCGTGATGGCGGCCGATGGACTCGAGCGTGAACTCAGTCCCCGGGCCTGGGCCCGGGAGGTCCTCCCCGATTCCAGCCGGGCGGACCGCCCGGGCGATCGCCCGGTCCCGCCCGATCCTCCCGGGGGACGCTGAGTCGTGCGCACCAGGTTCGCGCACCCCGGGCGGATCCACCTCTTCGCCCTCCTCTTCGGCCTCGCCTGGGCCGGTCTGGTCTGGCGGCTGACCGTCATCCAGGTGGTGGCCAGCCACAAGTACCGCCAGCGCGCCCAGGAGCAACACCTCCGCGAGGTGACCCTGCCCGCCCGACGGGGTGAGATCGTGGACGTTCATGACCGCCTGCTGGCCGCCGACCGCCTCCTCTACACCGTCGGAGTCCACCCGCGCCTGGTCAAGGATCCCCCGGCCGTGGCCGCCCTGCTCGATTCCCTGCTGGGGAAGGGGAGCCGACACTGGCGGGACCAGATCCGCGCCCACCAGGGCTTCTTCTACGTGGCCCGCCGTCAGGAACTGCGGACCGAGCCGCCGGCCACCCACCAGCTCCCGGTGGGGGTCGAACTGGTTCGCGAGTACCGCCGAACCTATCCGCGCCGTGAGATCGCCGCCCAGCTCATCGGTCACGTCGGAGTGGACGGCGTGGGGATGGAGGGGCTGGAGCTCTTCTACGAGGAGCGTCTGAGAGGCCGCGAGGGCCGGCTCATCCAGCAGGTGGACGCCACGGGCGCCCCCATCCCCGGCCTGGAGGCGACCCGCGTGGATCCGGTGGACGGCCTGCGTCTCCACCTGACCCTGGACGCCGTCATCCAGGAGGTGGTGCAGGAAGAACTGGCCCGGGGAGTGGCCTTCGCGGAGGCGGAGCGCGGTGCCGCGGTCGCGCTCGACCCGCGCACCGGGGCGGTGCTGGCCATGGCCTGCGTGCCCGCCTACGACCCCAACCTCCCCGAGGAATTCCCGGCCGAGCTGCGCCGCAACCGGGTGGTCACCGATCCCTTCGAGCCGGGATCGGTCAACAAGATCGTGACCTTCGCCGCCGCGCTCGATGCCGGCCGCTTCACTCCCGCCGACACCATCGACGGCGGCAACGGCGTGATCCAGGTGGTGGGCGCCGAGATCAGCGATACCAAGGCGCACGGGAAGATGAGCCTGGGCGAGGTGCTCGGCCAGTCGAGCAACGTGGGGACGATCATGATCGCCCAGCGGATCGGCGAGGCGCGCTTCTACCGCACCGCCCGCGACTTCGGGTACGGCCAGCCGACCGGCATCGACCTGCCGGCCGAGGACGGAGGCCTGCTCCGCAAGCTCACCGAGTGGTACGGACCCGCCCTGGAGAGCCTCTCGATCGGGTACGGCGTCTCGGTGACCACCCTCCAGGTGGCGACCGCCTTCGCGGCGCTGGCCAACGGCGGGGAACTGCTCCGTCCCTACGTGGTGGCCGCGGTCGAGGATGGGCGCGGCCATCTCCACCGGGTCGGCTCCCGGGAAGTGGTCCGCCGGGTTATGCACGAGGAAACCTCGGCCATACTCCGGGGTTTCTTGAAGGAGGCGGTGACCCATGGCACCGGCGACCTGGCCGCGGTTGGCAGCCTGGAGATCGCCGGCAAGACCGGGACGGCCCGCAAGGCGGGCGTCGGCGGCTATGAGGCGGGTGCCTACAACTCGAGCTTCTGCGGTTTCCTCCCGGCCTCGGCGCCGACCTTCCTGCTCTTTGTGGTGATCGATGAACCGGCGCGCCGTTACTACGCCCGCGAGGTGGCTGCCCCGGTCTTCGCCCGGGTGGTCCGGCGGCTGGCCAGTCACCCGGAGCGGCCCCTCGAAGGACTCGGTCCGGTCATCCACGAGGTGGCCGAGCATCCCAATCCGCTGGTCCCCGACCTGCGCCGGCGTCCCGCCGACGAGGCGGCCCGGGAGTTGACCCGCCGGGGATTGAAGGTCCGTCTGGTCGGTCGCGGACCCCTGGTGCTGGCCCAGGAGCCGGCCCCGCTCACGCCCGTCCGGCCGGGGCAGGTGGTGCTGCTGCGGCTGGAGAAACCGGCCACCGAGGAGACGACGGCCATCGTGCCCGACCTGCGCGGGCGCACCCTGCGTGAGGCGGCGGCCGAAGCCTCGGCGCTCGGATTGACCTTGAACACCCAGGGGAGTGGGGTGGTCTACGCCCAGGACCCCCCCCCGGGACGCCGGGTGTCGGAAGGAAGCAGCCTGAGCGTGCGGGCCCGCCGGCCGGGCCCGGGAGAGGGCCGATGATACGCCTGGAAGCGGTGCTGGAGTTCTCCGGACTGCGGCTGCTCGCCCGCGGATGGGAACCGGTGCGCACTCTCGAGGTGGGCGGCGTGGCCTACGATTCCCGGCGGGTGCGTCCCGGCGACCTCTTCGTGGCGGTGCCGGGGCAACGTCTCGACGGGCACGACTTCGTGGCGATGGCGGCCGCGGCCGGGGCGGCGGCGGCGCTGGTCGAGCGGCCGGTGGAAGTCCCCCTCCCCCAGGTGGTCGTCCCCGACACCCGCTGCGCGCTGGGGCCGGTGGCCGCGGTGATCCACGGCTTCCCCGGCGAGCGGCTCTTTACCGTCGGGGTGACCGGCACCAACGGCAAGACCACCACCACCCTGCTCATCCGGCACCTGCTGGCCGAGGCCGGGGGGACCTCGGTAGGACTGGTCGGTACGGTCAACTACCTGGTCGGAGGCAGGGAGGAGGAGGCCCCCCACACTACCCCGGAATCGTCCGACCTGCAGGCCCTGCTCGCCCGGATGCTCGAGGCGGGGGACGCGGCGGCCGTGCTGGAGGTCTCCAGCCACGGCCTGGCGCTCGGCCGGCTGGAAGGGCTCGACTTCGACGTCACCTGCTTCACCAACCTGGGACGCGACCACCTCGATTTCCATGGCACGATGGAGGCCTACCTGGCGGCCAAGCGGATCCTCTTCGAGCGTCATCGCAAACTGGGGGGGACCGCGGTGGTCAACATCGACGACCCGGAAGGGGAACGACTGGCCCGGGAGCTCCCCGAGCCGGTGGTGCGTATCGGTCTGGGGAGCGAGGCCCAGGTCCGGGCGAGCGAGGTGGAGGTGGCGACCACCGGAATCTCCTTCAAGCTCCACGCCGGCGGGGAAGTAGCCCGTCTGACCAGTCCGCTGCTGGGGCTCTTCAATGTGCACAACCTGCTGACCGCCGCGGCGGTCGGGCAGGTGGCGGGATACGGAGCGGATGAGTCCGCCCGGGTACTGGCCGGCGCCCCGGCGGTGCCGGGGCGCATGGAGCGCCTGCCGGCTCCCGAGGGGGTCACCATCCTGCTCGACTACGCCCACAAGCCGGAAGCGCTGCGGGGGGCGCTGCAGGCCTGCCGCGAGCTGGCTGGCGAAGGAAAAGTAATGGTGGTCTTCGGTTGCGGGGGGGACCGCGACCGGGGGAAGCGCCCGCTCATGGGGCGGATCGCCGCCCTGGGTGCCGACCGGGTCTTCGTGACCAGCGACAACCCGCGTACCGAGGAACCTGCGGCCATCATCGCCGAGATCGTGGCCGGTATCCCGGCCGAGGCCCGCCGGGCGGTCCTCGTCGAAGAGGACCGCCCGAGCGCGATCGCGGCGGCGGTGGCCGAAGCGCTCCCCGGAGATGTGCTGCTGGTGGCCGGCAAGGGGCATGAGCGATACCAGATCGTCGGCACCGAACGCCGGCCTTTCGACGAACGGGCGATCGTGGCCGCGGCGGTGGCCGAGGCGGCGACGACGGCCCCCGGAGGCGGTCAGGCGGGTGGCCGGCGCCGCCGGGAACTGATCCGATGAGCGCCACCCTTCCCCGGGGCCTCCCTCCCGAGACCGCCTTCACCGGCGTGTCGATCGACAGCCGGAAGGTCCGCCCGGGCGATCTGTTCGTGGCCATCCGGGGGGACCGTTTCGACGGGCATGATTTCGTGGAGGATGCGCTGCAGGCGGGGGCGCTGGCGGCGGTGGTGGCGCAGTCGTGGCTGGCCGGGCGGCGGCGCCGGGTGCTGCGCGCCAGTCCGCTGATCCCGGTGGCCGATACGGTGGCGGCGCTGCAGGGACTGGCCCGCTACCACCGGCGGCGCCTGGGGATCCCGGTGGTGGGGGTGACCGGCAGCAACGGCAAGACCACCACCAAGGAGATGATCGCCTCGGTGCTGGGCGTCGCCTACCGGGTGCTGCGCAGTGAGGGCTCCTTCAACAACCACATCGGGGTCCCCATCACCCTGCTGCGCCTGCGCCGGACCCACGAGGTGGCGGTGATCGAGCTGGGCATGAACCATCCGGGGGAACTTGCGCGCCTCTGCTCGGTCGCCCTCCCGACCGGCGGGGTGGTCACCAATGTGGGGCCGGCCCACCTGGAGTTCCTGAACGGGATAGCGGAGGTGGCCCGGGCCAAGGCGGAACTGGTCGAGGCGGTCGGTAAGGATGGGTTTGTGGTCCTGAACGCCGACGATGCGCACACCCCCGGTATCCGGGCCCTCACCGAGGCCCGGGTGGTGACGTTCGGATTCGGTCCGGAGGCCGACGTGCGGGGCGAGGTGGTCGGGCTGGCCGAAGGGGCCTTCCCCCTGCTGCGCATCGGTGGCTCCGAACCGGTGCGTATCCCCCTGGCGGGCGCGCACAACGCGGCCAACGCCCTGGCCGCGGCCGCGGTGGGGGAGGTCATGGGCTGCACGCCCGAACAGGTGCGGAACGGACTGGAATCGTTCCAGCCCCCGCACTGGCGTTCGGAGATCTTCGAGGTGGGTGGGGTGACGGTCATCAACGACGCCTACAACGCCAACCCCGTCAGCGCCGCCCGCGCCCTGGAGATGCTGCGCGACTGGACGGAAGGGCGGGGACGCCGCAAGGTGGCCGTGCTCGGGGACATGCTCGAGCTGGGTGGGATCACCGAGCAGGCCCACCGGGAACTGGGAGAGCAGGCGAGGGCCGTCGGGGTGGGACTGCTGGTGACGGTCGGTCGGTTCGCCGCGGTCACCGCCGAAGGGGCCGCCCGGGCGGGTCTGCCCGCCACCTGCATCGTGGCGACCTCCTCGATCGAGGAGGCCTGGGAGGTGCTGCCGGGGCGGCTGGAGCCGGGAGACGTGGTCCTGCTCAAGGGGAGTCGGCGCATCGGGCTGGAGCGGCTGGCCGAACGCATCCGCGAGGCGGGGGTCGGCCCCGCAGAGGAGTCCTAGCCCATGTTCTACCACCTGCTCTACCCGCTCGCCGACCGCATCGGCTGGATGCGCCTCTTCGGTTACCTCACCTTCCGCAGCGCCTACGCTGCCATCACCGCACTGCTGATCTGTTTCTTGCTGGGGGGCTGGCTGATCCGCCAGCTGGCCCGCTGGCAGCTGCGGGAGCACATCCGGCCGGACGGCCCGGTGACCCACCTGACCAAGGCGGGGACCCCCACCATGGGGGGATTGCTCATCCTGGCCGCCTTGGTGGTGCCGACCCTGCTCTGGTCGGCGCTCGATACCCCCTACACCTGGATCGTCCTGCTCTGCACGGTCTGGATGGGCATCGTCGGCTTCATCGACGACTATCTGAAGACGGTCAAAGAGTACTCGAAGGGCCTGGTGGCGCGCTGGAAGTTCGCGGGGCAGATCTCCCTGGGGGTGGTGGTCGGGACGATCCTGACCCTCTGGCCCCCCGGTCCGATCGAGCACGCCACCGCCACCATGCTCCCCTTCCTGAAGGACACCCTGCTCGATTACGGGGTGCTCTACGTCCCGGTCGTCGTGCTGGTCATCACCGCCACCAGTAACGCGGTCAACCTGACCGACGGGCTGGACGGACTGGCCATCGGACTGGTCGGTATCGCCGGCCTCGCCTTCACCCTGATGGCGTACCTGACCGGGAACGCGATCACGGCCGACTACCTGAACATCCTCTTTCTGCCCGATTCCGGGGAGCTGACCATCTTCGGCATGTCGCTGGTGGGAGCCTGCCTCGGTTTCCTCTGGTTCAACGCCCACCCGGCCCAGGTCTTCATGGGGGATACCGGCTCGATGGCCTTGGGGGGGGCGCTGGCCGGCCTCGCCCTGCTGCTGAAGAAAGAACTACTGCTGATCATCGTGGGCGGGGTCTTCGTGCTCGAGGCCGCCTCGGTGCTCATCCAGATCGCTTCCTACCGGTGGCGGGGGGGCAGGCGGGTCTTCCGAATGGCCCCCATCCATCATCATTTCGAACTCTCAGGCTGGGTAGAGTCCCGGGTGGTCATCCGGTTCTGGATCCTGGGGATCATGTTTGCGCTGTTCAGTCTGTCCACCTTCAAGATCCGTTGAGGGAGGGACGCGATGCTGCGATTCAACCTGGCACCGGTCAGCGAGCCGCCCGAGGAGGTGGAGCGGACCGAGCCGGAGAAGCAGGGGCCGGAGCGGGAGAACCTCTCCGCTGGGAGACGGACGCTCCGGGAAGGGAGAAGTGACGGAGTGAACGACGGGAAGGGAGCGAGGTAGGCGTGGAGGTCCGGGGCCTGCATGTGTCGGTGATCGGTCTGGGCGTCTCCGGCCGGGCGGCCGCTCTGCTGCTGGCCCGCCGGGGTGCGCGGGTCTTCGGCAGTGACATCGCCCCCGAACCGATGAGCCCCGAGCAGGCGGCCACCCTGCAGGCGGAAAAGATCGCCTTCGAGGTGGGGGGACACACCCCCCGCTTGCTGGGGGGGTGCGACCTGGTGGTGCTCTCGCCGGGCGTGGAGCCCTACTCCGGACCGGTCGCCGAGGCGCTGGAGCGGGGCCTGCCGATCTACAGCGAGATCGAGCTGGCCTCCTGGTACTTCGGTGGTGCGGTGATCGGTCTCACCGGCAGCAATGGGAAGTCCACCACCACGGCCATGTGCGCCGAGATGCTGGGGGCGGCCGGCATCCCGGCCTACCCGGGGGGGAACCTGGGGCGGCCCTTCGCCACCCTGGTCGACGAGGAGCCGGGGATGGAGGTGGCCGTGCTGGAGCTCTCCAGCTTCCAGCTCGAGCGGATCGAACGCTTTCGCGCCGACACCGGGGTGATGCTCAACATCACGCCCGACCATCTCGACCGTTACCGGTCACTGGAGGAGTACGAGACGGCCAAGCGCCGGCTCTGGGAGACGCAGCGGGCCGGGGACTGGGCGGTCTACGGGGCCGACGACCCGGGGGCGGTCCGCTCGGTGGCGGCCATCACCGCCATCCCGATCCCCTTCACGCTCGGCACCCCTCCGGTGGGTCCGGGGGTGTGGACCGAGGTGCGTGACGGGGAGGAGATCGTCCTGATGCGCCACCCCGGGTCCCGGGACCTCGAACCGGAGGTCCTCTTCCACGCCTCCGCGGTCCCTCTCCCCGGTCGTCACAACCTGACCAACGCCATGGCTGCGGCCGCGGCCGCCCGCCGGCACGGCGCTCCGCCGGAGGCGATCGAGCGGGCGCTCCGCTCCTTCCGGGGGCTCCCCCACCGCCTGCAGTTGGTCGGCCAGGTCGGTGGGGTGCGTTTCTACGATGATTCGAAGGCCACCAACGTGGAATCGGCGGTGGCCGCGCTGAGCGGTTTCGAGCAGGGGGTGGTGCTCATCGCCGGCGGCAAGCATAAGGGTTCCTCCTATCTCCCCATGCGTGAGCTGCTGGCACGGTGCGGGAGGGCGGCCGTGCTGATCGGCCAGGCCCGGGCGGTCATGCGGGAGGAGTTCGCCGGCGCAGTGCCCCTCCACGAGGCGGCCACCCTCGAGGAGGCGGTCGAACAGGCTTGGCGGCTGGCCCTTCCCGACGGCGTGGTGCTGCTCGCTCCCGCCTGCTCGAGCTTCGACATGTTCCGCGACTACCACCACCGGGGCGAGGTCTTCCAGACCAGCGTGGAGCGTCTGATCACCCGGGAAGGGAGCCGGTCGTGACGACCCTCTCCCGCCGGCCGGACGCCCCGCTGGACCGGACCATCCTCGGGGTAACCCTGCTGCTGGTAGGTATCGGCACCGTGATGGTCTTCTCCGCCTCCTCGGCGGTGGCGGCTGCCCGCTACGGCGACGGCGCCTGGTACCTGAAGCGCCACCTGGTCCGGGTGGTGGTGGGACTGGTCCTGATGGTCGGGCTGGCCCGCGCCCGTTACGAGCGGGTGGCCCGGCTGGGGAAGCCGCTGCTCGTGGCCAGCCTGATCGCCCTGGTGCTGGTGCTCCTGCCCGCCCTGGGAATCGAGGCCAAGGGGGCGCACCGCTGGCTCGCCTTGGGGCCGATCCGCTTCCAGCCGTCCGACCCGGCCCGCCTCGCCCTGCTCCTCTGGCTCGCCCACACGCTGGCCGCTCAGGGGGAGGACGTCACCCGCTTCCGCCAGGGGCTGCTCCCGGTGCTCGGGGTGGTCGCCCTGACCGCCGGCCTGATCGTGCTCGAGCCCGACTACTCGACCGCTTTCGTGCTGGCCAGCCTCTCGGTCGGTCTGGTCTTCCTGGCCGGGGCGCGTTTCTCCCACCTGGCCGGGCTCGCCTTGGCGACCCTGCCGGCCGCCTGGGCCGTGCTGGTCAGCAGTGCCTACCGACGGGAGCGGCTCCTCTCTTTCCTGAGCGGCGGCGGCGATATCCACGGCTCCGGCTACCAGGTCTGGCAGTCGCTGCTCGGCCTGGGGAACGGCGGGCTCCTGGGGGTCGGGTTGGGCAACAGTGGCCAGAAACTCCGCTTCCTGCCTGAACCGTACAACGACTTCATCTTCTCCATCCTGGGCGAGGAGCTCGGGTTCGTCGGGGCGGTGGTGGTGCTCACCCTCTTCCTGGTGCTGGTCCTGAGGGCGCTGCAGGTGGCCCGTAAGTCCCCCGATATGATCGGGACCCTGTTGGCGGCGGGAGTGGGACTGACCATCGGACTCCATGTGCTGGTCAACGTGGGGGTGGTCACCTCGACCCTGCCCGCGACCGGGTTGACCCTCCCCTTCGTCTCGTACGGCGGCTCCTCGCTGGTCTTCTCACTGGCCGGCATCGGCCTGCTGCTGGCCGTGGCCCGGCGGGCGGCCGAAGCCGGTAACCTCGACCCGGGAGTGGAGCCATGAGGGTCTGGGTGGCGGCCGGAGGCACCGGCGGGCATCTCTATCCCGCCCTGGCGGTGGCCGGTGAGTTGAAGGTGATCGATCCGGAGGGCGTCGTCTGGTTCGCGGTGAGCCATCGCGGGCTGGAGGAACGGGTGCTGGAGCAGCGGGGCCAGACGGCGGTCCCCCTGGCGGCCGAGGGCTTCCACCGCCGGGAAGTGGTGCGCAACCTGCTCTTCCCCGTGCGCACCCTTATCGCCCTGCTGCAGAGCCTGCGGGCGGTGATCCGGCTGCGCCCGCAGGTGGCCTTCGGCACGGGGGGGTTCGTCTCCGGTCCCGCCCTGCTGGCGGCCGCCCTGCTGGGGGTCCCGTTCGTCCTGATCGCGCTCGATGCCAGGCCCGGGGTGACCATCCGGCTGCTCGCCTCCCGGGCCCGGAAGGTCTACGTGACGGGTGCGGAGGCCGCCGCCGCGCTCGGCCAGCGGCGCAACCTTGAGATCATCGGCGTGCCGGTCCGCGAGGTGAGGTGCACCGAACGGACCGAAGCGCGCCGGGCCTTCGAATTACCCGAGAGCGGCACCCTCCTGCTGGTGACCGGCGGGTCCCAGGGCTCGCGGGCGCTCAACCAGGCGGTGCAACGGGCCCTGACCCTCCTCCTGCGCCTGGGGGACACCTCCGTGCTCTGGCAGACCGGCCCGGCGGACGCGGAGGAACTGGGCCGGTTCGCCCAGGCGGTGGTCGCCAACACCCCCACCCGCGACCCCCGACGGGTGCGGGTGGTCCCCTTCATCGACCGGATGGACTTGGCCTGGTCGGCCGCCGACCTGGCGGTCTGTCGCGCCGGCGCCTCCACGGTGGCCGAACTCACCGCCTACGGGGTTCCCGCCATCCTGGTACCGCTGGCCACCTCGGCCGGCGGGCACCAGCTGCAGAACGCGCGGGCCATGGTCACGGCCGGGGCAGCGCAGTTGCTCCCGGAGGAGGAGTTGAACGGGACCCGGCTCGGTCTGGCCCTCCAGGCGCTGATCGAGGACGTCCCGAAACGGACGGCCATGGCCGCCGCCGCCGCCGGAACAGCCCACTTCGGAGCCGCCCGGCGGGTCGTGGAGGGCCTGATCGGCTGCGCGCGCCTGGAGGCCCGGGAGCGGCTGGGACTGCTGGAGCGGTTCCGGGGAGGGCGGAAATGACCCGCTTCACCCGCATCGACCGGGTCCACTTCGTGGGGATCGGCGGGATCGGCATGAGCGGGATCGCCGAACTGCTGCTGGCGCTCGGTTACAAGGTGAGCGGTTCCGACCTGAAGCGGACCGAGGTGACCGACCGCCTCGAGCGGCTGGGGGCCGTCATCCACGAGGGGCACCAGGCCGGGCACGTCGAGGGGGCTCACGCGGTGGTCTATTCCTCGGCGGTCAGGCCCGACAACCCGGAGGTCCGCCGCGGCCAGGAACGGAAGATCCCGGTCATCCGGCGGGCCGAGATGCTGGGGGAGCTGATGCGAATGCACTTCAGCATCGGCGTCTCGGGCACCCACGGGAAGACGACCACGACCAGCATGATCGGTCATCTGCTGACCAAGGCGGGTCTGGCACCGACCCTGATCGTGGGGGGGAAGGTGAACGCCCTGGGCACCAGCGCCCACCTGGGACAGGGGGAGTACCTGGTGGCCGAAGCGGACGAGTTCGACCGCTCCTTCCTGCGCCTCTTCCCCACCGTGGCCGTGATCACCAACGTCGAGGCGGAGCACCTCGACACCTACGGCGACTTCGCCTCGATGAGCGAGGCGTTCATCGAGTTCGCCAACAAGGTCCCCTTCTACGGGGTGGTGGTGGCCTGCCTGGACGAAGAGGGGGTGCGGGAGATCATCCCGCGGATCGACCGGGCCCTGATGACCTACGGACTGACCACCCAGGCCGATGTGCGGGCGGACGAAATGGTCTTCGAAGGGCTGGGTTCCCGCTTCCAGGCGAGCTGGAAAGGGAAGGAGCTGGGGGAGGTTCGCCTGCAGGTGCCGGGACTGCACAACGTGCGCAACAGCCTGGCCGCCCTCTCGGTGGGGCTCCACCTGGACCTCGACCCGGCGGTCCTGATCCGGGCGCTGGGAGACTTCACCGGTGTGGCGCGCCGCTTCCAGTTGAAGGGGGAGCGCCGCGGGGTACTGGTTGTGGACGACTACGCCCATCATCCGACCGAGGTGGCGGCCACCCTACAGGCGGCCCGGGTAAGCCTCGACCGCCGGGTGGTGGCCGTCTTCCAGCCCCACCTCTTCTCCCGCACCCGCGACTTCTCGGCCGAGTTCGGTTCGGCGCTGCTCGATTCCGACGTGCTCGTGGTCACCGACGTCTACCCCGCCCGGGAGGAGCCGATCCCGGGTGTGACCGGGGAACTGGTCGCCCGGTCGGCCGCCCGCAAGGGACACCGTCACGTCATCTACGAACCCGACCTCCAGAAGGTCCCCGAGCGCCTGGCCGGACTGGTGCAGGCAGGCGACGTGGTCATCACTATGGGGGCGGGCAGCATCTGGAAGGCCGCCGAGCGTTTGCTCGAACTGCTCGGGGAAGGGGAGGAGGGAGCGTGACCGCCATCCGGGCACTGGCCGGCGCCCTGCAGAGGGCGCGGGTGGGGGAGATCCGCCTGGAGGAGCGGCTGGCCTCCTACACCAGCCTCAAGGTGGGGGGGCCCTGCCGGGCTCTGGTACGTCCCCCCGACCTGGCCAGCCTGGAGCGGCTGGTCGGGGCGCTGGGGGAGCTGGAGGTGCCCTTTCTCCCCCTGGGCGGAGGGACCAACGTGCTGGTGTCCGACGAGGGTTGGGACGGGGTGGTGATCGCCACCGATGCCCTGCAGGAATGGGAGGAGTCGGAGGACGGTCTCGGTCTGAGGGTGGGGGCCGGCGTGCTCACCGCACGGGTCCTGAAGTGGAGCTTGCGGCGCGACCTGACCGGATTCGAGGGTCTGACCGGTGTGCCCGGTTCGATCGGGGGGGCGAGTGTGATGAACGCCGGGGGTCGCGGCGGCTACATCCGGGAGAGTCTGGTCGGGGTCGAGGTGGTCACCCCCCCGCCGGAGTGCCATGTGGTGGAGGTCGCCGCCGAGGCGCTCGGGCTGGCTTACCGCTCCTCGGCGCTCCCCCCCGGTTCGATCATCGGGCGGGTGAACCTGCGTCTGCGCCCGGCCGATCCCCCGGGGAGTACGCGCCGCAAGGTGGAGGAACTGCTCGCCCACCGGGCGGCCACTCAGCCGGCCGGCGTGCTGAGTGTGGGGAGCGTGTTCAAGAACCCGCCGGGTGATGCCGCGGGTCGCCTGATCGAGGTCTGCGGGCTCAAGGGGACCCGTCTGGGCGGGGCGATGGTGAGCGAGATGCACGCCAACTACATCATCAACAGCGGCGGGGCCACGGCCGCCGAGATGTACGACCTGATCGACCGGGTGCGCACCGTGGTGGAGGAGAAGACGGGGATTCGGCTGGAGACCGAGGTGGTCATGGTCGGCTTCCCCCAGGACCCGATCCCGTCACGGGCCTGGAACCCGCGCGGCCGTCGGATGGCGCCGGCCGATCCCGAGGGTCTGGCCGCCCGCTCACGGGGAGTCCGGTGAGTCGGCGGCGCGACGACCGGCGGGGAGAAAGCCGCCGGGACCGCCGGCCGCGGGCACTCGCCCGCCTGGGCCGGCTGGTCGGGGTCCTGCTCGGGCTCGGCCTGGCGGGTCTGCTGACCCGGGCCGCCCTGGCCGGCATGTCGACCGGCTCCGGCTTCGCCGTGGAGGAGATCCGGGTCGAGGGGACGAGCTACCTCGATCCCGCCGAACTGCTCGCGGTAGCCCGCATCGAGGAACTGGATGCCCGCGACCTGGAGGGCGCCGACCTGGAACGGATCGGTGAGCGGGTGGCCGCCCATCCGCTGGTGGCCCGGGTGGGAGTGCGCCGCAGCCTGCCGGCGGCCGTCGTCATCGAGATCACCGAGCGGGTGCCGGTGGCCTACCTGCCGGGAGAGCCGGTATGTGGAGTCGATGCGACGGGGTGGGTCATGACGGAGATCGATCCGGCCGCCTACGGCTCCCTCCCCTTCGTGACCGGCCTGCCCGAGGATGCGGCCGGGCGGGGACGGGAGCTGACCCGGGCCCTGGCCGCCCTGGCCCGGATCCGGAAACTGGCGCCCGGCTTCTACGACCAGGTCTCGGAGGTCTGCCCGGCCGGGGGGGAGGAGATGGCGTTCGTGCTGGTCGGCGATGCCGTGCGGGTGCGCCTGAGCGAGCCGCGGCTGGAGACGACCTTGCCCAGCGTCGCCGCGCTCCTGGAGGAGGGACGCCGGCGGTGCACGCCGCTCGGCGAAGTGGACCTGCGATACGCAGGAACCGTGATCTACCGACAGCGCAAAGGGAGTAGATGATCCCATGGCCGCTTCGAACCTGATCGCAGGACTCGACATCGGGACCACCAAGATCGTGGCGATGGTCGCCGAACCGGATGAGAACGGTGAGCTGCGCATCCTGGGGGTCGGTCAGAGTGCTTCCCACGGTCTGCGACGCGGCGTCGTGGTCAATCTCGAGAAGACCATCCTGAGCGTGCAGGACGCCATCGAGGAGGCGGAGAAACATGCCGGGGTGGAGATCGGCAGCGTCTTCGCCGGCATCGCCGGCGACCACATCCGCAGCATCAACAGTCGCGGGGTCATCGCGGTGGGGCGGGGGGGGAGCGAGATCACGCGGGCCGACGTGGAGCGGGTGATCGAAGCGGCCAAGGCGATCGCCCTGCCCATGGACCGGGAGATCATCCACGTGATCCCCCAGGAGTTCATCGTGGACGACCAGTCGGGCATCCGCGACCCGGTCGGTATGGCCGGCGTACGGCTGGAAGGGGAGATCCACATCATCACCGGGGCGGTGACCAGCGCCCAGAACATCTACAAGAGTGTGCAGCGGGCCGGGGTCGAGGTGGAGGACCTGGTACTGCAGCCGCTCGCTTCCTCCTTCGCGGTGCTGACCGAGGACGAGAAGGAACTCGGGGTGGCCATGCTCGACCTGGGTGGGGGGACCGCCGATCTGGCGGTCTTCTACGAGGGGAGCATCCGCCACACCGCCGTGATCGGTCTGGGGGGGGAGAACGTGACCAACGACGTGGCGATCGGGTTGCGCACACCGCGCGACCAGGCCGAGCGGATCAAGATCGAGCACGGGGTGGCGCTGCAGTCGATGGTCGACTCCGACGAGCGGATCGAGGTGCCCGGCGTCGGCGGGCGGGCGGCCCGCGAGGTCTCCCGCGACGTGCTGGCGGCCATCATCGAGCCGCGCATGGAGGAGATCTTCGCCCTGGTCCTGCGCGAGATCCAGCGGTCGGAGTACGCCGACCTGCTCACCACCGGGCTGGTCCTCACCGGCGGGGGAGCGATGATCGAGGGTTCCTGCGAGCTGGCCGAGCGGGTCTTCAACATGCCGGTGAAGCTGGGCATCCCCTCCGGTGTGGCCGGCCTCTCGATCGAGGTCGCCACCCCGGTCTTCGCCACCGGCGTGGGTCTCTTGAAATTCGCCCTACAGGAAGGGGGGGGCCGTGGTCGGCGCTCCGCCTTCGGCGGGGGGGGTGGGTTGTTCGACGTCATACTCAACCGGATGAGGAAGTGGATCGATGAGTTCTTCGGGTAGGCGCCCACGGGCGCGTGGAAGAAGCACGTCACACGTTGCGGGAGGTAATCAGATGTCACTGACCCTGGGACTGGCCTCCGAGGGCCAGGCGATCATGAAAGTGGTCGGGGTCGGAGGTGCGGGTGGCAACGCCGTCAACCGGATGATCACCGCCAGGTTGACGGGAGTGGAGTTTATCGCCATCAACACCGACGCCCAGGCCCTCGATGTCTGCAAGGCCGAGCAGAAGGTGCAGATCGGCGGCAACCTCACCAAAGGCCTCGGGGCCGGAGCCAACCCGGAGATCGGGCGGCGTTCGGCCGAGGAGGATCGGGAGCTGCTGATCGAGGTGCTTGACGGCGCCGACATGGTCTTCGTCACCGGAGGGATGGGCGGCGGCACCGCCACCGGGGCCGCCCCCATCATCGCGCAGATCGCCCGGGAACGGGGGGCGCTCACCGTCGCGGTGGTGACCCGCCCCTTCCAGTTCGAAGGGATCAAGCGGAGCCGCCGGGCCGAGGAGGGGATCGGACAGATCAAGGACTGCGTCGACACGCTCATCGTGATCCCCAATCAGCGGCTGCTGGCCATCACCACCGATCAGACGCCGCTGACCGACGCCTTCCGGATCGCCGACGACGTGCTGCTGCACGCCGTGCGGGGCATCTCCGACCTCATCACCGTCCCCGGCCTCATCAACCTGGACTTCGCCGATGTGCGTACGGTGATGATGGAGATGGGTGATGCCTTGATGGGCACCGGTCAGGCCTCGGGCGAGCACCGGGCCATCGAAGCCGCCACCCAGGCGATCTCCAGCCCGCTGCTGGAGGAGGTCTCGATCGACGGGGCGACCGGGCTGCTGGTCAACATCACCGGCGGACCGAAGTTGAGCCTGCACGAGATCGATGAAGCCACCCGGGTGATCAACGAGGCGGCCGGTAACGAGGCGAACGTGATCTTCGGAGCGGTCATCGACGATCGGCTGGGCGAGGAGATCCGGATCACGGTCATTGCGACCGGACTGGGCGGTTCGGGTAGCCGCCGGCGGGGTGTGCCGCGGACCGAGGAGGAGGAGGTCGGTAAGGTCGTGATCTTCCCCACTCCGGGACGGGACCACGCCAAGGAGGTGCCCGCCTACCAGCGGGGCAATGTCTCCGCCTCGGCCAAGGAGCGCCGGGAGCAGATCGTTATACAGAAGGGGAAGATCCAGAGCTTCACGCCCGATGATCTGGAGATCCCCACCTTCCTCCGTAAGCAGATGGACTGAAGGAGCGGTCCGGCCACCGCGCCGGCCGGCCGCTCCGAGCATCCCATCTGCCCGTCGTGCCGGGGGCGTCCCGCGTCCCTCCCGCAGCGCGGGACGTCCCCACTTCCCGAGCGGGTCCGATCCGCCCTTATCTTTCCGCAATCCCTCCGGCCGGGATTCCCCTTGCGTACGGGGGGATTCTGTGCCTACTTATAAAAGCCGACCATATTCATCCGATTTAAATGAATCCCGAGGAGGAGCCTGAGATGGCCCACCAGCTTCCGAAGTTGCCCTACGCATTCGACGCGCTTGGACCCCACATCGACGCCCGGACGATGGAGATCCACCACGGCAAGCACCACGCCGCCTATGTGAACAACCTCAACAACGCCCTGCAGGGACAGGCCGACCTGGAGGCGCTCCCGATCGAGGAATTGCTCCGGGGTATCGAGCAGGTCCCCGAATCCATCCGCACCGCGGTGCGCAACAACGGCGGGGGTCACGCTAACCACACCCTCTTCTGGACCCTCATGGGCCCGGGCAAAGGGGGGGCCCCGACCGGCCCATTGGCCGAGGCCATTGCACAGACCTTCGGTTCCTTCGAGGCGTTCAAGGAGGAATTCGCCAAGGCCGCCGCGACCCGCTTCGGCAGCGGCTGGGCCTGGCTGGTGGTGGACGCCGCCGGTGCCCTCAAGGTCTACTCGACGGCCAACCAGGACTCCCCCTACCTGCAGGGGGACATCCCGGTCCTGGGCCTGGACGTCTGGGAGCACGCCTACTACTTGAACTACCAGAACCGCCGGCCCGACTACATCACGGCCTGGTGGAACGTGGTCGACTGGCCCAAGGCGGCGGAATACTACGCGGCGGCGAAGAAGTAGCCGCCCGCTGCGCCCTCAGAGGAGGCCCGCAGCTCCAGGGCGCGATCCCGGGCCGGATGCCCGGGCCGCGCCCTCTTTATTCCTACTCCAACCGCAGGGCCTTGACCGGATCGGTGCGGGCGGCCTGCCAGGCCGGCCAGGCGCTGGCGAGGACCCCGACCAGCAGGGCGCCCAGGGCGACCGTCACGAAGGTCACCGGGTCGGAGGGACGGACCTCGAAGAGCAGATGGCGGATCACCTGCCCCGCGACCAGGGCCAGCATTCCCCCCAGTAGCGCCCCGAACAGGGCCAGCCGGACGCCCTCTCCCAGCACGAGCCGGACGATCCCGGAACGCCGGGCTCCCAGGGAGACCCGGATCCCGAACTCGTGGGCCCTCCGGGTGTTGGTGAAGACCATCAGTCCGTAGATACCCACGCTCCCCAGCAGGGCTGCGAAGAGTGCGAAGGCGGAGAGGAGCTGGGTCAGGAACCGTCGATCGGTCACGGCGCCGTTCAGGATGTCCTCGATGCTGGAGGCGGCCCGTACGGCCAGGGTGGGATCGCCCTCCCGGATGATCTCCCGGAGCGGAGCGGCCACCCGATAGGGATCACCCCGGGTCCGGACCAGCAGGTTGGTCGCGTAGGCGATTACTCCGGCCCACTCCACGAACTGTTCGTCGGTGCAGTAGTAGTTCGCTTCCCGGGTCTCGAGTCCGCCCCAGCGCACGTTCTCGACCACCCCCACGATCCGGTGGGGGGGACCTTCGGTATTGGCGAAGACGATCCGGTCCCCGATCGGGTTCTGCTCGCCCCAGTATCGCCGGGCCATCTCCCGGTCGATCACCACCACCTTCTCGGCTCCTGCGCGGTCCTCGGGCCCGAGCACCCGGCCGCTCACCGCCCGGATCCCGAAAGCGGCGAAGAATCCCGGGTCGACGCGGATACCGCTGGCCGCGTAACCGACTCCGCCCTCCTCGATATCCGGCCGGCCCACGATCTCGACCGGGCTGCCCGAAGAGTAGTAGCGGAGCGGGACGCGGGAAGCGACCGAGGCGGTCACCACCTCGGGATGGGTGGCCACGCGCTGGCGGACGGTGGTGAAGAAGCGGTAGGCCTGGTCTGGGGTATAGCGGTTGTTGGGTACGTTCAACGGGAGGGTGAGCATCCGCTCGGTCGGGAAACCGGGGTCGGCCGCTACCAGGCGCTGCAAACTCCGGGTGAGCAGTCCGGCCCCGGTGACCAGCATGGTCGCCAGAGCGATCTCGGCCACCACCAGCCCCATCCGCAGGTGCAGACCGGTGCGTCCCGGGGTGAGACCCCGTCCACCGTCGCGGAGCGCCTCGCCCCGGGCCTCGGAGGCCGCCCGGCAGGCCGGCAGCAGGCCGAAGAGAAAAGTGGTGAGGGCCACCACCAGGGCGGTGAAGCCCAGCACCCGGCCGTCGAGGGCGATCGTGGAACTCCGGGGGATCAGTCCGTTCTGGAGTGCCAGCAGGAGGTCGAGACCCCCCCGGGCGAGGAGGACCCCGAGGGCCCCGCCCAGCAGGGCGAGCAGGGCGCTCTCGGTGAGCAGCTGTACGGTCAGCCGGCGACGGTCCGCCCCGATCGCCCCCCGGATGGCCAGCTCCAACCGCCGGCTCTCCCCCCGGGCGGTCAGCAGTCCGGCCACGTTGAGACAGGCGATGAGCAACACCAGGCCCACCGTGCCCAGCAGCACGGCCAGCAGGGACTGGAAACCACCCACGTATCGTTCGAGCAGCGGCTGCATCCAGAGCCCGTGCCCGACATGATGGTCGGGGTAACGCTCGGCCCAACCCGCCATGATCGAGGCCATCTCCTCCCGGGCCTGTCTCTGGGTCACCCCTGGTGTGAGTCGTCCGATCATCGAGAACCAATGCCCCCCCCGCCAGGTCCGGGCCGGGTCGAGATGGAGGGAGTAGTAGAGATCGGTGCCCGGTCCGGGGAAGGAGAAACCGGGCGGCAGGACGCCGATGATCGCACCGCGCAGGTCGGTCTCCTCATCGGTCCCGGTCTCCAGGTCGATGATCCGGCCGATCACCTCCGGGTCGGAATCGAACCGCCGCCGCCACAGGTCGTGACTGATCAGGAAGACCCAGGGGGCCCCGGGCAGATCCTCCTCGGGTGCGAGATTGCGACCCAGCAGGGGCTCGACCCTGAGGGTCGGTAGCAGGGTCGCGGTGATGGAGGCTTGCACCACGAATTCAGGGTCTCCCGTTCCCGCCCGGAAGGCGAGGGAGCCGGTGGAATAACCCGCCACCCCTTCCAGGGTCCGGTTCTCCCTGGCGTAGTCGAAGTACTCGGGGGAGCCGACCGGGTAGTCGGGGATCTCGTAACCGCTCTCGATGGTGAAGCGACTCTGGATCGAGAGGAGCCGGTCGGCTTCGGGGTAGGGGAGGGGGTGGAGCAGTACCCCGTTCACGACGCTGAAGACGACGGTGTTGACCCCGATGCCGACCGCCAGGGTGAACACCGCGGTCAGGGTGAAGGCGGGGGTCCGCCGGAAGGAGCGGAGGGCGCCCCGGGTGTCCTGGATGAGGTCCGACACGACCCCGGTGACCATCCGACGCCGGCGGCCCGTTGCGTCGGCCCGCCGGCACGCCTGCTTCACATCCTCGAGGTCGCCCAGGGCTCTCAGCGCCTGGTCGCGGGCTTGCTCGGGACTCAGGCCGTCGCGGACCAGGCGGGCGATGAGTTCCTCCAGGTGGAAGCGGAGTTCCTCGTCCAGGCTCTCTTCCAGACGCCGGCCGAACCGGTCCAGATGGAAAAGCCTGCGGAGGGTGTCCCGGGACCTCATCGTACGTCTTCCCAGGCCACGTCCAGGAAGTCCAGCATGACCCGGGTGCTGCGGATCCACGTCTCCCGCTGTCGGGCGAAGGCCCGCTCGCCGGTGGGGGTGAGCTGATAGTACTTGGCCCGTTTACGCTCCCCGGTCAGCATCCACTCCCAGCTTAGATATCCCTTGGCCTGGAGCCGATGCAGGGCGGGGTAGAGGGAGCCCTCCTCGATGCGGAAGGTGCCTGCGCCGCGGGACATGATCCGGTCGGCGATCGCCAGCCCATGCATGGGCCCACCGCTGTTGAGCGTCTTGAGGATCAGGAGTTCGAGGGTACCGTAGAGACCACCCGCTTCGACACCCGGCATCGCCGCCTCCCGGCCAGGGTTACCTAGACAGTCTACATAGCCTCTCTAGGTAAGAAGTACGGAGGAGGGTGCGGATGGGTTCCACGATATTCGTGGGCAGGGGCGGGGATTCAGCGCGTCAGCCGGCGCAGGCGGCGGCGGATCTCCTTCTCCTCGTAATGGGGATTATAGGTGGCCAGGGTCTGGTACTCGCGGATGGCGGCCCGGACGTCCCCCTGCTTCTCGTAGTACTCGGCCAGGTAGAAACGGGCGTCGGCGTAGTAGGGGTTGACCGCCAGCACGTTCCGGAACTCGGCGGCGGCATCATCGGGCCGGCCCGCCCGGCGCAGCGCCCGTCCGTAGGAGAGGCGCAGGCGCAGGTCGTCCGGTTCGGCCGCCATGGCCCGCCGGTAGAAGGCCAGTCCCTCCTCGTAGTCTTCCTGGGAGACCAGGTACTGGCCCAGGGCGTAGAGCGCCCCGGCGAAATCGGGATCGATCCGGACGGCCGCCTCCCACCGGTTCACCTTGACCGAGTCGGGCAGGTCCGCCTGCTCGGCCTGGTAGCCCTGGAGGGTCAGTCCGGCGGCCGGGTCGAGCGCGACCAATTCCTGCACGATCCGGTCCGACTTCTCCTTGCTCCCCCCCACGATTCCGGGCAACAGCGCGTAGTAGGCGGCCAGCAGCCCCCGGGCCTCCATGTTGGTGGGATCCATCTGCAACACCCGCTCGACCGCGTCGCGGAGCCGGGCGGCGGCGAAGATCGCCGAGAGGACGTTGAGGGTCTGCCCCTTGGTCATCACCCAGCTCATCAGCAGATCGGGGCTCTCCCCCAGGCAGGCGAGCGCCTGCTCGTAGGCGTCCGCCGCGTTCTTGTAGTCCCAGCGCCCTTCGTAGGTCTGCCCGAGCAGTCGCCATGCCTCGCCGTCCCTCGGATGGGCCTCCACCCACCGCTCGAGACCGAGCTGGGCTTCCCGGAACCGGTGATCGGCTACCTGCCGGCGCAGCCGCTCCAGTCCCTCCTGGGGATCCTGGGCACAGGTGAGCCGGACGGGGACCAGGAGGCCGAGCAGCACCAGCCCCGTCACGCCCAGTCGGACAGTGCGGGCCTGTCGATCGAGCGTGGTCGACAGTCCGCCCCTCACATCCGTATATTCTTCAGGATAGCGCCCGCGCATGGTCGTCAGGCTATCTGCGGGTTCCCGACACGTCAACGGGAAGGTCGCTGCGATGACGGAGTGGCGGAACCGTCTGCGTCAACCCAAGCTCTGGATCCTGACCGGCATCGCGATCCTGTCGCTGGTGGTGCTGGTGTGGTTCTCCGCCGCTCTCGCTCCCATGTTCGCCGCGATGGTCATCGCCTACCTGCTCGACGGGCTCGTCCAGCGCCTGGAACACCTGCGCATCCCCCGCCTGCTCGCCACCCTGCTGGTGATGTTCATCGTCCTGATCCTGATCGCCCTGGTCCTCTTCGCCATCCTGCCGACCGTCGCCGACGAGCTGAACGCCCTGGCCAACCAGGTCCCCCGGCTGATCGTCCGGTTCGAGGAGTGGCTGGGGAAGATGCACGACACCTATCCCCAGTTCTTCCCCGGCGCCTCCGTGCAGGAGTTCCTGGGGCGCTTGAGGATCACGGTCGACGATCAGCTCGGCCGGATGATCACAACCCTGCTGGCCGTGGCGGGGGGGACCTTCAGCGGCGGAGTGGGGGTGGTCATCACCCTCTTCCTGACCTTCTTCATCCTGAAGGACAAGATGCTGATCTGGGCCTATGTGAAGCGTCTCCTGCCCACCATCGGCCACCCGACCTTCATCCGGGTCTTCAACGACATCGACCAGCAGATGGGCCGGTTCATCAAGGGGAAGTTCATCGTCGTCTTCCTCCTCTTCCTGATCTCCACCCTGGCCTATCTCTTCATCGGACTGAACTACTGGCTGCTGCTGGGTATCCTGACCGGGGTCTCCACGTTCATCCCCTACATCGGGGCGATCGTGGTGGCCGTGCCGGTCGTCCTGGTGGGGCTGGTCCAGTGGGGAACGGTGGTGCAGGGAGGGTTGGGAACCCTGGCGACCTATATGATGGTCCAGGCGGTGGACGCGAACTACCTGACACCCGTCATCATCGGCAGGGAGACGAAGACGCACCCGGTCGCCATCATCCTGGCCATCCTGATCTGCGGGAGCCTGTGGGGATTCTGGGGCGTGTTCTTCGCGGTCCCCATCCTGGTGGTGGTCAAGAGCGTCCTCGACCAGGTCTACTTCCCGGCCCGGGAGGACCCGGCCCGGATGGCCGAGGTGCTCCTCCAGCCCCCCCCGGAGGGGGAGGAGGGGAGGTGAGGTTCCAGCGGGGACCGGCCGGTGGGAGGCCCGGTCCGACGGCGGTGGTCCTGCTGTTGGCGGCGGTGCTGACCGGCCCTGGAGCGGGGGCGCAACTCCCCCCTCCCCGAGCCGCTCCCTGGGCGTTCTCGATCGGAGCGGCCCTGGTACTCCCGGCGGGCAACCTGGCGCTGCAGGACTATGACGACGGTCGGTACGCCCGGGCAGGCACGGCCTTGACCCAGCGGATCGGCTGGAGCCCGCTCCCCCACTGGGCCTGCTTCGTGCAGGGCTCCTTCCCCGACTTCGGCCTGGAGGCCGGGGCGGCCCAGCGGGATGGCGGTCTCGATCCGCCGATCACGGGTGGTCGGACGCAGATCGTGGCCTGGAACCTGGGCCTGCGCTGGCACCTGCGCCCGGGATGGCTGGCGGGACCGTACGCCGAGACGGCCGTGGGCTGGCACCGCGCCCGCCTGGAGTTGGAGTTTGGGGATGGGACGGTCGAGGGGGAGGCCTACCGATGGCGGGTGGGCTGGTCGGTGTCGGGGGGCTGGGTGATCGAGCTGGGACCCGCCTTCGGTCTCGACCTGGGCGTGACGATGCACGAGTTCAGAGAGGACTACTTCGTTGACCGCTGGTTCGCGCTCCGCGCGCTGGCGATCTTTTCCTTCGGAGGTGACCGTTGAGCGCTCGCCACCTGGATCCCGCCCAGTCCGCCCGGGGAGCGTACCGGACGGTCTGCTGTCTCCCCGCGGTCGCGATTCTTCTCTCGCTGGCGATGAGCGGGCCGTGCGCCGCTCAGACCGGGACCGGCCTGCCCCAGGACCAGGCCCGGGGTTTCAGCCTGCTCGCGGCGGTTGCCTACCAGGTCCCGCTCGCCCATCTGAGCGGTTCCGAGCCGGCCGACGGGTTCGCCAAACCCGACCTCGGGCTCGTCCTGCGCGGCTACCTGCCCATGACCGACCAGGTGGATCTCACCTTCGACCTGGCGCTGCCCCGCTTCAGGGTCCACACCGATGAGTTCACCCTGACCAACAACATCCACATTGCTGATGCGCAGTACTTCGGCAAGATGATCGCGCTGGGTGCGCGTATCTTCATCGGCGAACCGGTCTGGGGGAAGCCGTACCTGGTCGCCACCGGCGGGATGTACCAGCTGAACTACGACCGTTTCCTGAGCGGGGTCCTGATCGAGACCCGGGGGGCCTTCCGCCCCGGGGCGGCGATCGGGGGTGGGGTCCGGTTCATGATCGCCGAATTCACCCTGGAAGGGGATGTCCGCTACCACCGGTTCACCGACACCGGTAACTATGGACTGGGCGACCTCTCCTGGGTCGAGTTCGCCTTCGGGATCGATCTGCAGATCGGGAGGAAGAGGCCTTAGTGTCCCGAGTCAGGCCTTCACGACCTTGCCGGCTTTGAGGCAGGAGGAGCAGACGAGAATCTGGCGGGTCCGTCCCCCATCCTTGATCCGGACCTTGTGCAGGTTGGGCAGGAAGCGACGCTTGGTGACGTTATGCGCATGGGAGACGCTGGCCCCCGCTTGCGGGCCCTTGCCGCAGATGTCGCAGCAGCGCGCCATAATTACCTTCTTCTCGGGTGATGCACGGTTCTCCGGGGTGGGTCGGACCACCGACTGGGCCCCGGTCTGAAGACGAAGTAAAATAGGGTTGATGGGGGGTGGCGGCAAGACCTTCCACCTCCTGCGACCCATGAACGAAGGAGATCCGAATGAACCGTCGTTTCGGCGTCCTGGCCGTGATCGTGCTCGTCCTGCTGTTGCCCGCCGCCGCGGGCGCTCAGACGGGGCTGGGGGTTCGCGCCGGTAGCATCTCGGTCTCGGGGGATAACATCGAGATGGACCCGACCACTGCGTTCGGGGCCCACCTGGCCATCGGCTTCATCCCCATCCTGAAGGTCCAGGTCGGGGCGGAGTACCTCAAGGGGACCGCGACCTACAACTACGGTGGCGGCCTGCCCGACCTCGACCAGGACTTCCAGGCCATCTCGCTCTTCGCCGACGTACGCTACCCCATCTCGGTGCTGCCGCTCTTCCCGATCAAACCGGTGGTGGGTGGAGGGCTCAATCTCAACTTGATGTCGTACGTGGACAAAGACACCTTCCTCGGTGGGTTGAGCAACGATCCGGCCGACTTCACCCACAGCGGCTACCACTTCATGATTGGGCTGCTCTTCGATCCGCCCATCCTCCCCTTCGCGATCACGGCCGAATACCGCATCCAGTCGATCAGCCTGGATAGCGGTTCGATCACGAACAAGGGCTTCGTGGCCGGTCTGACCTTCGGGTTCTGAGCAGGGGGGACCGGATGGAGGACCGGCTGGCCTCCCCGGTACAGTACGTGCGCGGGGTGGGACCCGCGCGGGCCGAAGCCCTGCGCAGTGTGAACGTCGAGAGCGTGGAGGACCTGCTCCTCTACGCTCCTCGTCGTTATGTGGACCGGCGTTTCTGCACGGCGATCACCGACCTCAAGGAGGGGGAGAACGCCACGGTGCTGGCCGAGGTGCTCGCCGCCGGGACCGCGAAGGGCCGGCGTCCCCGTTTCGTGGCCCGCCTCACCGACGGTACCGGGGTTGCGGAAGCGGTCTGGTTCCAGGGCCTCAACTACGTAAAGGGAGCGCTCCGGCCGGGCGATATAGTCGTCTTCTCGGGCCGCGCGGGCAGCTACCGTGGACGGCTCCAGTTCGCCCATCCAGAATTCGAGGTGCTCGGCACCAGCGGCGAGGAGGAGGGTACCGAACCAGGGCTGGAGGACGCGCTGCACGCCGGACGGTTGATCCCCATCTATCCGCTCACCGCCGAGCTCCGGTCGGTCGGGCTGGCCAGCCGGGGGCTGCGCCGGATCATCCGGAACGCGCTCGACACCCTTTCCGACGGTCCGGAGGATCCGCTGCCGGAGTACCTGCGCCTGCGTCGCGGGCTCCTCCCGCTGGCCGAGGCGCTCGAACAGCTCCACTTCCCCGCCGGACCCGAGCGGGCCGAGGCGGCCCACCATCGGCTGGCCTACGAGGAGTTCTTTTACCTGGAACTGCTGCTGGCCGACCGCCAGCGAGCACTCGGCCGGCGGGAAGGGCACGCCTTCCGGACTTGGGGTCCGCTGGTCCGCCGCTACCTGGAGGGGGTCGGGTTCACCCTGACCCGGGCCCAGCAGCGGGTGCTGGCCGAGATCTTCGAGGATATGGCCCGACCCCATCCGATGAACCGGCTCCTCCAGGGGGACGTCGGGAGCGGCAAGACGGTCGTGGCCGCCTGCGTCCTGCTGACCGCGGTGGAGAACGACCGTCAGGCCGCCCTGATGGCGCCCACCGAGATCCTGGCCGAGCAGCACTATGGCCGGTTGAGGCGGGAACTGGCTCCGCTCGGGGTCGAGGTACACCTGCTGGCCGCCCGACTCACCCCGGGGGAGCGCGGCCGGCTGCTCGAACGGCTGGCCGGGGAAGGGCCGTGTATCGTGGTGGGCACCCACGCGCTCATCCAGCAGGATGTGGGGTTCGCCCGGCTGGGTGCCGTAGTGGTGGACGAACAGCACCGGTTCGGTGTCCTCCAGCGGGGGGCCCTGCCGGCCAAGGGGGCCTCCCCCGACGTGCTGGTGATGACCGCCACCCCCATCCCGCGCACCCTGGCCATGACCCTTTACGGCGACCTGGACACCTCGGTGATCGATGAACTCCCGCTCGGCCGGGAACCGGTGTCCACATCCCGCTCCCCCACCCGTCAGGGGGAGCGTGCCCTGGCCCAGGTACGGGCGACCCTGGAGGAGGGAGGCCAGGTCTTCTGGGTCTTCCCCCTGGTAGAGGAGACGGCCGCCAGCGACTTGAAAGCGGCGGTTTCCTCCTACGACCGGCTCCGGCACGGACCGTTGGGCGACCACCGGGTCGGGCTGGTGCACGGCCGGATGCCTGCCCGGGAGAAGGATGAGGTCATGGAGGCGTTCCGCCGGGGGGAGGTGGAGGTGCTGGTGGCCACCACCGTCATCGAGGTCGGGGTGGACGTGCCGAACGCCTCGCTCATCCTGATCGAACATGCCGAGCGGTTCGGGCTATCCCAGCTCCATCAGCTCCGGGGGCGGGTGGGGCGGGGGGGTGGGCACGCCCGCTGTCTCCTGCTGGAGGGGGAAACCTTGACCGAGGAGGCGCGGCAGCGCCTCCAGGCCATGGTCGAGACCACCGACGGTTTCCGGATCGCCGAAGCGGACCTGAGGATCCGGGGACCGGGGGAGTTCTTCGGGACCCGACAGCACGGACTCCCCGGTCTGCGGGTGGCCGACCTGGTTGGTGACGCGCCGCTGCTGGCCCATGCCCGGCAGGACGCCTTCGCGGCCCTCGCTCCGGGTAGTAGCGACACTACTCCCGGGGACCTGGAGGGTTGGCGTCGGGTCATCGTCCGGCGGCTGGGTGAGCGGTTGGCCCTGGGCACCATCGCCTGAAGGAGGTCGAGGTGGCGAAAAGACCGAGGGAGGAGGAGGAAGGCGGGGGCGGGGGCGATCTGGTCTGGGGGATCAACCCCGTGCGGGCGCTGCTGGAGGAGGACGCCCGGCGCGTTCACCGGATCGTGGTGGCCGAAGGACGGCGTGAGCGCCGGGTGACCGAACTCGTCGAACTGGCCCGCCGGCAGGGGGTGCCCCCCTCCTATCAGCCGGCCGCCGCCCTCGACCGGTTGACCCAGGGAGCGGTCCACCAGGGGGTGGCCGCCTACATCGTCCCCTTCGCCTACGCCGACCTCGACGAGGTCCTCGACGGTGTGTTCCAGCGGGCCGAGCCGCCTTTGCTGGTCGCCTGTGACGGTGTGGAGGACCCCCATAACCTGGGGGCGGTGGCGCGCACCGCGGCTGCGCTGGGGGCGCAGGCCCTGGTGGTGCCGCGCCACGGTTCGGCCCCGGTCGGCGGGAGCGCGTTGAAGGCCTCGGCCGGAGCCCTGGCGCGGATCCCGGTCTGCCGGGTGGCCAACCTGGCCCGGGCTCTCTCCGGACTCAAGGAGCGGGGGATCTGGGTGCTGGGGACCGATGTGGAGGGGGATACGTCCCTCTGGGCGGTCGACCTGACGGTGCCGCTGGTGGTGGTGGTCGGGGGTGAGGGGGGAGGGATGCGGATGCTCATCCGGCGTTCGTGTGACTGGACGGCTGCCATCCCCATGGCCGGTGGGAGCGAGAGCCTGAACGTCTCGGTGGCCACGGGGATGGTCCTCTACGAGGTGATGCGCCAGCGCTCGAAGGGCTGAATCCCCTTGTCCCGGGTGTGCTCCGGGAGCAGAATCGTCCGGCTTGGCACGGGTGCCCGACCCTTCCCACCCGCTCACCATCGGGGGTCGCATACCGTGCGGCGAGGTGCCGACGTATGCCTGTGGGGAGTGTGAAGTGGTTCAACAACCAGAAGGGATATGGCTTCATCAGCCAGGACTCCGGACCTGATGTCTTCGCCCACTTCTCCGCCATCGCCGGAGACGGTTTCCGTTCGCTCAAGGCGGGCGAGGAGGTCGAGTTCGAGATCGCCGAGGGTCCGAAAGGGCCGCAGGCGGCGAACATCGTCCGCAAGGGGCTGAAGACGATCGTCCGTCCGGAGTAGAGTCGGCTTGAACCAGACGGTGCCGCTTCCTACCATTCCGGGCATGGATCGCACCGTGACGAAGTACCGGATCGCCCTGCTCCTGGCGGGGCTGCTGCTGACCACCGCCTGCTCGAAGTCCGCGGACCATCGACCGGGTACCCCCCCCGGCCTGGACGGATTGGTGATGTACGGCCAGTCGGACATGGGGTGGGTGCTCGACCATGTGACCGTGTTCCGCACCCGGACCGAACTGGTCCGGGTGCCCGAGGAGACTGTGGCCTACCTGCGCGACCTCTCGAAACCGGTGACCATCCTGGTCTTCATGGGTACCTGGTGCGAGGACGCGCAGAAGCACGTCCCGGTGCTCTTCCGGGCCCTGCAAGAGGCCTCCAATCCCCGGATCGAGGTCCGGGTGATCGCGCTCGACCGCAGCAAGCGCGACCGGGACGGCCTGGTGGACCGCTACCAGATCGCCTTCTCCCCCACCTTCGTGGTGGAAGCGCAGGGACGGGAACTGGGTCGTGTGATCGAAACCCCTCAGCAGGATGCCGCCTCCGACGTCGTGGCCATCCTGCGCAGCACGCTCCCACGTTGAGGTGAATGGATGATCGGACGTTGCCTGCTGCTCCCCGCGCTGCTGCTGACGGTCTGGCCCGCCCCCGAGGGGGAAGGACGCACCCGCGCCCCGTCCAGCCTGATGGGGAAGTACCCGGCTGCGCTGGTGCAGCTCCAGGAGGGGAGTTGCGCGCTGCTGGTCGAGAAGGTGACCCAGAGCCTCATCGTCTACCGCGGGAACGCGGCCGGGCTCCCCGAGCTGGTCCGGATCGTGCCGGCCAACACCGGGGAGAAACAGGGGGACAAGGAGCGGGAAGGGGACCTGCGCACGCCCGAAGGGATCTACTTCTTCACCTCCCGGATCGAGGGAGACCATCTGCCGGACGAGTACGGGGTGCGTGCCTTCGTGACCGATTTCCCCAATGTCTTCGATCAACTCCTGGGCAAGGACGGGAGCAACATCTGGCTCCATGCCACCAATGAACCGGCCCGGGTCCAGAACGGCTACAACACGAAGGGTTGTGTGGTGGTGACCGATGAAGACCTGGAAGGGCTGACCCCCCTGATCCGCACCGGGCGGGTCCCCGGGGCGACGGTGATGGTGGTGGAGGACGAACTGCAGGTCATGGAAGCGGAGGCGGCCACCCGGCAGCGGGAGGGACTCCTCGATGTGATCTCGGACTGGGAGGCGGCCTGGGAGTCGCGTGACACCGACCGTTACCTGGCCTGTTACAGCCGGGAATTCCTCGGCCAGGGGCGGGACTGGGCCGGCTGGCGTGCCTACAAGGACCGTTTGAACCGCCAGTACCAGTGGATCCGGGTGGAGATCGAGGGACTGCATCTCTACCACCATGGCGGGACGATGATCGCGGTGTTCAACCAGACCTATGAATCGGACCGTTTCCGGGCCCGGTCGGCCAAGCGGCTCTATCTGCAGGAGGAGGAGGGAGGCTGGAAGATCATCCGGGAGACCAGCCTGCCCCTCCCCGGATGAGCTGGGACGGGTGAGAAGGGGATGAACGAGCGACGCGATTTCACCCTCATCCTGCTGCGCCCGGACGGGAGCAACCGGACCTGGCTGCTGACCCCGAGGAAGCGGCGTTGGATCGTGCTGCTGGTCGTCCTCCCGCTGGTCGTCGTCGGACTACTGACCTGGCTCACCTTTACGCACGTCGATCGCTACCAGCGGCTCCGGGAGCGGTACGACCTGCTGGCGGGACGGGAACTGCCCATGCTCACCCCGCGGCCCGCCCCCGCCGACGCGGTCCCCGGAGCGATTCCCCCGGCCACGGCCGGCGAGCCCGCCCCATCACCCGCCCGCCCCCAGCCCGGGACCGCCCCGGTCCGGACGGCACCCGGGGCCCCCGCCCCGGTCAGCCTGGAGAACTTCTCCCTGACCCGGCAGGAATCGGGGAACTGGCGGCTCTACGCCGAACTCACCAAGAAGGATTGGGGGGATGCCGTCCTGCGCGGATTCTACGCGGTGCTGGTGGAGGATGCCGAGCACCCCGGCGACTTCCTGAGCGTCCCGTCACTGCGTGTCCAGAACGGCCGGCCGTTGACCCCCTCGGCCGGAGAGTCCTTCGCTATCCGGCGCTTCCGTCCGATCGAGGCCGAACTCGAAGTCCCCGAGGGCTTCCTTCCGCGTGAAGTACGGTTCTTCATCTACGACCAGAACGGGGAGATCCTGCTCGACCAGGTCTTCCCCGTCGGCGGGGCCGTATGAGACGGACGGCGCTGATCGGCCTGCTCCTGTTGCCGGCCCTCACCGGCGCACTCGAGGTCGCCCGGGGGGCGACCGATCCGCCCCCGGGGCGGTCGCACCGTGTCTTCTTCGCCGACACCGACCACGAACTGAACGTCTACCACATCCGGGGCCGCGAAGAGGGTCCGACCCTGCTCATCATCGGCGGTATGCACGGCGACGAACCGGGGGGGTACCTGGCCGCCGACCTCTATGCCGACCTGACCCTGCGCCGGGGCAACCTGATCGTGGTCCCGCGGGCGAACATCTTTGGGATCCACCGGGATGAGCGGGAGTCGGGCGGGGGGGATCTGAACCGCCGGTTCGGCCGCCAGCAGGCCGACCAGTATGAGATCGATCAGGAGATCGTCACCGTCCTGACCGAACTGATGCGCTCCTCCGACGTCGTGCTCAACCTCCACGACGGCTCCGGCTGGTACGACAGCCGCTGGGTGAACGAGCTGCGCAACCCGCAGCGCTGGGGTCAGACGATCATCGTGGATACCGACCTGCTCCCCGACCCCGAGGGGGGAGAGCCCTTCCCGCTGGAAGAAGCGGCCCGCCACGTCACCGAGCGGGCGAATCAGGGGATCTCCGATCCCGACCACTACTTCCGGGTCAAGAACACCTGGACCTTCAAGCCCGACAGCCCCCACCACGAACAGCGCGGCTCAGCCACCTTCTTCGCCGTCAGCCGGCTGGGCATCCCGGCGTTCGGGGTGGAAACCTCCAAGGACATCCCCGACGAGGCCCGCCGGGTGGAGTACCAGGTACTGGTGATCAACGCCTTCCTGGACCGGTTCGGTATCATCCCCGACCATCCCCGGTTCGCCCTGGAGACCCCATTACTGACCTACCTGGCTGTCTCGGTGGACGGAGCCCCCCCGGTCGTGGTCGATGCGGGGGAGGAGCTGCGGGTCCCCCCGGGGGTGACGGTCGAGGTCACCCATGTGGAGGCCAACTACGAACGGGGTCTGGTCGTCGACCTCGAGGGGGTGGGGGGCTTCAACGACCAGCGCACCTCCCTGCGACTCGCGCGGGACACCCGGATCTCGGTCTGGAAGGACAAGTATCTCTGCGGGTCCATCTGGATCCGGCTCGACCCGGCGGCCCGCCGCCCGGCCGCCGCCGCCCCGGCGGCGACCGACCGGGTAGACGCGCTCCGGCTCACCTGGAACGGCCGGCCCCTGCTGCTGGAGCCGGGAGCGACCCTCCAGGTGCTGCGCGGGGATTCGCTGACCGTCGGGGACCCCCTGGGACTGCCCCCACGCGGCGACTACCAGGTCAACTTCCGCGGCTTCGTCGGGAACACGGTGACCAATGACGGCGAGGACCGCGGCTACATCATCCACACCGAGCACGATTTACTCCAGCGCTTCAGCCTGAGCCCCGACACCGAGCGCTACGAGGTGCGCGTGGAATCGGGCACCCTGATCCTGGCCACCGCCCTGGTCGAGGTCGTCGATCCCCGGCTGGCCTGGTTACTCGTCCGTCTGGACGGCGGGCCGCTGCTGGCGCTGGCCGACGGGGACACCCTGGCGGTGCCCCGCCGCTCGGTGTTGACGGTGGCCGACCTGGTCACCCGTCCGGCCGCCGCCGGCGGGTTCACCGTGAACTTCGTGGGATTCCCCGGTCCCAACGGGGCCGAGGACCGCGGCCACTCTATCCGGCTCGACCGCGACCTGCTCCCTGCCTACAGTCTCGAGAAACAGGGCCGCTTCTACGAGATCACGGTCCGGCGGAGCGGTATGACGGTCGGGCGGGTCGTGATCGATCTGCGTCCCGACGGCGCCACTCCTTGAGGGCCCCCGGCCCGCGCATCCTGGCCGGCTGCATGACCGGCACCTCGGCCGACGGGGTGGACTGCGCCCTGCTGCGGCTCACCGGCGAGGTGCCGGCTCCCGAGTGGGAACTGCTTGCCCATCGCCACGATCCCTTCCCCCCA
>CAZFHZ010000021.1:0-40182 GCA_964519015.1 uncultured Gemmatimonadota bacterium | reverse complement strand
CGGAGGGGGGGGCGTCTTCAACGTGGGGCACCTGCAGGTCGGCGGCTGGGGGTGGGGGGGGAGCGCGATCTCGGAAGCGACCTCCGGCGGGATCGCCCGCAGCGCCCGGCTCGACCTGAGCATGGCCGGGCTCTTCCTGGGCTGGGTGAAGGCGGCCGGGATGATGAAACTCACTCTTGGCGGGACCATCGGACTGGGGCACCTCGACCTGCTCCTGCGCCGAGGGCCGGAGGCCGTCCCCGCCTGGGGGGGGGTGTGGGATTACTACGAGTCCACCTTCTCCGGGAGCGTGGACGCCTCAGCCCTGGAGACCTCGGCCCGGATGGACGCCCGCTTCCTCTGGCTGGAACCCTCGGTCAGCCTGCGCTACTGGCTGGTTCCCCTGGTGGCCGTGGACGTGTGCGCGGTCTACTCCTGGGGGCGGGTCGGGGCCGGGAAGCTGCGCTACGAAGGGGAGAAGATACCCGACGCCCCCGCCCTCGACCTCTCCGGGCTGGGCTTCCGGGTCGGGCTTTTCCTGGGGTTTTGAATCTGGTCAGATCAGGCGTCGCAGCACGAGCGCCTTTTCCGTGGTCACGCCGCTCCGGACGACCGTCAACGTCACGCGCGCGCCGTCCTGGGTGAAGATCTTCCAGATCTCGCCGTAGGAGAGTGTTCGCACGGGTCGGCCGTCGACAGCCACGATCACATCCCCCCGGTTGATGTCACGCTCACCGGCCGGGGAAGCGGCGACGACGTCGATGACCTCCAGGGTGCCCTCGGGGGTGAGTTCGGTGATCAGGCCCGATGTGTCCCAATCGAACGGCTCCCGGAAGCTCGGACCCGGATCGAGGTGGATGCGCCGGTGGGGGTAGTCGAAGACGACCAGGAAACGGCGGAGCACGTCGTTGCCGATCATCCCGTTCTGCCCGAGCTGGTTCGCCGCTCCCCATGACTCCTGCTCCGGGAACGATGTGATGACCCCCTCCAGGAGGTACCCGCCCAGGCCTAGCCCCGTCACCCTCCCGGTCGAACCGAGGATGATCCCGTTGAGTCCCTTCGAGAGGATCCCCGCCGATCCCCGGATGACGTTGCCCGGCAGATCGAGCCCCGGGTGGGAGAAGGTGAGGAGGAGGAGCTCGGCCGCCCCCGTGTCCACCAGCAGTTTGACCGGTACGGTCTCGCCTCCGTCGAGGTGAACCGCAGCATCCATTACCGGGATGTCGTGGCTGAATCCGACCGGGAACGAAGTTCCCGGTCCCTCGTACCGGTACGCGGTGCCGTCGTAGAGGTGGAGTTCGCAGGCGTCATAGTCGATCTCGACGACGCAGTCGAAGACCGTCTTCCCGATGATGCCGCGGGCCGGGTAGTTGCGGAAGGGGGCGGCATCGGTGACCACGAGCAACTGTTTCCGGGTGAACGTCACCCCCGGGAGCGCGAGCGTCCCCCCCGAGGACAGCCGGGCGACCACCGGATCCTCAGCCCCTCCTCCTCCCAGGGGGACCTCGCCCGTGTACTTCAGACCGAGCTGCTCGCCGAGCGCAGGATCGAGCATGATGGCTCCGTCGAACCCTAAGCCGGTGTCGAGCAGCATGGGGACCTGGAGCGATCCGCCCACCTCGACGGTCACGATGATATGCATCTGCTCGTAGGTGAAGGGGATCCGGCGGGCGCTGCGCCCCTCGTGGAAGCGGATCTGCGGCGAGAGTGTGCCCGGCGCCGTCCCCCCCGGCCGGACGACCGGCAGTGCGACCGTCATCACACCGAGAGCCATCAGACCGAGAAGGCCGTGGTTGCGCCAGGACATGCCGGGTCCTCCTGCTCGGGTTCATCCCGCCACTCTTCCGGTGGGGCGGGAGCGTCCACAGCGGGAGGAAGGCGGTCCTTTTGGTCTACGGGGGGCGCGGATGGGATGTTCCCGCTGCCCGGACGGCATCTCCTGGAGCAACTCCGCCGGGTGGTGTATGGATGAGACCGGAGGTTGTACGAATGGGCCTCGCTGGGACACCCAGCCACACCGGAAGGGGATGCGATGAGACTCCGCAAGGTCATGCTGGCGGGCCTGCTCCTGGTCCTGTCCGGGACCGGTGTGGGGGCCCAGGCCCCGGCCGGGCCGCCGGTCATCACCCACGGGCCCTACCTGGCCCAGCCGGCAGCAGGGGCGGTCACGGTGGTCTGGCACACCGACCGGGTGTGCGTCTCCCGGGTGGAGTACGGCCCCCCCGGACACCTCGACCGGGTGGCCGTCAGCAGCCGGCACGGGCTGATCGACAACGACCGCACCCACCACCTCATCCGTCTGACCGGGCTGGAACCGGGCACGACCTACGCGTACCGGGTCGTCTCCAAGTCCTTCCTGGGCTACCAGCGGCAGCACATCGTGGCCTTCGGGGACTCGGTGACCAGTGCGGTGTACTCCTTCACCACCCTGGATCCCGCCCGGGAGCGCTTCGCTTTCGCGCTGGTCAGTGACGTGCACGAGCGGGCGGCCGAACTCGACTCCCTGATCGCCGGAGGGGCCTGGGCGGGGGTCGATTTCGCGGTCGCTGGAGGCGACCTGATCGATGATTTCATGCGGGAGGACCAGCTCTTCACCGCCTTCCTCGATGTGCTGGCCGACGGTTTCGCCCGGACCCGGCCGGTGGTGTTCGCCCGGGGCAACCACGAGGAGCGCGGCCGCTACGCCCGCCGCCTGGAGGAGTTCCTGCCGACCGTGGCGGGACGGGCCTACTACAGCTTCGACCACGGCGGGGTCCACTTCACGGTGCTCGATACCGGCGAGGACAAGGAGGACGGGCACGAGTATTACAACGGCCTGGTCGATTTCGAGCGCTACCGGGCCGAGCAGGCGGTCTGGCTGGAGGCCGACCTGGCGGGGGAGGCGGCCGACCGGGCGCGCTGGCGGGTAGTGGTCTCCCACATCCCGCCGCGGGGGGGGGATGGCTACGCCATCGGCCGGACCCGGGAGTACTTCGAGGCGGCGGCCAACACGGCCGGGGTGGACCTCTGGCTGGCCGGGCACACCCACCGCCTGCAGGTCATCGAGCCGGCTCCGGGCGAGAACGGGTACTGGCTGCTGATCGGACCCACCCATGCGGCGACCCGCATCAAGGTCGCTCCGGACACCCTCGAGGCAACGGTCTACAGCGTGGGGGGGGAGGTCCTGCGACGGCTCACCATCCGGCGCTGATCAGCCCCCCAGCGGGAGGGGTCCCAGGTTGATCGAGCCCCCCTTCTCGGAGCGGATCCGGATGCGCAGACCGGCCCCCGGCTCCTCCGCGCGTACGACCCAGCGGACACTCCCCGAACGCTCCAGTCCCGTCCCCGGCAGGGGATAGCCCCCGGCCAGGTGCCCGAGCGAGGTGCGGCGCGCCCCCTCGAGCAGACTCGCCCCCTCCAGCTCGAGCTCGGCGTACACCGGGGTGATGAGCCGGGCCTCGAGCCCGCGCGCGGTCAGGTGGGTGGGGAGGTACCCTTCGTTGATCACCGTCACCGTCACTTCCCAGCGGCCGTCGCCGAGATCCCTGAGACGGGCCCCCTCGGTGGTCAGCCGGGGAGACTGCTCGGCCAGCCCCACGATCCAGGGGATCTGCAGGGCGCACTCGGCCTCGAGCAACTCCGGGGGCGGGTTCTGGCTGACCAACCGGCTGCGCCAGCCGCCGATCTCGACCTGGCCGTAGTCGGGGTGCTGGAAGGGGCGCCAGGGCACGAAGTAGCGTCCGCCCAGCTCACGGTCGATGTAGTGGAGGCGCTCCCGCTCGCTGGTGCGGCCGTCCCCGTCCGTATCGGCATCCAGCCCCGGCCAGTACTCCGGGACCCAACCGACGATCCCCCGGTCCCAGTAGGCCCATGAGATCAGGGTGCCGTAGCGGTGGCGCACCGGGTCGGTGGAACTGGGCTCCACCGGCCGCCCGGTCAGCTCGGTGTAGCGAGCCCCCAGATCGAGGATGAGAGCGATGTCGCGGGCATCGAAACGGGCCGGGTCGGTGGCCGAGGGGAGCCGGTAGAGGAAACCCCCCGAGGTGTGTCCGTGCACGATGCCGGTGATGTTGGGATGGGCGTCGATGAAGGCGAGGGTGGCCCAGCTCTCCGGTTCCGAGAGGGGGAAGGGGCCCGCCCCGGGCTGCAGGTACTCCGGTTCCCAGTTGCGCGGGAAGTTGCGGTTCAGGTCGAGCCCGCCGATCCCGTCCTCGTTCAGGCGGCCGTCCCGATCGTTGTCCCATCCCTCGCTCACCACCCGGTAGAAGGGCCCGGTGGTCTCCCCCGGGGAACGGCGCACCATCAGGCGGGGCTCCTCCGGGTCCGGCTTCATGTTCCCGCGCTCGTCGGGGATCCGCATCTCGGTGATGAAGCCGTCGCCGTCCAGGTCCTCGGCCGGGTCCTCGTCCGCCTGCCCGTCCCCGTCGTCGTCCACCGGGCGGGGGGTGCTGCGCAGCGAGATATCGCTGAGCAGGGAGAGATCGGCGCCGTCGGGATTGAACTTGGGGCGCAAATAGAAGGCGTGGGTCTTGAGCAGCTCGGTGATGCGGGGATCGCGGCCGTAGGCCTCGAGCAGCCGGCCCATCAGGTAGAGGGTGACCGCCGAGCCGGTCAGCTCCCCGGAGTGGAGGTTGCCGTCCACGTAGAGGGCGGGCTTGTCGGCATCCCCGCCGGTGGTGAAGTCGGTCACCGCCGCCACCAGCAGCTCACTCCCGGCCCGGGTCCGGCCGATCGAGAACAGGCGGACCAGGTCGGGCCGGCGCCCGGCCCACTCGTGCATGATGCGGTAGGTCTCGGCGGTCGAGTAGTAGCGGTCCCAGGCCACCGCCACTCCGTCGCCCCGACCACATCCGGCCAGAAGCAGCAGCCCGGCGAGGGCCGGGACCAGCCCGTGCTTGTGACGCATGCCGATACCTCCCCGCGGGTTCAGAACGGGAGGAGCCAGGCCAGGCCCTCTGGTGGATCGATTTTGAGTACGGATGGACTGTGCCGCTCTAACGGATCGGTGTCAACGTCCGCCTGGAGCGGTCCACCCTCACTCGGCCAGGGCGGCCTCCTCGACCTCCCCCCGAGGGACCGGGTCATAGGGCGCGCGACCTTGAATATTCGATGGACAAAGTTGAATATTCAAGGTAAGGTATGCCCGTGATCGATCGCCCGAGGAATATCGCCGAGGTCGAGTCCCGGCTGTCCAGGAACCGGGTGGTAGCCATCATCGGAGCCCGGCAGGTGGGCAAGACCACGCTGGCCGGGGCCATCGCCAGGCGATGGAAAGGCCCGGTCACCCGGTTCGACCTCGAGCATCCGGCCGAGCGGGCACGGCTGCAGGAGCCGTTGCTCGTCCTGCAGGACCTCGAGGGGCTCGTCATCCTCGACGAGATCCAGCGGCTCCCCGAGCTCTTCCCCGTCTTGAGGGTCCTGGCCGACCGGGTCCGTCCGGCCACCCGCTTCCTCCTGCTCGGCAGCGCTTCCCCCGATCTGCTGCGACAGAGCTCCGAGTCCCTGGCCGGACGGATCGCCTACTTCGAGCTGGAGGGTTTCGGTCTGGACGAGGTGGGGGAGGAGAAGCGGGATCGGCTCTGGATCCGGGGCGGCTTCCCGCGCGCTTTCCTGGCCCGTTCGGACCGCGACAGCTCGGCCTGGCGCCGGGATTTCATCCGCACCTTCCTGGAGCGGGACATCCGCAGTCTCGGCATCACCATTTCTCCGGAGACCTTGAGACGGTTCTGGGCGATGCTTGCCCACTATCACGGCCAGGTGGTGAACTACTCGGAGTTCGCTCGTTCCTTCGGGATGACCGACTCCGCCATCCGCAACTACCTGGACATCCTGGTCTCGACGTTCGTCGTCCGACGGCTGCCGGCCTTCCACGAGAACATCGGCAAGCGTCAGGTGAAGGCCCCGAAGGTCTTCCTGGCCGACAGCGGGATCCTCCACACCCTCCTGGGATTGACGAGCCGGGATGAGATCGAACGGCACCCCAAGCTAGGCGCTTCCTGGGAGGGCTTCGGGATGGAAACGGTGATCCGCCGGCTCGGCGCCCGCCGGGAGGAGTGCCATTTCTGGGCCACCTACGCCGGGGCGGAACTCGACCTGCTGGTCGTGCGGGGCGGCCGGAGGTGGGGATTCGAGTTCAAACGGACCGTCTCCCCGAGCGTCACTCGCTCGATGCGGTCGGCCCTGGACTCCCTCCGGCTCTCGGAACTCACGGTCATCCATGCCGGCGAAGAGAGCTACCCCCTCGGACGGACCATCCGGGCGCTGGCCTTCCGGGATATCGGCCGGCTCCTCAAACCGCTGCGCTGATCATCCGACCAGGGTGGCTTCCTCGACCACGATCCGGGTCTCGTCGCCGTCGGGAGGGGGTCCGGCTGGGGTGACCCAGTCGGGCAGGTTCATCGTCCCCTTGTAGAAAGCCATCTGGGCGGCCAGGTAGACCGCGCGCACCCAGATGCTCCCCAGCACGAAGAGCTGCTGCACCAGGGCCATCAGGGCCAGGGCGGCAATCGAGGCGCCTCCCCCCAGCCCGGCCAGCAGCGACCAGAGTCCGAAGAAGAGGGCCGCCATCAGGGTGACGAGCCCGAAGAGGGCGGCGGCGCGCCCCAGGTTGCGCCAGGTGAAGGCCGCCGCTCCGACCAGGGCGGGGAACAGTCCGAGTTTCTCCCAGGCCACCAGGGCCACCCGGGCGAAGTTCATGGTCATGTGGACGGCCAGGGCGAGCAGCAGCAGGATCAGGGCGGTCCCCCAGTCGACCAGCACCGGGGTCCACTCCGTGGTCGCCCCCGCCTGGGCCAGCCCCACCAGTCCGCGCAGGGGCCCGCCGACCAGGCGCCAGACCACCAGGTAGAGGAGCTGGGCGACCAGGAGCACACCGAGCAGCCCCGGGAAGTATCGCCCCGAGCGGTCGAAGAAGAAGCGGAAGGTGAAGCGGCTGTCGCGCCGGGCGAAGAGCCCGAGCAGGCCGCCGGTCAGCAGAGTGCCGGCCAGCAGGTAGATCAACCCGGTCACCAACAGGGCTCCTGGGAGCGATGAGCGCAGCGATCCGGTCACGTAGCGCTCGAAGTTGCGCAGGACCGGAGCCGCCCCCTGCTGCCAGAAGGCGAGGGTCGAGGCGGGATCGCCGCCCGAAGTGTGCCGGGCCCGGAACTCCTGGTACCAGAGCCAGTCGTAGCTCTGGGCCATGACGGCCGCCGAATCGGTGTGGGCCAGCTCCGAGTCCACCGTGCTCCCCACCCAGAGGGCGAGGGGGACCGCCAGGAGCAGGTTGATCGCCCAGATCAGCAGCAGCGCCCGCCAGTGGCGGGTCGCGGTCCGCAGACCTTCCACCAGGGCTTCCATGACGTTCATCCCGTTCCCTCCCTAACTGATAAGCGCGAAGAACTCGAGCAGCGACTGGAGCCAGAACATCCAGCGCAGGGTCAGTTTCCAGCTCCCCCGGTGGTCGGCCCGGCGGATCCAGGAGTTATTCGTCCGTTCCACGTCGAGCGGGAGCTTCTCCTGCGGGTCCACCACCACCCGCACGACCCCATCGGGGCGCCGGTAGGTCCAGACCACCGAGCGGTCGCGGCCGTCCCAGTGCTCCAGCACCTCCTCCCCGTCGGCGAAGACCACGGTTACCTCGACCGGGATACAGACTTCGCCCAGCCGGCGTACGGTCACCTCGTTGTCCACCAGCCCGGCCGGGACTTCGATGTCCTCCGGAGCCCAGGGAGGTCCTCCCTCGGGGGCCCCGGGGGGACGCGCAGTGATACCGTGCGGAGCGCGCACCGGCCGGGTCTCCACGCCGCCCACCGCGTAGTCGAGCACGTCGGCGGTCCCGTAGACCTGGTCGAAGAACCAGCCCATCTCCATCCCCGAGACCTCGTCCACCACTTCGAAGTAGTCGGCCGGAGCGGGGTGTTTGAAGCGCCAGCGCATCTGGTAGGTGGCCAGGACCTCCCGGTAGGTTGCCCAGCCCAGGAAACCCTCCAGGGTCCAGTGCATCAGTTCGGCCTTGTTATAGGCGTTGGCCCCGTAGGCCGCCCCCTGGAGATAGCTGGGCATCGAAAGGGGGACGTCCTTGGCCCGAAAGCGGTAGCCGGGGGCGGCTGCCCAGCGGTGGGGGATGGCGACCTCGTCGAAGACGATCGGCAGCCGGAAGATGGTGATGGACTCGTGCCCCGGACCGTAGGCCACGTCCTGCACCCGGGCCTCGCTGTAGGAATTGAACCCCTCGTCCATCCAGCCGTCGTCGGTCTCATCGTTGGCCACCAGACCGTACCAGAACTGATGCCCGAACTCGTGGATGGTCACCCCCTCGGGACGCAGGACCCCCTCGGCCGCGAACAGGGGGGCTCCACCGGTGAAGAAGGTGGGGTACTCCATCCCCCCCGCCCCCGAATTGAAGGCCGGGTCGACACAGGTGGCGGTGGTGTAGGGGTAGGGTCCAAACCACTCCGAGTAGTAGTGGAGGCCGTGGCGCACCGCCTGCAGGTAGCGCTCCTTGAGCCCCTTGTGCTCGGGGGAGAGCAGCAGGGTGATTTCGGTCCGGTAACCGGGCAGGAACTCGCAAGTCTCGGTGAACACCAGGTAGTCGGGCCAGGCGGTCCAGGCGAAGTCGTGGACCATCTCCTGGCGGTAACGGTGGGTAGTGGTGCCGTCGGCGTTGACCCTCGGCCGTCCTACTCCCTCGCCGGTGGCCCCGACCACGAAATCGCTCGGCACGGTCAGCCGCACGTCGTAGGTGCCGAAGGGGGCGAAGTACTCCACCGGGAAGTACTGCCGGGCGCGCCAGCCGGAGTCGGTGAGCACCCCCACCTTGGGGAACCACTGGGCCAGGAAGTAGTGGTCGCCGATGAAACCGGTCCGGGCGAAGGTGCGCGGGACGTGACTGGTGAAGTCGATCCGCACGACCACCTCGCCGCCGGGGGGGAGCGGGGCGGGCAGGGTGAGGCGGAAGAGGGTCTGGTCCCAGGGATTGCCGTCGTCCGGCTGGATGTAGGCGAACGACTCCATGAGGTCATCGATGGTGTAGAACATGTTGGGGAGGAGTTCGGCCCGGGTCACCTGGACCCAGCCGAGCCGCTCGGGGTCCACCTCCGCGGGCAGGGAGCCGCGACCCCGCATCCAGGTGCTGCCGTCGTTCTTCCAGGCGTTGTAGTAGGCGTGGAACCAGAGGTCGGGGGTCGGCCGGCGGGTGTTGTTGCGGAAGGTGAGGATCTCGGTCCCGCTGACCTGGTGGGTGGCCGGATCGAGCCGCACGTCCATCTCGTAGGAGGCGGTCGGCCGGTAGTCGGCGGAACCCAGGGCGACCCCGGTGGGGAGTTGTGCCCGGACGGCGCCCGGGAGAGCGGCCGGCAGCAGGAGCAGCAGCAGGGCCGGGCCCGTCTGCAGGCCGTAGGCGGATCGACGCATAGGGCAACCTCGCGGCGGTGGAGACAGGTTCGAGGAAGGCATTATCCGCGCCGTTTTTCGGGGGTGTCAAGCGGCGGGGCCGGGCGTTGACCCCGACCGCGGGGACGGATAGGCTGAAGGTGATGGTGTGCGGTCCCCGTCGCCGGAGGTGAGCGGACATGGGAAAGAGACGATCCGTCACGGTCGCAGCCCTGACCGGCCTGGTCCTGCTGGTGGTCGGTGCCTGCGGGCGTCAGGAAGAGACCCCCCCGGCCGCCCAGGTCCCGGCCCCGGCGGCCACCCAGCCCGCCCCCGCCGCCCGGGCGCCGGCGGCTCCGGCTCCCACCCCCGCTCCGGTGCGGGAAGCGGAGCGTTCCGAACACGGTTTCTACACCATCCAGCTCTCCTCGTGGCGGAGTCTCGACAAGGCCCAGGCGGAGGCCCGCCGCTGGCAGGGGAAGGGTCTGGAGGCCTACGTTTTGAGGACCGAGGTCCCCGGGATGGGGACTTGGTTCCGGGTGCGCGCCGGCCGCTACCCCGGGTACTCGATCGCGAAGGAGGCCATGCGGTCACTCATCGGCCTGGAAGACCCGCTGGTCTGGGTGGACGACTACGTGGCGCCCGGGCCGCTGCGCTGAGTCCGTCCCCGGGCTCCCTCAGGGGGTCATGCTGCGACCGGTCAGTTCTTCCAGGATCTGGAGCAGGGCGGGGTCGGTGCAGCCCGAGCCCAGGCGCAGGGAGGCCGACGGTACCGTCACCAGGGTGAAGGCCCGGCCCTCGGTCAGTTCCGCCATGGTCAGCGGCAGACCGGTGAGCACATCCAGCATCACCACCAGGTCGGGGAAACGGGCGACCAGGTGTCCTTCCCGCTCCACGGTCAGCAGGGTCCCGGCCGCCAGCATCCGGAAGGGGGGGCATTCCACCACCTCCAGATCCAGCCCCGCGGTGTAGTTGGTGCGCTGGTACCGCACCGAGACCTCTCCCTGCAGGTTCCCCCCCAGATGTTCGGCCAGCCAGGCGGCGGCTTCCGCGACTCCCGAACCGAGCTGGTGCCGGTAGGCCCGGCCCAGGTCGGTGGCGGTATGGATACCTCCCACCACCCCCCCGGTGCGGACCCGCTCCAGGGGCACGGGATTGCGGGCCACACAGACCATGCCTCCGGCCTGGGCGGCGGCCCGGCGGGTGAGCTTATCGGCCGCCTCCAGGGCCCCCGAGGTGTACATCTCGATGTACTCCCCCCGGTCGGGGTCGCCCCCGGCGCAGGCCTGCCACGAGATGTAGCCGGGATCGCGGTTCAGTCCCAGGCAGCCCTGGAGGGGGAGCGGGTGCCCGCGCCCGTCGGCGGGCAGATCGAGCACCGGCAGGCCGAGCACGGCCGAAGGGTACCAGCCGTCGAGGACCGCGCGCCCACCCATCCCCTCGGCCGTCAATCCGGTCAGTTCCCCCCCCAGATGCTCGCGCAGCAGCTCGACCACCCGGACATGATGTCCCGGCAGCACGAAGGGTCGGGTCGGGCGGGGGGCCATGGCCATCCCGCAGGTGGCGATGATGCCGTCGGAGGGATGGTCGTCGGGGTGCACCAGCTCGGGGCGGCCGACGGCAAAGGTCGTGCGTCCCAGGGCGAGGCCCTCGGCCACACTCCCCCCTCCGCCTCCCCCGAGCAGCGCTCCGCCCCAGACGGAGTCCTCCAGCCAACTCTCACTGATCCGCATGACTCCCACCTTAGCGTTACCGGGTGGGCGGCGGCAAGCCGCGCCGGAAAAGGTTCGCCTGACCGCGCCACTCACAGTATGCTTTTCAAGGTGGCATCCAGGGGCGCTTTCGGCCGAAAGGGAGTGGCGGTATCGTGAAGAAACTCCTGTTGCTGGTCCTGCTCATCCTGATCGCGGGACCTCCGATCGCCTGGAAGCTCCAGAACGACCGGCGCCTGGCGGTGACCATCCTGGACGCCTCCGTCCAGGATGCGGCCAGGACCGAACATGCCGGGCTGGTCTGGCTCATGGAACAGGCCCGGATCCGCAAGACCGACGGGCGTCCCTACCTGCTGGACGACTACTACGGCTATCACCCCGGGGCCGACGAGGAGGTCCGGCCGCTCGAGGCCGACGTTCTTGAGAAGACCGATCTCCTCTACATCGCGGACGGGCGCGGTGTCTGGCAAAGCAGCCTGGAATCGTTCGAGCTGATGCGGAACCGTGACCGGGATAAGCTGGTCCATTCCGGTTTCAGCGCCGCCGAGATCAACGCCATCACCCGCCATATCAGCGACGGGGGACGGACGGTGGGGGAGGGGGTGCTCTTCTACGCCCAGCACGGCGGGGAGAACAGCCGGCGCCGGCTGGAAGCGGCCTTCGGCGTGACCTGGACCGGCTGGATCGGCGGCTGGTTCAAGAACCTGAACAATGTCGATGAACTCCCCTTCTGGGTCCGCGGCCTCTACGAACGCACCACCCAGAAGATCTGGCCCTATTCCGGCCCCGGTGTGATCTTCATCCATCCCGAGAGCGGGCGCTTCATCGTCCTCTCCCCGGGGATCGAGCTGCGCTCCCCCCGGCCCGAACTGGTCATCAACCGGCGGGCCCGGGCGCTCCAGGAAGGAGTGGAAGGGAACATCCCGATCTGGGGCTGGTTCGAGGTGGTCGAGGCGGAGGACCCCGAGCAGATCTTCGCCAGCGTGCGGCTCGACCTGACCGGGGCCGGCGAGAACGCCCTCGATGAAGCCCGTATCCCCCGTAACTTCCCGGCCGTGGTCGCCCGTTGGATCGACCAGGACACCTACTACCTGGCGGTCGATCTGAGCCATGTGCCCACCTGGCTCGGACCGGCCCAGGTGCGCTGGATGCCCGAGATCCGCGGTCAACTCTCCTCCGGGGTGGAGAGTCAGGTCTCGGGGGAAGAAGCCTTCTGGAAGTTCTATATCCCTTTCCTGCGGAACCTGCTCGAAGGGCGGGCCTACTGATCCTGCCCCGCTGATGCGACAGCGCCCCGTACGCGGGGACGCACGGGGCGCTGCGGGCGGCCCGGGCGGGCCTCCCCGGAAGCCTCTCTCAGACTACTGCAGGGTGACCTGCCGGACCTCCGCCTTGAACAGTCTGCGGTTCGCGGCGGTCCTGACCGACCGGTACGGGAGCGTCTCCTGGAAGCGGACCTCCAGGAGGACCGGGCGACCCTGCTGTTCGGCGAACTGCAGGGCGATCTTCTCCTCATCGCTCAGCAGTTCCCAGACCTCGAGTTGGATCTTGTTGCTGCCGACCACCAGCCAGAGGTTCTCCCCTTCACGCTCAAGCGAGCCACGCACGAGACCCCGGTTGATCTCGCTCGCGAACCACTGTTCCCACACCTGGTTGCGGTTCCAGACCAGGGCGGCTACGTCGAGCAGGGTAGCGGTCGAAATCCGTTCGGTCAGGTCGGGCTCGATCACGACGCTGGGCAGATACTGTTTCTCGATCCGCAGGTCCTCGATCCGCTGGGCGATGAAGACCGAGGCGCTCACGGTATCGGTCTCGGCGCGCACGAAGCGTGGAGGCGGAACCCAGAGGGTGTCGAGCCGGGTGGGCACCTTGATGATGATCAGATTCTGGTCACGCGGCGTCACGTATCCGAAGGCGCTGCCGATCATGGTGAACTCGGTCCCCGGTTCGAACACGTAGTAGGGGTCGTTGGCGGCGGTGGTCACCAGGTAGTAGCCCAGTCCGCCCAGGATGACCACGGCGAAGAGCATGGCGATCAGGCCACCCAGCCCGCCTTTGCCCTTACCGCGGGTCCGCTTGAGGGCCTCGAGGTCGATCTCGCCCTCTCCGGTGCCGATCCCCTTGGTGACGATGGCCATCGGCCGGGGCCGTTCCCACTTCTGGAGCTTAAGGTTGATCTTCGTCTTCAGTTCCGCCGGGGTAGCCTCGATCTTCGTGTAGGCGGCGGCCAGGATCCCCTCGACCTGCAACCGCAGGTTCTCCAGGGCTTCGGGGGTTTCCTCGGCGACCGGGACCTCCACGCTCTCGACACTCACCGCCGGTTCGACCGTCTCCTCCCCCTCGGCCCCTTCGACCGGGGCGGGGGGAGCGGTCCGCTTCGGCTTGCGGGCGACTACCGAGCGGTCGACGGCGACCAGCTCGATCAGGGTCCGATCCCCGATGTCCTTGATCCGGAGGGAGGGGTCGGGGTTGCGACCGAGCCATATGTAGATGCCGGCACCCATGATCTCCTCGGTGCGCGTCTCCCCCCCCAGCCCTGCGCTGAGCGTCTGGGCGAGTCGGCGCTCCAGGTTGCGTCCTTCGACGTAGAAACCGAGGAACGTCTTCGCCTGCCAGTACCTGGCCATTCGGTGAGCCCTCCGGCTTAAGTTTGGCGCGAATACTAGTTTCCGACCCCCTGATAGTCAACCGGCTTTACCCGCCTCTCAGGACGTCCGCCGGAGTCGTTCGTGTAGTCCCGGACCGGGGACTCCGAAAGGCGCTTCCGGGGCTCTGAGAGAGGATGCGGTTGCGCTTCACCCGACCCGGTATTAGGGTCGGATCGCAGTCTCAGATGAAGGTCGGCAGGTGATCCCCGGATGGTGCGGGGATCGAAGAGGGAAGCCGGTGTGAATCCGGCGCGGCCCCCGCCACTGTGACCGGGGACGAACGCCGCATCGGTCCCGCTGCCTGCGGGACCGGCCACGGGTCGATGACCGTCTTTGGGCGGCCGGCCGGGAAGGCGCGGCGCGAGGAAGAACCGGAAGCCAGGAGACCTGCCTGCGGACCCTTCCGTGCCCACCCTGCGGGGCGGCGGGGCGCCCGGAGCCGGTCGGCCGGCTGCCTCGCGTCCCCCGCCGGGGGGCTCGAAGAGAATCGCAACCCACGGCGACCGGAGGCCTCCCTTGCGGTATACACTCCTGGTCGGCACGCTTCTTCTGCTCGCGGCGGGCGGGCAGCAGAGCGTCTCGGCCCAGCCACCCCGGACCATCCCCGACTACATCCTCGATCCGATCGTGGTGACCGCTACCCGGACCGCGACCGCCGCCGGTCGCACCGGTGCCTCGGTCACCGTGGTCACCGGCGAAGCCTTGCGCGAGCGCGGAGCGACCACCCTGCTGGAAGCCCTGGCCGGACTCCCGGGGGTCGTCCTCACGCGCAGCGGTCCGGCCGCCGGCACCGCCACCCTGATGCTGCGCGGGGCCAAAGGGGAGCACCTGCTGGTGCTCATCGACGGAGTGGCGGCGAACGATCCGATGAGCCCCGGAGGGGGCTTCGACTGGAACACCCTGACCGCCGAGGGGATCGAGCGTATAGAGATCGTGCGCGGTCCCCAGAGCACCCTCTACGGCTCCGACGCCATGGCCGGGGTGATACAGATCATCACCCGGCGGCCTCAAGAGGGCCCCCCCCGTCCCTACCTGAGCCTGGAGGCCGGTTCCTACCGTGCTTTGAACGGCACGGCCGGACTGACCGGAGAAGTGGCCGGGACCGGGTATCGACTGGACGTGGGGGGCCACCGCCTGGGCGGCCTCTCCAGCGCCACCGACCCCACGGCCGGCCCCCCGGAACCCGACGGCTGGAGCGCCTGGTCGGGCTCGCTACGGCTGGAACGCCCGCTGGCGTCCGGTCGGTTGACCGGGACCCTGCGGGGGAGCCGCTCCCGCTTCGACCTGGACGACTTCGGCGGTCCGGGAGGAGACGACCCGAACAGTCTGAGCTGGAAGGCCGACCTGTTCGGCACCCTCCTCTGGCAGGGTCCGCTCGCCGGCGGCTGGCAGCAGCGGTTCCTGCTGGGGGGCGGGCGCACCCACCGCTGGACCAGTGATTCCCCGGACGCCTCGGACCCCTCCTCCTCGGAGGGTGACTGGCGGGGTCGAGTCCACACCGCCGAGTGGCACAACGACCTGCTGCTCGGTTCGCACCACCTGGCCACCGGACTGATCTGGGAACGTACCAGCGGCCGCAGCCGTTCCGCCTACGAGTCCGGGACCGACCTCTTCATCGACCGGGTCCCGGAACGGGTTCAGCTGGCCTCGGCGTGCTACCTTCAGGACCAGCTCGCCGTGCGTGGGGCCGACCTGGTGCTGGGAGGGAGGATGGACCGTTACACCGACTACGGCAGCCGGCCGACCGGCCGGGCCGCGCTGACTCTGCCGGTCGGGCCGGTGCGTCTGCGCGCTTCGGTGGCGACCGGGTTCAAGGCACCCACCCTCTACCAGCGTTTCCATCCCGAATACGGGAACGCCGAGCTGGAGGCCGAGCGCACCCGGTCGTGGGAGGCCGGCCTGATCGTGCGGCTGGCCCGGGGGGAGCTCTCCCTGACCCGATACCACCAGCGCAGCCGAGGCCTGATCGACTTCATCACCGACCCCGACACCTGGCTCTCCCGGTACGAGAACCGGGGGGAGGTCCGCCTGACCGGCTGGGAGGGCTCCCTGCGGCTGGCTCTGAACGCCTGGGTCGGGGTAGAGGCCGCCTGGACGCGGCTGGAGACCGGGGACTCCGAGAGCGAGGCGGCCCTGATCCGCCGCCCGGGACATACCTGGCTGATCGGCCTGGAGAGCGAGCCGGCCCCGGGCTGGCACGGCGGGCTGCGTCTGCGGGGGGTGGGACGACGGGAGGACCTCGACTTCTCCGCCTGGCCGGCGCAGCGAGTCACCCTGGCCGCCGTGACCTTGCTGGAGGGGGAGGTGACCCGGCGGCTGCAGCCTCATCTGGCGATCCGGCTACGGGGGGAGAATCTGACCGGCGCCGCCCCGGAATGGGTGTGGGGCTACGGTAGTCTGGGGCGGTCGTTCTATCTGGCCCTGCTGATTGGGTGAGGGGAGGGCGCGCTCAGTCGGCCGGGACGGTGCGCTCGCGGGCCCACTCCCGCAGGGCGGCGACCCGTTCGGCCATGGTCACCGAGAGGGGGCGGGTGCCGGCGATCTCTCGCAGCAGCAGGCCGGTGTCGAGACGGCCCGCCTCGCTGAACGCGGTATAGAGGGCGCCCACCACCGCCTGCTCGATCTCCGCCCCGGAGAAGCCCTCGGTCGCGGCTGCCAGGGCGGCCAGGTCGAAGCCCTCCGGATCCCGCCCGCGGCGCTTCAGGTGGATGCGCAGGATCTGGATCCGCGCCTCGGTCCCGGGCAGGTCGACGAAGAAGAGCTCGTCGAAACGCCCCTTGCGGATCAGCTCGGGGGGGAGCGCGGCGATGTCGTTGGCGGTGGCCACCACGAAGACGGGGCGGCGGCGCTCCTGCAGCCAGGCCAGGAAGGTGCCGAAGAGCCGGCGGGTCAGTCCGCCGTCGGCATCGGAGGAACCCACCCCCGGGAAGCCCTTCTCGATCTCGTCCACCCAGAGCACGGCCGGGGCCATCGCCTCGGCCGAGCGTAGGGCGTCCCGAAGCCGTCGTTCCGACTCCCCGACGAACTTGTCGTAGAGCGTGCCCGGATCGAGTCGCAGCAGCGGGAGCCGCCAGCCGCCGGCGACCGCCTTGGCCACCAGGCTCTTGCCGCATCCCTGCACTCCCAGCAGCAGGATACCGCGCGGGGGCTCCAGCCCGAACGCTCGCGCCTGGGAACCGAAGGCCCCCTGCCGCCGGGCCAGCCAGCGCTTCAGGTTGGCCAGGCCGGCCACCTGGTCGAGGTCGACGTCGGCCGCGATGTACTCGAGCGAGGTGGTGCGGAGCAGGGTCTTCTGCTTCAGTTCCAGCACCCGGGTGATGTCGTCGGGAGTCAAGGCCCGGTCTTCGATGACCACCTGGACGACCGCCCGTTCGGCCTCCTCCAGAGTCAGGCCGCCGAGAGCGGCCACCAGCTGTTCCATCTCCTCGGGGGTCAGCTCAATCCGCACGCTCCGCCCTCCGCCCACCCCGTTCAGGGCGCGGTGGACTGCCTGTCGCAATTCGTCGGGTCCGGGGAGTTCGAGCGGGACGACCAGCACGTCCTTCTCCAGCTCGGCCGGCAGGGTGAAAGCGGGAGCGAGCAGAAAGATTGCCCGCCGGTCCTTGCGGAAGGAGCCCGCGGCGCTCTTGAGCGCGCGCTGCACGGCCGGTTCCCCCAGTCTGTGGTGGAGGTCCTTGAGCAGGAAAAGCCCGTCCTCGGCGCTCCGTTCCAGGTAGCCGAGCACCTGCTCCGGCCGGGCGGTATTGTACATCGCGTTGCCGGTGCCCCGGTGGACCAGGCCGTGGGCGGTGTCCCAGGTCCACAAGGGGACCCCCAGTTCGGCTGCCACGCCGGTGAGGATGGTCTCCAGGCGGGCCTCTTCCTGGGTCTCCACGCCGACCACCGGATAACGGGATCGGACCAGGGTGAGCAGCTCATGGGCGACGTTCACGGAGGGCAGAGTAACCGGGGGGACCGGCGCGGTCAACGGGGCCGCGCTTGCCCGCTGGTGGGAGCCGTGGGTACATTAACCCGTCTATGAAACGGCTTCGCCCCGTACCGGTGACCATCGTGGGCGCCTGGCTGGTCATGCTCGGACTGCTCGTGCAGCGCGAGTACTTCGCCACCGGCCCCGTCTGGCAGCCCGCCTCCTACCGCGCCGACACCACGGTGGTGGAGGAGTGGAGCGAGGTCTTCCTGCAGGGGACCAAGATCGGCTACGGCTGGACCCGGCGCAGCAGCCAGGGGGACACCCTGCGACGCATCCAGTCCCACCAGATCTTCCGCCTGACCCAGCTCTGGCAACCGCAGGTCATCAACATGCGCACCGAGGCCACCCTGAACATCGATTGGAGCCTGCGCGCCTTCTCCTTCGCCATGACCACCGACCATCTCGGTTCGAGCGTCGTCGCTCCCCGGACCTCGGGAGGAGGGCGGGGGACCGCGCTGGAGATCGAGGGAGGGGTGGATGGCCGGCTCATCCGCATGCGCATCCGGCAGGGGGGGGAGACCGAGGGACGGGAGCAGACCATCCCGGTGGACGGTCCCATCTACCTGGATGTCGGGCCCGAGATGCTGCTGGCCGACACCGGTCTGGAGGTCGGTCGGACCGTGACCGTGCCCAGCTTCGATCCGACCACGATGCGGACCGAGCGGACCGTCATCCGGGTGGCCGCCCGGGACACCATCGAACTGCACCGGGAGCGGCTCCCGGTCTGGCGGCTGGAGACCGAGTTCATGGGCCTGACGCTCCGCAGCTGGGTGGACGATGGGGGGAACACCCTCCGCTCCCTCGCCCCGCTCGGCCTGACCATCGATCGCGCCACCCGCGAGCAGGCCCTCGAGGAAGGGTGGGACACCGAGGCCACCCTCGACCTGGTCAACCTGGCCTCGATCCCGGCCGGGGTGATGAGGATCGAAGGGTCCAGGGGGGTCGATTCGATGACCGTTCGGCTGCGCGGAGTGGAACTGGGGGACCTCGATCTCACCTTCGGGCGGCAGGAACTGATCGAGGAGATCGTGGAGGTCAAGAAGGAGGACCTCGACGCCCTGGTCGATTACGAGCTGCCCAACAGCGACCGGGCCCTGCACCGCTACCTGCAGCCCTCGACCTTCGTCCAGTCCGACAACCGGCGCCTGCGGCAGCAGGCGGGGGCCATCCGCCGGCGTGAGCCGAGCGCCCGCATCTTCGCCGAACGGCTGACCCACTGGGTCTATGAGAACATGGAGAAGTCCCCCAGCGCCGGGATCCCCGATGCGCTGGCGGTCCTGGAATCGCGTTCCGGCGACTGCAACGAGCACACCACCCTCTTCACCGCCCTGGCCCGCGCCTCCGGGCTGCCCACCGTCATGAACGTGGGCGTCGTCTACGTGGACGGCCGTTTCTACTACCACGCCTGGCCCTCGGTCTGGCTGGGGGGATGGGTGGCCGTGGACCCGACCTTCGACCAGTTCCCGGCCGACGCCACCCACCTCAGCCTGGTGCGGGGGGACCTCGACCGCCAGGTGGAGCTCATGAAGGTCATCGGCCGTCTCTCCATCGACGTGGTCAGCTATCACCCCCTGCCGGGACCCAAGGAGCGCTGATGTCCCGCCTCAGGATCCGCAACCCGGATGCTCCCGCCATCGAGATCCGCGGGCTCTCCAAGCACTACGCGACCGTGGAAGCGGTCAAAGACGTCAGCCTGCGGGTGGAACGCGGGGAGATCTACGGTTTCCTCGGCCCGAACGGCGCCGGCAAGACGACCACGATCCGGACCATGGTGGGGCTGCTCCGCCCCACCGCCGGCGAGATCGAGCTGGGGGGTTTCTCCCTCCGCCGCCAGCCGGTGGAGGCCAAGCGGATCGTCGGCTTCATCCCCGACCGGCCCTTCATCTACGAGAAACTGACCGGCCGCGAGTTCCTCCGCTTCATCGCCGGTCTCTACGACGTCTTCGGGGAGGACCGGGCCGGTCTGGATGAGCGGATCGACATCCTGCTGCGCTTCTTCCAGCTCGAGGAGTGGGGGAGCGAACTGGTGGAGGCCTACAGCCATGGGATGAAGCAGCGGCTGGTCATGGGGAGCGCACTGCTCCACGATCCCGAGGTCATCATCGTGGACGAGCCGCTGGTGGGGCTCGACCCGGAGGGCGCCCGGCTGCTCAAGGACCTCTTCCAGCAGCGCGCCGCCGAGGGGGGGGCCATCTTCATGTCCACCCACACCCTGGCGGCGGCCGAGGAACTGTGCGACCGGATCGCCATCATCCAGGATGGGGAGATCATCGCCGAAGGGACCCTGGAGGAGCTGAGGACACTGGCCGGAATGGGGGGTGACGTGGGGGCGCGCCTGGAAGCCGTCTTCCTGAAACTGACGACCGACGAGGACATGGAGGAGGTCATCCGGGCCCTGCGCATCTAGGCGCCGACAGCCCCGGTCACCATGAGCCTACCGCTCCACCGCGAAGTCATCCTCCTGCTGCAACCCAAGTGGCAGACCATCCGCAACCGGGTCCGTTTCCGGCAGGAAGGCGACCTGGTCCGGGCCCTCATCCTGGTCGGCCTGATGGCGGCCTTCTGGATGGGCACCTACTTGATCTTCGCCAACTTCCTCTTCCAGTTCCGTCTCATCGAGGAGTTCGGCGAGATCCTGCCGGGCAAGCTGCTCAGCATGATCTACCTCCTCTTCCTGGGCACCCTGATGTGGTCGGCCCTCCTGACCAGTTTCGGGGTCTACTTCCTGAGCGGCGACCTGCAGCTCCTCAAGAGCGCCCCCGTCTCGGAGGGAGCGCTCTACCTGGCCCGACTGGTGGAGACGACGATCGGTGCCTCCTGGATGGTCCTCCTCTTCGGCCTCCCCGTCTTCATCGCCTACGGGACCGTCTTCGGCGGCGACGTGGTCTACTACCTGATCGTGGTGAGCGCCAACCTGGCCTTCGTGATCATCCCGGCCGTGCTGGGCGTGGCCCTGACCATGGTGCTGGTGAACATCTTCCCCGCCCAGCGCGCCAAGGACGTCCTGATGGTGGTCAGCCTCATCTTCTTCGCCGGGCTGATCTTTGTTTTCCGCGTCCTGCGGCCCGAGCGGCTGCTCGACCCCGATTCCTTCACCAGCATGGTCGACTTCTTCCGGGCCATGCAGGCCCCCATCTCCGCGCTGCTGCCCAGCCAGTGGGCGGCCGGGGCGATCTCCAGCTACCTGGTCGGCACCCTCGTCTACGACCCGTTCTGGCTGGCGCTGCTGGTCATCTCGGCGGCGGCGGCGGTGGTGATCGGGATGTGGATCAGCGAGGGGAGCTATCATTACGGCTTCACCAAGACGCAGGAGGTGCGCCGGCACCGGCTGACCCGATCCCCGCTGCTCGACCGGCTGGTCGCCCTCTACAGCCTCTTCTGGTCGCGCCAGCTCAAGGAGATGATCAGCAAGGATGTGAAGACCTTCCTGCGCGACATCACCCAGTGGTCGCAACTCTTCCTGCTGGCCGCCCTGGTGGTCATCTACGTCTTCAACTTCCGGGTCCTGCCGCTGGGCAACGCCTACCTCTCGACCACCTACCTGAGCAACCTGGTCGCCTTCTTCAACATCGGTCTGGCCGGCTTCACGGTCTCGGCCGTGGCCGCCCGTTTCGTCTTCCCGGCGGTGAGCCTGGAGGGGCGGGCCTTCTGGCTGGTCCGCTCCAGCCCGATCGGTCTGAAGGGTTACCTCTGGAGCAAGTTCTGGATCTCCTTCTTCCCCCTGCTGGTGCTCGGCGAGACCCTGATCGTGCTGACCGACCTCTTCCTGAAGGTCCACCCGGTGGTCGCCTGGACGGGAATGGGGCTCATCCTCCTGTTGACGCTGGGCATCACCGGCCTGGGCATCGGGGTGGGGGCGGCCTATCCCCGTTTCAACTGGGAGAACGTCAGCCAGATACCGGCGGGCTTCGGGGGGACTATCTTCATGGTCCTGGCACTCTCCTTCGTGGTCGGAGAACTGGTGGTCCTGTGGGGGCCGCTCTACGGGATCATGTGGACGATCCTGTCGGGCCGGGCACTCTCCGGCGAGGTGTGGATCGCATCGCTCATCAGCGGGCTGCTCATCCTGCTGATCGCCCTGCTCGTCTTCCTCCTCCCCATGGAGATCGGCCTGCGACGGCTCGAGGAGCGGGAGGTCTGGTGAAGGCCCCACGACGACGGGAACCGGGCCGGAACAGGTTCGTATTGAGATGGCGGAGCACCCCGGTCACCGGTGGCCCGCTCCGGCCAGCCGTCCCGACGGCGGAGCCGGGGGCCGGAAAAACTGCTTGATAAATGGCGGCGGATTCCTGAGCTATATGCCTTTGGTTCACGTAACGAGCCCCTCATGTAAGGAAGCACGCCCGTGATCAGCGTCGAAGGACTCACCAAACGCTACGACGACACCCTGGCGGTGGACGGGATCTCCTTCCGGGTCGAGCAGGGGGAGATCCTTGGTTTCCTGGGTCCCAACGGAGCCGGGAAGACCACCACCATGAAGATCGTCACCTGCTACATGCCCCCCACCTCCGGGGACGTGGTCATCGACGGACAGTCGGTACTCGAGCACTCCCTCGAGATCCGGCGCCGTCTGGGCTACCTGCCGGAGCACACCCCCCTCTACGACTTCATGCCGGTGCTCGACTACCTCGAGTTCGTGGCCGAGATGCGCGGGCTGGAGCTCTCCGCCCGCCCCCGCCGCATCCGGGAGATGGTCGAGGTGTGCGGGCTGGGGGAGGTCCTGACCCGCGATATCGGCGAGCTCTCGAAGGGGTTCCGACAGCGGGTGGGGCTGGCCCAGGCGCTCATCCACGATCCCGACCTGGTCATCCTGGACGAACCGACCTCGGGGCTCGACCCCAACCAGATCGCCGAGATCCGCTCCCTGATCAAGGAGATCGGCCAGCAGAAGACGCTCATCCTCTCGACCCACATCCTCCCCGAGGTCCAGGCCACCTGCAACCGCGTGATCATCATCAACCGGGGGCGGATCGTGGCCGACGGACGGCCCGACGAACTGGCCGGGAGCCTGCGCGGGCACCGTCCGCTCCAGGTCGGATTCTTCTCGGCCGGCTTCGAAGCGGCCTCCGCCGGCGAAGCACTCGGCCGGGTGCCGGGGGTAGGGAAGGTCGGCCCCCCCAGGCAGGAAGCGGGCCTGACCCTCTTCCAGCTGAATACCGATAAGGAGCGTGATCCCCGCCCCGATGTATTCCGGCTCGCGGCCGAGCGGGGCTGGCCGCTGGCCGAACTCCATCTGGAACGATCCTCGCTCGAGGACATCTTCCGCGAACTCACCGTCGGCGCCGAGAGCGAGAACATCTCGGGCCGGGCCGACTGAGGAGGACCTCCATGGACCTGAAGGGATTCCCGGTCGACCGGGGGGGCAACGTCACCGCCCTCTACAAGAAGGAGGTGAAGGCCTACTTCAACTCCCCGGTCGCCTACATCGTGATGGCCGTCTTCCTGCTCATCTCCGGCTGGTTCTTCACCAGCGACCTCCACCTGATCGGTCAGGCCAGCCTGAGGACCTTCTTCGAGGTGGGGCGGCTCGTCTTCATCTTCTTCGTACCGGCCGTGACCATGCGCCTGCTGGCCGAGGAGCAGGCCAGCGGTTCGCTCGAACTGCTGGTCACCTACCCGGTGACCGACGCTGAGATCGTGCTGGCCAAGTGGCTGGCCGCGGTCACCCTGCTGGCGGTCACCCTCCTCTTCACGCTTGTTTACCTGGGCACCCTGGTAGTGCTCGGCAACCCGGACGAGGGGGCGGTGTTGGGCGGTTACCTCGGTCTGCTCCTGCTCGGGGCCGCCGGATCGGCCATCGGCGTGTGGGCCTCCAGCCTGAGCCGGAACCAGATCACCGCCTTCGTGCTCGCCTTCACGGTCCTCTTCGGGCTCTTCATGCTCGGCAACCTGCTGGTCTTCCTCCCCCCGGGCGTAGGGAGCGTGGCCGAGTACGTCTCTTTCAGCGCCCACCTGGACAATCTCTCACGCGGCGTCATCGACAGCCGCGACCTGCTCTACTGGGCCTCGCTGACCCTGCTCGGCCTGGGGATGGCCGTGGAGCGGCTCTCGGACCGGACGGCGTGAGGGAGGATGCGACGATGACCGAACGAGACACCCGGAAGGACATCGCCCTGGTGCGGCGGACGCGGCGGATCAACCTGGCCGTCTTCGCCGCCATCCTGGTCGTGCTGAACGTGCTGGGGACCGGCCTCTTCCTGCGGCTCGACCTGACCGGCCGGCGGATCTACTCCCTGAGCCGGGCCAGCCGCGATGTGGTGCGTTCCCTCAACGACCGCCTCACCATCAAGGCCTACTACAGCAACGACCTGCCGGCCCAGTACGCGGCCAACGCCCGTTATGTTCGCGACAAGCTGGCCGACTACAAGGCGTATGCCCGCGGGATGATCCACTACGAGTTCACCGACCCGGCCGGAGACGAGACGCTCCAGCAGGAGGCGCTGCAGTACGGCATCCAGCCGGTGATGGTACAGGCCGTTGAGCGGGATAAGATGGAGGTCAAGCAGATCTACATGGCCCTGGCCTTCGTCTACGAGGGGCGGAGCGAGGCCATCCCGCTGGTGCAGGACATCGACGGCCTCGAGTACGACATTACGACCACCATCCGCCGGGTGAGCCGGACCGAGCTGCCGGTGATCGGCTTCCTCTCCGGTCACGGCATGGCCACCCCGGAAGAGGGCCTGAGCCACTGGAAGGAGCAGCTCTCTCAGCACTACCAGGTGCGCACCCTCTCCCTCGACGGTTTCCAGACCGTCCCCCCCGACGTGACCACCCTGATGCTGGTGGGACCCACCAGCGGGCTGAGTCCCTGGGAGCGCTACGCGGTCGACCAGTTCATCCTGAACGGGGGGAAGACGGCCTGGCTGCTCGATGCGGTGGCGGCGGACCTGCAGCGCTCGCAGGAGGGGATGGCCGAACCGCTCGACCTCGGGATGGACGCCTGGCTGGCCCACTACGGCATCCGGCTGCGCACCGCCCTGGTCATGGACACCGAATCCACCATGATCCGGGTCTCCCAGCGCCAGGGACTCTTCCAGATCCAGAGCATGATCCCCTATCCCTTCTTCCCCCGGGTGAGTCGGTTCGACCGGGACCTCACCCTGGTCAAGGACCTCCCGGATGTCACCTTCATCTACGTCAGCCCGGTGGAAACCGACCTGGCGGTGCCCGACTCGATCAAGGCGACCGCTTCCGACACGGTCAACGTCTGGCCCTTCACCCCCCCCGAGCTGACCGTACAGCCGATTGCCTTCTCGAGTGAGAACTCCAGCCTCCAGGAAGGCTTCTTCTTCATCGCGCCCAACCCGATGATGGGTCGGGCCGGGTTCCAGGGGGGACCCTACCCGCTGGCGGCGGTGGTGAGCGGGAACTTCCGGAGCGCCTTCAGCACGCCACCGGCGGTGCCCGATTCCATCAGCCTGGCTCCGCAGGTGACCGGTCCGGTGGAGAACCGCCTGGTGGTCTTCGGGGACGCCACCTTCGCCACCGACGAATACGTGGGGGCCACCGAAGGGAACATGCAACTGCTGCTCAACCTGGCCGACTGGCTGGGGCAGGACGAGGCCCTCATCGGGATCCGCTCGAAAGAGGTCGATTACCGTCCGCTCAAGGAGCTCAGCGACGCCGCCCGGGCCTTTGTGAAGTGGTTCGATATCCTGGTACCGCCCCTGCTGGCCGTACTGGCGGGGCTCTTCTGGTGGCGGTACCGCCGCCGCCGCAACGAGGCCCGACTGGCGGCCTTCGCCACCCACAAGGAGTGAGAGATGGCTGCGAGCACACGTCGACTGCTCATCCTCCTGGGAGCGCTGCTCGTCGTCACCCTGGTCTGGAAGGGAATGGAACGGCGGCGCACGACGGTGCGGGTGCGCACCTTCGCGCACGTCGACATCGGGCAGGTCACCCGGATCGAACTGGGGGGGAGCAGCGAGGACGTCGTCCTGGAACGCCGGGGAGACCGCTGGATGCTGGTCGAACCCCTGACCTATCCCGCCGATCCGTCGGCGGTGGGGAGCCTGCTCGAGAAGGCGGCCGACCTGAACGTGGTCAACCTGGTCTCGAGCAATCCCGCCAATCACGACCTCTACGAGGTCGGGCCCGACACCGGCACGCTGGTCCGCCTGCTGGGCGGTCCCAAGGGTGACCGGAAACTGCTGGAGATCTATGTCGGGAAACTGACCAGCGACTTCGGCCACACCTATGTGCGCGAGTTCGGGAGCGACGAGGTCTACACCGCCCAGGGGCTGCTCCAGGGCTACTTCGGCAAGACCGTCTCGGCCTGGCGGGACCACACCATCTGGGAAGTGTCCGGCGAGGCGATCCGCAAGGTCGAACTCGTAAGCCCGGAACACACCTGGACGCTCCTCCATCGCGACCTGCTCGGGGCCGGTCCCGGGAGGGTCTGGAACCTCATGGCCGAGGGGGAGACGGTGGCCGCCGACTCGACCAAGGTCGCCCGTCTGCTCCGCACCGTCGCCACCCTGAGGGCGGGGGACTTCCCGGCCCCGGGGGAGGGGGGGGAGATCGACTGGAGTGTGCCCGCCCTGCGCCTGGTGGTGACCCTGGCCGACGGCCGGGTGTTGGCAGCAACAGCGGTGGCCAAAGAGGGGGACGTCTCGCGTCAGTGGATCCGCAAGGACGACGACGAGACGGTGTTCATCGTCTACAAGAGTTCGATCGACTCGATCAAGCGCCCGAAGGAGGAACTGCTCCCGGAGCCTCCTGCTCCTCCGCCCGGCGCTCCCTGATCCCGGCCAGGACGATGCGCGCGATGCTGACCGCCGCCTCGGGGCGGGCCAGGCGGTGGCAGGCCTCCCGCATGGCGCCGAGCCGCTCCGGCTCGGCCAGCAGTTCGTCGATGCGGGGGGGCACCATGAAGGGCTGGGACGCCCGGATCGCGACCCCCCGTTCCAGCAGGAAATCGGCGTTCCGTTCCTCCTGGCCGGTGTAGGGCTTGAAGATGACCATCGGGGTGGCGCAGGCCAGGCACTCCGAGGTCGTCAGCCCGCCCGCCTTGCCCACCAGCAGGTCGGCGGCCGCGAAGAGTTCGTGGATCCAGTCTATGTGGGTCAACACCCTCAGCCTCAGTTCTTCCCCGCCGGGGAAGGCTTCGAGGGTCCGTTTCATCCGCCGGTTCTTCCCGACGATCATGACCAGGTCGAGCGGACGTCGCAGCGCCAGGAGCCCCTGCAGGATCCGGACGAGGTGCCCGAGGCGCTGCGAGGCGGCCATCATGACCACCGTCGGCACCCCACTCCTGAGCTCGAGCCGCTGCCGGATGTCCGTTCCCTCCGGGGGGTTGCGGAAAGCCCGGCGGATCGGGATGCCGGTCACGTGGATCTGCTCCGGCCGGAGCTGAAGGAAGTCGCAGACCGGCAGCATCTCGGAACGCTGCGTCCGGTTAGGCACGAAGTAGGCGTCCATGCCCGGCTCGAGCCAGATGCTGTGGGTGGCGAAGTCCGTGGTCACGGTGGCCGTCCAGGCATCCAGCCGGCCGGCGCGGCGCATGTCGGAGAGCACGGCGGTGCAAAGGAAATGAGCCGACAGGACGGCCGCGGGGTGACGGCGCCGGAGGTGGCGGCGGAAGTCGTCGGCCATCCACCAGCGCAGTCCCTTCACCATTGGGCTGGCCGGCTTCAGGTTCTTCAGGTCCTCGTGCCACTCGTAGGCGGCCCGCCAGATGTGAGGGAGCCGCTGGGCGGTCCAGAGGTAGCCGTCCCCGTAGGCCTTGCGGAACCAGTCGGGGGTGAGGGCGAGCAGGTCGACCAGCTCGATCCCGCCGATCCACCCCTCGTCGCGCAGGGCTTCCGTGATCGCCTCGGCCGCCATGCGGTGGCCGCCGCCGGCGGAGACATAGGTAACGATGATCGGGCGCGTGGTATCCACGGTTCGGATTCTACCTTCCCGGTGGGGGGGGCTGTCCAGGCGTCTGCGCGGCGAGGTTGACCCCGCCTCCCGGGCGGGGTAACCATCCAGCGGGGAACCTCCCCGTGCGCCCTCCTCCCGGGAGTCGCAGCCATGTCCGGAACCCGTCTTCCCCTCCTGCTGCTGGCCGCCTTCCTGATCGGCCCGGCCGCCGGTTCGGCCCAGACCGGGGACACCCCCCCGGGACTCACCGGGCAGTGGCGGCTCGAAGGGCCGGCCCGCCCGGGGGCCTACATCGATGCCATCGGCCGTTCGGCCGCCTGGCTGGGTGAAGAACAGGGCCGCCTGGAGGCCTGGGTCTGGCCGTGGAAGCTCTTCCACGATTTCAACCTGGCCGTCCGCACCGGGGAGGTGGGGGGGGAGATCGACCTCGGCCCCTTCGCCCGGACCGTCGTGGTCCATCCCTGGGGCGTGGAGATCACCTTCGTCCACTCCCGCTTCTCGGTCCGGCAGACCCTCTTCGCCCAGGCCACCGATCCGGTGCTGGTCGCCCGGCTGGACGTGGACACCTCGGTGGACCTGACCCTGGTGCTCTCCTTCGTGCCCGACCTGGCCCCCATGTGGCCGGCCGGGATGGGGGGGCAGTACGCCTTCTACGACGCCGCCCTGCCGGGCTATATCCTGAGCGAGAGCCGCCGGAAGGTGAACGCCGTAGTCGTCTGCTCCGAGGCCGCCCGCGGCTCGGCGGCGCCGGCCCACCAGCTGGCCGGGGCGGGGGCTTTCGAGATCCCGGTGGACCGCACCCGGGCGGCCGCCGGACCGGTCGTAGTGGTCGTGACCGCCGGGAGCGAGGCCCGGGAGGTGACGGTGGCCCGGGGGCAGGCCTTCGCCGCCCGCGGAAGGGAACTGCTGGCCGAGCGGGAGAAGGCCTGGTCGGCACTCCCCAAGACCGTCCTGGCCCTCCCCGAGCCGGCCTTGCAGGCGGCCTGGGACTGGGGGGTGGCCTCCCTGCTCGACGGGTTCCAGTACACCCCCGGGCTGGGCACCGGTCTGGTGGCCGGCTTCGGCCCCACGGGTTCCGGCTACCGGCCCGGCTTCTCCTGGTACTTCGGGGGGGACACCAGCATCAACGCCTTCGGGCTGACGGCCGCCGGGCAGGGCTGGGTGCTCAAGGAGACCTTCCCCTTCCTGGAGCGCTTTCAGCGCGAGGACGGCAAGATGATGCATGAGCTGACCCGCTCGGCGCCGCTGCTCGACTGGTTCGGGGAGTACCCCTACGCCTACATCCACGGGGACACCACCCCCTTCTACGTAGTGGCGCTGGCCGACTACGTCCGCTGGACCGGCGATACCGCGATCCTGGAGGACTCCTGGCCCCACCTGCTGAAAGCATGGGAATTCGGCCGCTGGGCGGACGAGGACGGCGACGGACTGATGGACAACAGCCGGGCCGGCCTGGGCGCCTCCGAGCTGGGGAGCCTGCGTGAGGGGCTCCAGACCGACGTCTTTCTGGCCACCGTCTGGACCCAGGCGCTGGCCGACCTGGCCGGGCTGGCTCCCTTGGCCGGCCGGCCGGACCTCGTCCCGGGCTTCCAGGCTGAGCATGAGCGGGCCAGGGCGCGGCTGGCCGAACTCTTCACCGACCCGGCCACCGGCACCCTCAACTTCGGGGTGGCCGTGGGGGGAGAGCCGAAACGGGACGCCACCGCCTGGTCGGCCTGGCCGATCGTCTTCGGGCTGGTCACCGGCCCGACCGCAGAGAACACGCTCGACCGGCTCGCCTCGGCCCGCCTCTCGACCGACTGGGGGGTGCGGATGCTGGCCGAGGATTCCCCCTTTTACGACCCCATCGCTTACAACAACGGGGCGGTCTGGCCCTTCCTGACCGGCTGGGTCGCCCGGGCCGAGTACGCCGCCGGCCGGCGCCACACCGGCTACCAGCACCTGCAACAGATCGGCTGGAACACCTTCATCGACGCCCGGGGCCGGCACCCCGAGGTCATGAGCGGCGACTACTTCACGGCGCTGGAGACGAGCGTGCCCCACCAGCTCTTCTCCTCCAGCCCCATCCCGGCCGACCTGGTCCGGGGCCTGCTCGGGCTCGAGCTCGACCTGCCGGCCGGCCGCTTGGCCGTCCGCCCGCAACTGCCGGGCGGCTGGTCGTCGCTCCAGCTGGCCGGTTTCCCGGTCGGGGCGGGCCGGTCGGTCAACATCAAGGTCTCACGACGGATCGAGGGTGGCCGCACCCACTACGACCTGGAGATGATCGGCCCGCCGGGTCTGGAGGTGACCTTCGCCCCCAGGCCCGGTCCACTCGAAGGATTCCTGGAGGGCTGGTCGGCCACCCGGAAGATCGACCCAAGCGGCCAACTGAATCTGAGCCGGGCCGGACGCTCCGGACTCGATGTGGTGATGGACGGGGTGGCCTGGCGCCGGATCGACACGGGGATATGGCGGACCCGCCCCCGGGAGGGAGCCCCGCCGACCGGTCTGCGCTTCCTGCGGGTGGATCCGGTCGGGGAACGGGCCGTGGAGCTGCTGCTGGAAGGGCGGGCAGGCTGGGAGTACCGCCTCCCCCTGGAAGGGCGGGAAGTGACCGGGGCGATGATGGAGAAGGCCATCACCGTGTTCCCGGCGGGCAGCACCGGCCGGGGAAACGCATTCCTGGTCTTGCGGGTGCTCCCCGAGACCGGCACTCCGGTCGGGGTGGACGATTACCGGCGCTTCACCGTCCGGCTGGAGGTGCGTTAGAAGAAACGGCGTCTCTTCCGCCGGGAACGCTCCAGGTCCCGGGCGAGGGCCGCCTTCCGGTCCCGGATCCAGGCGCGCAGACGATGGCCAGCGGCGCTCTCTTCGGGGAAGAGCAGGAGCAGCCCGGCGAAGATCATGAGCCAGCCCTGGAGGATGGGGAGGAAGAGGCCGGCCACCCCCAGCAGGAGCAGGGCGCCCCCCGCCACCATTCGGAGTATGGAGACTACGGTTCTTTGCACACCGGCCCCGCTTTCGCGCCTCGCCCGTCCACCGGGGATGTTGTACTTTCTCTGAGACGTACGCAGCCGCTCCCGGTTTCACCGACCGGAGGAGGAATCGTATGGAACTGCTGACCGTCCCCATCCGCAAGCCCGACGATGCCAACATCATCCTCGGTCACTCCCACTTCATCAAGAGCGTGGAGGACCTGCACGAAGCCCTCGTCGAGAGTGTCCCCGGCATCCTCTTCGGCGTGGCCTTCTGCGAGGCCTCGGGTCCGCGGCTCATCCGCTTCTCGGGCACCGACGAGGAGATGACCAGCCTGGCCCGGCGGGCCTGCGCCGACGTGGCGGCCGGGCATTTCTTCGCCGTCTTCCTCAAGAACGCTTTCCCGATCAACGTCCTCAAAGCCGTCCAGGCGGTGCCCGAGGTGTGCACCGTCTACTGCGCCACGGCCAACCCGGTTGAACTGGTGGTGGTCGAGAGCGGCGCCGGGCGCGGTGTGCTGGGTGTGATCGACGGCCAGTCCCCGTTGGGGGAGGAGACCGAGGAGCGCCAGCAGGAGCGGCATACCTTCCTGCGCCGGATCGGCTACAAACTCTGAACGGTCGGATACCCCGGGAGAAGGAGTATGACACCATGATCGACCTTCACGGACGACTCGCCCTGGTGACCGGCGGCTCGCGCGGGATCGGTGCCGCCTGCGTGCGGCTGCTCGCCCGCGCGGGGGCAGCGGTGGTCTTCTCCTATCGGGAACGTCGCGACCAGGCCCTCGGACTGATCGATGAACTCACCTCGGAGGGGGGCTCGATCTGGGCGCTGCCGGCCGACCTGGGCTCGCGGGAGGAGTGCGAGCGCCTGGTCCGGGAAGCGGTCGGATTGCTGGGGGGGCTCGACATCCTGGTCCATAATGCCGGGATCTGGACGGGGGGGGCCGTCGAGACGATGCCCGACGAGGTATGGCGGCGGACCATGGCGGTCAACCTCGATTCCGCCTTCTTTCTGACCCGGGCCGTCGTGCCCCACCTGAGAGGGAAGGGGTACGGCCGGATCATCTTCATCTCCTCCACCGCCGCCCAGCGCGGGGAGGCGGGGCACAGCCACTACGCGGCCAGCAAGGGGGGGGTGCAGAGCCTGACCAAGTCGCTCGGGGTGGAACTCGCCCCCGATGCCATCACGGTCAACGCGGTCGCCCCCGGCTGGGTCGACACCGATATGATCACCGACACGGTGACCGCGGAAGAGTACGAGGAGGCCTGCCGGTCGATCCCGCGCGGGCGGATGGCCACTCCCGAGGAGATCGCGGGACCGGTGGTCTTCCTGGCCAGCAGCCTGGCCGCGCACATCACGGGTGAGATCCTCAACGTCAACGGCGGCTCGGTGCTCTGCGGCTGAAGGCAGTAGGGGGGAGACTAGTGGACGGCCGGTGCGTCGGAACGGAGCTGCGGGCTCCAGAGCGTGCAGAGATTCCGTCCCTGGTGCTTGCTGGCGTACATGGCATCGTCGGCGTGCCGAACCAGTTCCTCATAGGTCACCGCGTTCTGCGGGGCGGTACAGATGCCGATGCTCACGGTCAAGGGGGGGGCGTCCTCCCGACCCCTCAGGCCGGCCCTTTCGATGGTGGTCCGGATCCGCTGAGCCACCTCTTCGGCGGTGCTCTCGTGGCAGAGGGGGAGGATGGCGGCGAACTCCTCCCCGCCGTAGCGCGCCACCACGTCCGTCTCCCGCACCGATTCGGTGATCAGGTCCGCGATCTTCTTGAGGGCCACATCCCCGGCTAGGTGCCCCCCCGCGTCGTTGAACTCCTTGAAGAAGTCGATGTCGATCATGATGAGCGAGAGAGGATAGGCGTACCGGGTGCTGCGCTTGAACTCCGAGTCCAGCCGCTCGAAGAAGTGCCGGTGGTTGAAGAGTCCGGTCAGACCGTCGGTGATGGCCATGGTGGCCATCCGTTTGTAGAGGAGGGAACGGGTCAGCATCTGGGCGATCTGGGCCGCCACGATCTCGGCCACCCGCCGATCCTCCTCGGAGAAAGCCCCCGGCGTGCTGCTCTCCAGGTTGAGCACCCCGACCACCTCGTCCTTGTTCATCAGGGGCACCGCGAGCTCGCTGCGGATGCGGGGATCGGCAGGGATGTAGCGGGGGTCGCGGGTGACGTCGGGGGCGTATTGGGTCTCTCCGGTGGCCGCGGCCACCCCGGTGAGCCCCTTACCCAGCTCGAGCTGCAGGTCGGCGACACCGGCGTCCGACTCCCCGTCGGCCGCCTTCACGGTCAGGGCGGAACTGTCGGGATCGCGGATGAGGATCCCGACTCCCGTCATCTGGAAGGTCTGGCGGATCTCGCGGACCAGGACGCGGAACAGTTCCTCCAGGTCCTCGGTGTCGGCCACGATCCGGGTGACCCGGTTGAGGAGCTCGAGCTCCTTGAGCCGCATACGCGCCTCGTCGTAGGCGAGGGCATGCTGGAGGGTGGAGCCGAGCTGGGCGGAGATGATGACGGCCAGCCTCAGGTCGTCCTCGTCGAACCCGGCCGGCCGCTCCGACTCGAAATTGAGCACACCGATGACCTGATCGCCGGCCCGCACCGGGACCGCCATCTCGCTGCGGACCTCCGGATGTCCCTCGATGTAGTCGGGGTCCCGGGAGACGTCCGGCACCAGCAGGGGGTGCCCGGAGGTGAAGGCGCGTCCGGTGATCCCCTCGCCGGGGTGGATACGGAACCGCCGGAGCTCTTCCAGGTCGATCCCGATGGCGGCCCGGAACTCCAGCACGTCGCTCACCGGGTCGTGGATCATCACGTAGCCGAGACGGGCCTGGAAGGCGGCGGTAAGCGATTCCACCAGCCGGAGCAGGCGATCTTCGATCGAATCCTCCGACTGGAGGATCCGGCTCAGGTCGTGGAGGAGGAGGAAGCGTTCGACCTGGCTGCGCAGTTCACGTCGCATGAGGGAGGCGTTCCAGGCCCGACCCAAGGCTCCGGCCAGCAGCTCGAACAGGCCGGTCAGGGAGACCGCCAGGCTGCCCCGTTCGGCGAACAGCGCCAGGAGTACGCCATGAGGACGTTCGGGCGACCCGACCCGCACGCCCAGGGCGCTCCGGACCTCGGTCCCCTCCTCGACCCCGGGGAGGAGTTCTCGGACCAGGCTCTCTCCCTCCAGGATCTGGGGTCCGGTCTCGGCCAGCACGGCGGCCAGGAAGTCCCCCTGCGAGGTGTGTTCCAGGCCCGTCTGATCGGTGGCCTGGCCGCCGGCGGCCTGCAGTCTCAGACTCTCGGAGCGGGGATCCCATTGCCACCAGAGCACCGCCACCGCATCCAGGAGCCGGTGGAGGTCGGCGGTGAAGGCGGGCATGACCTCCCAGGCGTCCTCGGTGCCGTGGAGGCGGCCGAGGGCCTGGAGCAACCAGCCCGTGAACTCGCGGGGCCCTTTGTCGGTCGAATCGGCCATCGCGCAATCACTTAGGTCGGAACATGACATTCATACCATATATAAAGCACCGGCGCCGGCAAAGGGCGGAAATCCACCCCACCCGGTCCTTGCCGCCCCGGAGCGGGGCCTCTATACTGCCGCGACATGGCCGGAACCAGAGGATCCGTACCCTTCTTCCTGCCGGTCGTGGCCCGCGTCGGCGCCCGTACGCGGCGCCGCCTCCAGCGGGCATCCGATATTCTGCGCTTCGCCTTCCAGTCGGCCGGGGTGCTGCTCCGCCTGCGCCGTCTGGGGATCGGCTACACCTGGCGGGTCATCCTGGCCCAGATCAAGTTCACCGGGGTCCACGCCCTCCCCTTCCTCTCCTTCGTCTCGGCGGTCATCAGCGGTCTGATGGTCATCCAGGTGCTCAACCAGGCCAGCAAGGTCGGATTCGAGGCGATCATCGGCACCGTCTTCGTGGCCGGCATGATCCGTGAGCTGGGCCCCCTCCTGACGGCGGTGGTGGTGATCGGACGCTCCGGTACGGCCATCGCCGCCGAGCTGGGCACCAATCAGGTGATGGAGGAGATCCCCGCTCTGGAGGCGATGGGGATCGATCCGCTCCATTACGTCGTCTTCCCCCGTCTGGTCGGGGTGACCCTGGCCACCATGTGTCTGGTGGTCTATTTCGACGCCATCGCCCTCTTCTTCGGCTGGATCGCGGCCTCGCTGACCACGGGTATGACCGTGCCGACCTACCTGATCTATATCGCCGATGAACTGACCCTGGCCGATTTCTACGTCACCGGGTTGAAGGGTCTGCTCTTCGGGATCATCATCGCCCTGATGCCCTCCTTCCACGGCCTGATTGTGCGGCCGGCGCCCACCGAGGTGCCCAAGGCGGTCACCCGGGCGGTCGTGGCCTGCCTGGCCCTCGTCTTCTTCGTCTCGGGCGTGGTCTCCGCCATCTTCTACTACTGATCCCATGATCGCTCCCGACACTCTCAATGAGATCCTGGGCAACGGCGGCCAGACCATCCTGGGCGAGACCGTCCTGCGCTTCGAGGGACTCACCCTTGAGCGGGAGGGGGTGAGCGGTCTGGACCACCTCGACCTGCAGATCCGGGCCGGGGAGAGAGTGGCCCTGATAGCCGACTCGGAATGGGTGGTGCGCCGGTTGGCGCGGGCGGCCATCGGGCTGGAATCCCCTCAGGGGGGGCGGGTGGAACTCCTCGGCCAGGAGGTCCTGAGACTCACCGAACAGGAGCGTCTGCGGTTGAGGCGCAGGGTCGGCTACTTTTTCCACAACAGTGGACTGATCCACAACCTGACCGTCTGGTATAATGTGGCCCTGCCGGCGCTCTATCACAGCCGGTTCCAGGACATGGAAGGGGTGCGGGGACGGGTGGATCGGATCCTGAAGCGCTGCCGGCTCACCCACGTGCGGGACCTCCGGCCGTCCGTCCTGGACGAGTACACCCGGAAGCGGGTGGCGCTGGCCCGGACCTGGGTGCTGAGTCCCAGCCTGATCGTGATCGAGGACCCGCTGGTGGACATCGATTCCGGTTCGGGGAGCCGGCTCATGGAGTTCGCTTTCGGTCCCACGCCTTCGGGCTGGGAGGAGGAGGACCCCCGGCCGGCGGGAGCCGCGGTCTTGCTCACGTCCCAGGGATTGCACGAATCGCTGTTCCGGTTCGCGCAACGCCTGGTCATCATTCGGGAAGGGAAGGTCGTCTTCGCCGATAACCCCGGGCTCTTCGACCGTCGGGGCAAGGGGGAAGCGGGCGATCTATTACGGGACGGTAGCGTGCGGATGCCATGAATTTCGAACGACAGGACATCGGGCTGGGGCTCTTCGTCTCCGGAGCGGCCGCCGTGGTGCTGGCCGGGCTGGTGTTCTCGCTGGGCGTCTTCCGCGGGGAAACCTTGGACATCCACGTGCTGGTCGAATCGGTCGCCAATGTCCGGCGGGGGACCACGGTCTATGTGCAAGGCTTCCGGGTGGGGGAGATCGCCCGGATCGTGCCCCAGACCAATGATTCCCGACTCCGTTTCGACCTGACCCTGGCCGTGAACGCCGGCTTCACCCTCTACGAGGGGACCCGGGCGCAGATCGCCGCCCCCGGCCTGGTGGGGGATGCGGTGGTCAACCTCATCCTGCCGGAACGCCCCACCGGTGCGCCGCTCGGCCACGGCGCTTACATCTCCCAGCTCACTTCCCCCGGACTGGCGGAGATCGCCGCCCGGGCCGACAGCCTCGCCCGGACCGTGGAACAGGTGGCCGCCGGACTGGTTGAGATGCTCAGTCCCCAGGTCGCCGGTTCACTTGTGGACGAGGCCCGCATCACCCTGCGGGCGACCCGGGAGGCCCTGCTGGCGCTCGAATCCCGTTTCCTCACTATCTCCGACAGTCTGCTGACGGCCATGACCACCGCCACCGGGTCGCTGGTGATGCTCTCGGACGTGGTGGGGGAGAACCGTACCCGCATCAGCAGTACCCTCGATTCCACCCAGGCCCTGCTCGGGGACCTGCGGGAGGCGATGCACGCTTCGGGGGATTACCTGGTCCAGCAGCGTCCGGCCCTGGAGAAGAGTCTCCAGGACCTGGATGCGATCCTGACCCAGATGCGGATCCTCTCCGAGGATTTGAACCGTCATTCACTCTGGCAGATGCTCTTCAAGGTCCGGCACCCCGAGGGTGAGGGTCCCCCCCCCGACGGCCTCCGACCCTGACCTGACGAGAGGAAACACGGCATGATGGAGAATCTCCTGCTGAGTGTCGCCTTCCACGACTTGGCCGCCGCGGTGCCCATGGCCGAGCAGCAGGGACTGGGGATCGAGATCACCCAATACGAGACCGGCTGGCTGATGGGTGACGGGGCGCTCGCCGAAGCCGAGGAAGTCGGGCGCGACCTGGCCGGACGCGGTATCCTGGTGACCTGCCACGGTCCCCTCTACGACCTCAACCCGGGCAGTCTCGACCCGACCATCCGGGCCTACACGGAGAACTGCTTCCAACGTGGGGTCGAGGTCGCCGCCCGGCTCGGGGCCAAGAAGATCGTCTTTCACACCTGCTACAACCCGCTCCTGCCCGACGGCGTGCTGGCCGGCTGGAAGGAGCTCTCCCGACCGGTCTGGCGGACGGTCCTGGAACAGGCCGCCCGCTCGGGGGTGGCGGTCTGCCTGGAGAACAGCTACGAGCCGAGCGCCGAGTTCTTCCGGGACCTCTTCGACACGTTCGACGACGGGACCGCCCAGATGTGCTTCGACCCGGCCCATGTCCACCTCTACAGCCGGGACGGGCAATCGGCCTGGGTGATCACCATGGGGGACCGGATCACCCATCTCCACCTCAACGACAACGGCGGTTCCAGCGACGACCACCTCGCCCTGGGGAGCGGGAACATGCCCTACCGGGGTTTCCTCAAGGAGTTGTGCGGAGCCTTCTGCGCGGCCACCACGGTGCTCGAGATGCCGCTGGAGCGGGTCCCCGACTCCCTGGTGTTCCTGAGGAGTCTCGGCCTGGAGCAGGAACGCTGACCAGCCGATGGCTCTCCACCTGAGGCCCCGACCGGCGTGAACCTCTGGACCGAACTGCTCCGGCCCGGCCTGATCGGGCTGGTCTGGGCGCTGGCCGTGCTGGTGCCTCTGCTGGCGCTCTACCGCTGGAGTGTGCTGCGGGGCCGTCTGGGCCGGCTGGCCCCCTCGGTCAAGCTGGGGGCGATGGTGCTGGTCCTCGCCCTCTTCCTGCGCCAGGGGGGCAGCCTGGCCCTGGCCGGTCTGGAGCGTCTGCTCGGCCTCGACTTCGTGATCGCCTCCACCGGCCGCGGTCTGCTGGTCACCGCGGCCGCCTCGGTCCTGAGCCTGATGGGCGCCTTCCTGGCCGCCCGGCTGGCCGACACCCTGGTCTTCGAGAACTGGCTGCAGCGCCGCCGCCGGCGCGACGTACCCCGGCTCGTCCGCGACTCCCTCCGGCTGATCATCATCGCCCTGGTCGCGGCCTACGTGCTGGTCGTCCAGTGGGGCTTCAACGCCACCTTGCTGGGGGGTGGGGCGGCGGTCATCACCCTGGTGCTCGGTCTGGCCCTCCAGAACGTGCTGGGGGACCTCTTCTCCGGGGTGATCCTGCAGTTCGAGCGCCCTTTCCACATGGGGGACTGGGTCAAGATCGGCGAGCACGAGGGGCGGGTGATCGAGGTGAACTGGCGGGCCACCCGCCTGAACACCCGGGGGAACATCGGGGTCGTCATCCCCAACTCGGTGGTGGCCAAGACCGACCTCAGCAACCTGAGCCTGAACGAACCCTACTCGGCCGTGGACCGCTATGTGGGTGTGGAGTACCGGGAGCCCCCCAATCGGGTCAAGGGAGCGGTCCTGGAGGCGGTCTTGCAGTCCCCCGACGTGTTGCGGCAGCCCGCCCCCCGGGTCTGGACCCACGAGTACGGGGAGAGCGCCATCATCTACCATATCCGCTTCTGGATCCGGGACTTCCCCCGCACGCCGGAGATCAGCGACGGCGTGATGACCAACATCTGGTACGTCTTCAAGCGCTACAGGATCACCATCCCCTGGCCGATCCGGAATGTCTATATGCGCTCGGAGGAGGCACCGACCGCGGCCGAGCAGACCGACCAGGTGACCGATCTGCTCCGGCAGGTGGACCTCTTCTCCCCGTTGAGCGGACAGCAGCTGCATTCCCTGGCCGAGGGCCTGGTCCCCAAGTCGTACGGGCGGGGGGAGATCCTCATCCGCCAGGGGGAGGAAGGGGATTCCTTCTTCATCATCCTCTCGGGGCGGGTACAGGTGCTCTTGCTCCCCGAGGGGGGGGGAGCGGAGATCCCGGTGGCCGTACTGGGTCCCCGGGACTTCATCGGCGAGATGAGTCTGCTGGCCGGGGAACGGCGCAACGCCACGGTGCGGGCGCTCGAGGACACCCTGGTCATCATCATCGACCGGGAAGCGTTCGCCCGGATCATCCAGGAGAACCCGGCGGTGGCGGCCGAGATGGCCACCATCTATTACCGCCGGACCGAGGAACTCTCCGAGACCCGGCGGCAGGTAGCCGCCCGCCGGGACGAGACCGGCTCCGGGGTGGAGTTGGGGGAGAAGGCCCTCCTGAGACGCATCCAGCGCTTCTTCGGGCTCTGATACCGGGCACCCGCAGGGGGGTGTTACTTGACGGCGGTCGCGATTGGGGTTTGGCAACGGCCGGGAAGGGGGCTAAACTTGATGTTCGCCAGCCGAAATAACCTCAGGGAGGGAAAAATGCGCGCAACCAGGCGCCGCCACCTGCTCGGGCTGGTGGCTGCGGGGCTCGTACTGTGGCCGGCGGTGGCCGGCGCACAGGTGAGCGTGATCTTCACATGGAACCAGCCGGACATCCAGTCCTTCTACCTCTCGGACTTCGATCCGACGAATACGGCGGTCCACCCCGACCTCTTCTCGCTGACCATCGTCAACACGGCCGGAGTCGATCAGACCATCCACCTCCGGTTCCTCATCCTGGCCGGAGCGATGGCCGATATCCAGCTCGCCTCCGCCCAGACCGACCCCTTCGTGCTGGGGCCGGAAGGCCTGACCAAGTCCAACCGGGATCTCTCGGAGGCCGGCCAGGTCTACACGCTCTCCGACTTCGACGTGAACACCGACCAGGCGGAGAAAATCGTGAACACGCTGCTGGAGACCGGGGTGCTCCCTTCCGACACCTACACCTTCCGGATCGAGGCCTACAGCGAAGCGCCGGCCCTCCTTTCGAGCGGTGAGTTCGCCCTGGTGGTCAGCAACCCCTCCCGGGTCGAACTGCTCGGACCGGGGGCGGAGTTCGGCGGCATCCTGCCGGTGGTCGCCACCAGCAACCCGCAGTTCTTCTGGACCTCCGACGCCATGACCGGCTCCCAGACCGTACGCTTCCACATCAAGGTGGTGGCGGTGGGGGACGCGGCCACGGCCGAGGAGGCGATGCAGGGGTTCGCGAACTGGGAGAAGGAAGTGGACGACCAGACCACCGTGGTCTATCCCGCCTCGGTGGAGGCCATCCCGCTCCAGGCGGGTGCCACCTACGCCTGGCAGGTCTCGCGGATCGTCACCACTTCCGGGGGGGAGCGGGAGATCGAGAGCGAGATCCACTGGTTCCAGCTCCAGGACATCTCGGCCGGCCTGACCGGGGCGAGCGTGGACGAGGAGGTCGCGGCCATGATGGAGCAGATCCAGAACCTCCAGGGGGTCAGCCAGCAGATGGCCGGTTACACACCCTCCGGGATGGTGCTGGTCGACGGCAAGCCGGTCAGTCTGAACGCCCTGCG
>CAZFHZ010000020.1:17865-41515 GCA_964519015.1 uncultured Gemmatimonadota bacterium | reverse complement strand
GCGGTTAAGGGCTTCGAAGGCCAGGATCGCCTCGGGGTACTGCTTGGTCTCCCGGTAGCAGATGGCCAGGTAGTACCAGGCGTCCACGTTGGTGGTGTCCAGCTCGGTGTAGCGCTTCAGGGCGGGGATCGCCCCGGCGTAGTCCTGGATCTCGAAGTACTTGTAGCCGGTGGTGTAATAGCGGGAGAGTTCCCGCTGTTTCTGCAGGTCGATCGGCGGGTTCTGGCCCCCGGCCGGCCGGGGGTAGAGACCGATCGAGAGGCCCAGCAGCAGGGCCGGCAGCAGGAGTCCGAGACGCCTGCGAGTGTCCTCAATAGTGGTCATTCCAGTGTTATGACGCACGAGTAGCCGGTAGAGTTCACCCGCTTCGACACCTCCCGTCCCCCCGACCCGGTCACGCCTCCGGCCCCCCGGTCCGTCCCGGCCGGTCCGTCCCGGCCGGCCAGTTGCGGATCCACAGGTCGCGCTGCGGGAAGGGGATGTTGACTCCCTCCCGGGCGAGCGCCCGCCAGATGCCCATCCGGATCTCCTCAGTCAGGGCCCATTGATCCATGTAGTCCCCGGTCCGGGCGATGAGCCGCAGATCGAGGGAAGAGTCCCCGAAGTCGAGGAAGAAGACCCGTGGTTCGGGGTCGTCGAGGATCTTCGGGTGCGCCCGGGCTACCTCGAGCACGATCTGCTTGACCCGGTCGAGGTCGCTCCCGTAGGCCACGCCCAGGTTGACCATGATCCGGATCTTCGGGTCGGGATAGGAGAGGTTGGTCACCTTCTCCTTGATGATCTGGGCGTTGGGCACGACCAGGATGGTGTTCTCGAAGGTGAGGATCTTGGTGCTGCGCAATCCGATGTCCTGCACGTCCCCCCGCGTGCCGTTCTCTAGTTCGATCCGGTCCCCGGTCCGGAAGGGGCGGTCGATGAAGATGATGAACCCCCCGATCATGTTGGCCAGGGTCTCCTGGGCGGCCAGGGCGAAGGCCAGGGAACCGGCTCCCAGAGCGACCAGCAGAGAGGAGACCTCGATGCCGAAGTGATCGAAGACCACGATCAGGGCGACGGCCCAGACCAGGACCTGGAAGAGCCGGTTGACGATCGGGACCAGTTCATCGTCCACCCGGCTCTCGGTCCGGGCGGCCACCCGGCCGGCGAACCAGCGAGCCAGCACGTCGAAACAGCGGGTGATCAGGCTGATGACCACCAGGGTCAGGAGCACGAAGAAGAGGCTGTCGATCCCCTTGTTCCAGCCGCCGACGATCTTCTCGATGCTCGCTTCGCGGAAGCCCCAGTTCGGCAGGTCGAGACTCTTCAGGGCCCACTTCAGGCCGAGCACCCAGATCCCTATCGAGACCGGGCCTTTGACGGCGTTCAGGACGCGGTCATCCAGGTCGGTGCGGGTCCGGCTGGTCAGGCGTGCCTGGATGAGGTTGAAGAGGAGCCGGATGAGCCGGCTGAGCAGCCAGACGACTACAAAGATGATCGTCGCGTTGAGCAGGTCGTTCAGCACGGCATGGCCGGCGATGATCGTGATCTCGGGCAGCACGGGGTCACACCTCCCGGAGTCCGGGGCCGCGGGACGGGCGGAGCCTCAGAGGATCCGCATGATATCGTTGAAGGTCACAAAAATCATCAGCAGGAGCAGGAAGGCCATGCCCACCTGGGTGGCCACCAGCCGCACTTTCAGCGGCAGGGGGCGGCCCCGCACGGCTTCGGCGCCCAGGAAGACGAGGTGGCCGCCATCCAGGACCGGGATGGGGAGCAGGTTGAGCATCCCGAAGTTGACGCTCAGGAAGGCCGTGAAAGCGAGCAGGGAGACCAGGCCGCTCCGGGCCTGGTCCCCGATCATCTGGGCGATCATGACCGGTCCCCCCAGGCTGCGCTTCATCGAGATACTGCCGCTCAACAGGCCTTTGAGGATGGCAAAGACCAGGGTGCCGTTCTGCCAAGTCTCCCCCGCCCCCTGCCCCAGGGCGGCGAGGGGGCCCAGACTGCGCCGCTCCAGCGGCAGTGTGCCCGGGTCGGGGTAGACACCCAGTTTCCCCTGGGCGAGACCGGTGAGGGGGTCGGTCCAGGGCTCCGGGACGAGTGTCACCGTCCCGGTCTCCACCCCCGCGTCCCCCTCGCGCCGGTAGGTGATGCCCACCGGCTCCCCCGCCCGGCGCTCCACCGCCGCGCGCACCTGCCACCAGCGGGTGACCGGCTCGCCATCGATGGCCGTGATCTCGTCCCCTTCAAGCAGCCCGGCCTGATGGGCGACCCCATCCTCGGTCACCCCACCCAGACGTGGGCCGAAGGGCTGTTCGAATCCGTAGAAGTTGATCCAGGCCGGCCCGTTCCCCGTGGAGTCGGCCAGGGTGGGATCGAGTCCCCCGTCGGCGGCCAGGATGCTGGGCAGTTCGAGGGTCCGGCGCTCTCCTCCGCGCTCCAGGGTTAACTCGTGGCGAAGACCGAATCCGGTCCGAAGGGCGTCCATGGCCGCCGCCCAGTCGGTCACGGCGACCCCGTCCACGGCGCTGATCCGGTCACCCGAGCGCAGGCCGGCCCGGCCGGCCGGACTCTCGGGCTGCACGTAGCCGACCTCGGTGCTGGTCAGCAGGGTGATCCCCAGCGCCAGGGCCAGTCCGGTGTAGAGCAGGAGCGCGAGCAGGATGTTCATCAGGGGACCGGCGGTGATGATGGCCGCGCGCCGCGGGAGGCTGGCGTACATGTAGTCGCCGGGACCCGGCTCGCGCTCCACATAGTCCTCCTCCATCTCCTCCGACTCGTCCCCGGCCATCTTGACGTAGCCCCCCAGCGGGAGGGCGCTCACCACGTACTCGGTCTCTCCCCGCTGGAAGCCGATCAGGCGCGGGCCGAACCCCAGACTGAACCGGAGCACCCGCACCCCGGCCGACTTGGCGGCCAGGAAATGGCCGAACTCGTGCACGAAGACCAGCACCCCGAGCACCACCACGAACGAAACGAAAGTCGTCAAAAGTCCCCCCCTCGGGAGTAGGCTGCGATGAGGTCCCGGGCCTGCCGCGCCGCTTCTTCACCCGCATCGACCAGTTGCTCCAGGTCGGGTCCGGGCACCACCCGGTGCGCTTCCATGACCCGGCGGATACAGACGGAGATGCCCGGGAAGGCCAGTTCCCCGTCCAGGAAGGCGGCCACGGCCACTTCGTTGGCGGCGTTCAGCGCCGCCGGCAGGGTGCCGCCGACCCGCACCGCGTGCCGGCAGAGTTCCAGCGCCGGGAACCGCTCTTCGTCGGGCGGCTGGAAATGCAGCGCCCCCAGTTCCTCGATCCCCAGGCGCGGAGCCGCGACCGAGGCGAGCCGCCGCGGCCAGGTGAGGGCGTACTGGATGGGCAGCCGCATATCCGCTACGGAAAGATGGGCCAGGATGTTGCCGTCCACAAACTCCACCAGGCTGTGCACGATGCTCTGAGGGTGGACCACGACCCCGATCCGATCCACCGGGATGCCGAAGAGCCAGTGGGCCTCGATCACCTCCAGCCCCTTGTTCATCATGGTGGCCGAGTCGATCGTGATCTTGGGGCCCATCTGCCAGGTCGGGTGGCGCAGGGCCTGTTCCGGGGTGATGGCCGCGAAAGCTTCGATCGGCGTGTCGCGGAAGGGCCCCCCCGAAGCGGTCAGGATGAGCCGGGCCACCTCCTCGTCGGGATGCGCTCCCAGCGCCTGCAGCAGGGCGCTGTGCTCACTGTCCACCGGCAGCAGCCGCATCGAACCCCGGCCGCCGGCCAGCGCCATCACCAGCGGTCCGCCCACGACCAGGGTCTCTTTGTTGGCCAGGGCGATCCGTTTGCCGTTCTCCAGCGCCCGCACGGTCGGGACCAACCCGGCGGCTCCGACCAGGGCGTTCACCACGATCGCCGCCTCCGGATGGACGGCCGCCCGGGCCAGCGCCTCGGGACCGGCGTCCAGTTCGACGCTCCCGGCCAGCTCGCCCAGTTCCACCCGCAGCCTCGGGAGCCCTTCGGGGCCGGCCAGCACGGCCAGGGCGGGACGCCATCGGCGGATCTGGGCGGCCAGCAGTCCGATGGAGCATCCGCCGGTGAGGGCGGCCACCCGCACCCGGATCCCCCCCCGCTCCAGCCCCTCCAGCACGTCGAGGGTGTTGCGGCCGATGGATCCGGTGGAACCGAGGATGCTCACGCTGCAGGTGTCCATGCGACCTGGTGTCCCGAGTCAGAGGATACGAGCGAGCCCGCCGAGAAGGACCGATCCCCAGTAGATCAGCGGCGCGCAGACGAGCATCGAGTCGAACCGGTCGAGCACCCCACCGTGCCCGGCCAGCATGGTGCCGGCGTCCTTCTGACCCACCCCCCGCTTGAGGCGCGACTCGATCAGATCGCCCAGCAGGGCTCCGGCCCCGACCAGCAGGCCGGCCCCGATTCCAGCTCCGGGACTCCAGCCGAGTCCGCTCCCGCCCAGCCCGGCGGCGGCCAGTCCGAGGAGCACCGCGGCCCCGAATCCGCCGGCCGTCCCCTCCCACGACTTGGCCGGAGAGACGGCCGGGATCAGCTTGTGACGACCCCAGGCACTCCCCACGAAATAGGCTGCGGTGTCGAAGGCCCAGACGAGCAACCAGAGCATGATCACCACTCCGGCGCCGTTCACGATCTCGCCGGCCGGTCCGGGGACCCCCCGCAGCCAGAGCAGATGGGCCAGCGGGATCACGACGTAGAGCCAGGAGGTGCAACCTCCCGCCACCGCGCCGGCCGTGGTCACCTCCCCCGGCAGGAAGACCTGGAGGCCCAGCACCAGGGCGGTCCCGGCCAGCAGAATCCACGCCCACCCCTGCCCCCCCTCCAGCCAGGCGTCGGCCAGCAGCGCCGCTCCGACCAGCAGCACCACCACCCGGACCATCCCCAGCCCGTGTTCGGGGGCGTAGAGCCGGACCAGTTCCCACTGCCCCCGCAGGGCGATCACCCCCACCAGCAGCAGGAAGGGGATCCCCCCCCAGCCGCTCAGCACAAGAACGGCCGGACCCCCGATCAGGGCGATGGGAAGTCGTCTGGAGAGTCCCGGCGGCGGCACGAACGGCCTAGTGGCTTACCTGGCCGCTGGTCCGACCATAGCGCCGCTCCCGTCCGGCATAGTCGAGCAGGGCCTGGTAGAAGGCGACCTCGTCGAAATCGGGCCAGAGAGTGTCGGTGAAGTAGATCTCGGAGTACGCCATCTGCCAGAGCAGGAAGTTGCTCAATCGCTGTTCGCCGCTGGTGCGGATGAGCAGGTCGGGATCGGGAAGCCGGTAGGTCCCCAGGTAGGACTCGAACTCCTCGGCGGTGACCGGACCGGTCCGTCCGGTGGCCAGGCGGTGGGCCGTCAGCCGTTCCACGGCCCGCAGGATCTCGCGCCGCCCCCCGTAGTTCAGGGCCAGGTTGAGCACCAGCCGGTCGTTGCCGGCGGTCAGTTCGACCGCCCGCTGTAATCCCTGACGCGGTTCCGGCGGGACCTCGCTGAGGTCCCCGGTGATGCGCACTCGCACCCCGTTGCGGTTGAGCGCCTCCATCTCCTCCTCGATGGTCTCGCTCAGCAGGTGCATGAGCGATCGGACCTCGCTGAGCGGACGTTTCCAGTTCTCCATACTGAAGACGTAGAGCGTGAGCACCTCGAGCCCGACCTCGGCGGCCGCCTCGACCACCCGCCGGACGGCCTGGACCCCGGCCTCGTGTCCGGCCACCCGGTCGAGTCCCCGCTGCTGGGCCCACCGTCCGTTCCCGTCCATGATGACGGCCACATGCCGGGGCAGTTGCCCCTCCGCCAGCAGTCGTTCCTTCAGTTCGTCCACCATCGCGCTACCGCCCTGCACGCCAGCCCTCCGGTCGGGGGTTCGGTCTTGGTGACGCCGGGGATCGATGGATCCGGCCTCCAGAGTATCGGCCCTGTAGCTCATCGGTGCAATCGCCTGAGAAGGCGACGCGCCGGTCCCCGGAGGGGCCGGCGCGTCCGTCCGCGTGGATCGGTCGGAACGCAGGGATCAGAAAAGGCCGGGCGGGATGTGGGTCGTGTCCGGCGGGGCGCTCGTCGGCGGCGGGGTGCCCGCCTTCAACCGCTCGAGTTGATCCGCCCGCGCGAAGGCCGCGGTCCCCCGCTCGATCTCGCCGTGCCGGATCCAGTAACCTCCCAGGAAACGCCAGACGAGGTCGTTGTTGGGATCGAGTTCGTTGGCCTTCTCCAGGTAGGGGAAGGATTTATCGTCGTCGTTCTTGTTCACGAAGATGAAGGAGATCTGGGCCATCGTCTCGGCGTCGAACGGGTTGGCCTCGATCACCTTGAGCAGATAGGGGAGCGCCGCGTCGTCATTCCCCTCCTGGATGTACATGTAGGCCAGGTTGAAGAGGTGCTCCTCGTTCTCCGGGTCGGCCTGGAGCGCCAGCTCGTAGAGGGCGAGTGCCTTGGCGCGCTGGTCGGTCTGCACGTAGCAGACCGCCAGGCTGGAGACCGTCGCGCCGTCCGTCATGTAGTTGTCGATGACCGGTTCCAGGTACTCCAGCGCCTTGGCGTATTCGCGGTTGTTGAAGTAGACGAAGCCTACGTTCTTCCGCACCTCGAGGTTCCCCGGCTCCAGCTGGATCGCCCGTTCGTAGACCCGCAGGGCCGCATCGATCGAGTCCATCTGGGTGTAGATGAACCCCAGGTTACGCCAGCCGGGGGCTTTGTCCGGCCCCAGTAGCTGGGCGATGATGAGTTCCTGCCGGGCCCGCTCCAGGTCGCCGCGGTTGATGAGGGCCACCGAGTTGTTGTAGTGCTGCACCCAGTTGCTCTCCAGGATCGCGTCGACTTCCCGCTTCGTCATCGGGTTCAGGGAGCCCGCCCTGAGGTAGTGCGTCCGGGCTTCGGCCCACTTCCGCTCGGTCATGTCGACGTCACCGAGCAGTTTCCACGCCTCGGCGTTATCAGGGTAGAGCTGGGTCGCCTTCTCCAGGGCGGTCCGGGCATTCGCCCAGTCCTTGTGCGTGATGTAGAGCTTCGCCGAGGTGACCTCAGGCGGGGCGCATCCGGCCAGTACGACCACCAGGGTCGCCAGGGCCAGGCTCACGCAAACGACGTGCTTCTTCATGCTTGTAACGGCCTCCTTCCGCCTCGTCTCAGCGGGCGGATCTGGCGCCCACCGGCCACCGGCCGGACTGCGCACTACCCCGATGAATCCTGTCCAACATACGAACCCGTGCTGCCGGCGGCAACCGCGCTCTGGCCGCCTCACGCCCGCTCGAGGAGTCGTGCGATCTCCTCCCTATTAACGGGTGAGACCGTTCCACGTTCAGTCACGATCGCCGTGAGGCTGGCCGCCGGGGTGATATCGAAGGCCGGCGACCATACCGCGGTCCCGTCCGGGGCCGTGGGCACTCCCCCCCACCCGACCACCTCTCCCGCCCCCCGCTCCTCGATCGGGATAGCCGCCCCGTTCGGGAGGGTCGGATCGAACGTGCTCAGCGGAGCCACCACATAGAACGGGATCCCGGCCGTCCGGGCGTGCCCGGCCAGCGCCAGGGTCCCGATCTTGTTAGCCACATCGCCGTTGACCGCGATGCGGTCCGCTCCCACCAATACCGCGTCCACCCGCTTCTGCTTCATCAGGAAGGCGGCTGCAGAATCCACGATCAGCGTGTGGGGGATGCCCAGCCGGTCTAGCTCCCAGGTGGTCAGGCGGGCCCCCTGTAAAAGAGGGCGGGTCTCGGTGGCCCAGACGTGACGGAGCCGGCCGGCCCGGTGGGCGGCCCGGATCACCCCCAGGGCGGTCCCACCTCCCCCGGTGGCCAGCGCCCCGGTGTTGCAGTGGGTCAGGACCTCGCATCCCTCCGGCAGCAGGGCCGTTCCATGCACCGCCATGGCCTCGCTGCGCGCCAGGTCGTCCCGGTGGAGGGCCTGCGCCCGGGCCAGGAGCCGCCGGGTGAGGGCGGGTGGATCCTCCCCCGCCTCCACCCACGCCAGCCGCTCCCGCTCCATGGCCTCCAGCGCCCAGAAGAGGTTACGGGCGGTCGGTCGGGTGGCCGCCAGCAGCCGCCCGGCCGCCTCCAGCTGCGCCGTGAGGGCCCGCCCCCTCTTCCCCCCGGCCACCGCCCGCTCCGCCTCCACGGCCAGACCGTAGGCCGCGGCCAGACCGATCGCCGGCGCCCCCCGTACCCTCAGACTCCGGATCGCTTCCGCCATGGTCTCCGCATCGGGGATCTCCAGCCACCGCTCCTCGACCGGCAACCGGGTCTGGTCGAGCAGCCGGAGCCGCCCCTGCTCCCAGCGGATCGGACGCAGGTCGTCGGGTGAGGGGGGCACGCTTCGCTCCGCGGTCACATCCGCTCGGGGGCGGAGACCCCGAGCAGGGCGAGCCCGTTGGCCAGGGTGGTGCGCACCCCCTGGCAGAGGGCGAGGCGGGCCGCCTGCAGCTCCTCGGGCGCTCCCAGGACGCGATGGCTGTGGTAGAAGGGATGGAAGGCCGCGGCCAGTTCCCGCAGCCCGGTGGTGAGCCGCTGCGGTTCGAACGAGCGGGCCGCCTCGGCGACCATCTCCGGATGGTCGGCGATCAGGCGGAGGAGCGTGCGTTCCTCCGGCTCGACCAGCCGGGACGGATCGGCCCCCCGGATCAGGCGCGACACCTCAAGCCCCTCTGCGGAAGCCCGCTCCAGGATGCTGCAGATGCGCGCATGAGCGTACTGCACGTAATAGACCGGGTTCTCCTCGTTGCGGGCCACCGCCAGGTCGAGGTCGAAGTCGAGGTGGGTGCTGGTCCCCCGCATGAGGAAGAAGAAGCGGGCCGCGTCCACCCCTACCTCCTCGATCAGTTCCTCCATCTCGATAAGCCGCCCGGCCCGCTTACTCATCTTCACCACCTGCCCCCCGCGCAGCAGGTTGACCTGCTGGACGATGAGGACACGGAAACTCTCCGCGGCATGGCCGAGCGCCTGGAGCGCGGCCGCCATGCGAGGGATGTAGCCGTGGTGGTCGGGCCCCCACAGGTCGACCAGGCTCTCCCAGCCGCGGACATACTTGTCACGATGGTAGGCGATATCGGGCAGCAGGTAGGTGGGGCGGCCGTCACCGGTCACCAGTACCCGGTCCTTCTCATCACCCAGTGCGCTCGAGCGGAGCCAGAGGGCTCCTTCGGCCTCGAAGGTGACCCCCCGGGCCTTCAACTCCTCGAGGGTGGTGGTCACCGCGCCGCTGGCATGCAGCGAGGACTCCTGGAACCAAGTGTCGAAACGCAGGCCGAACGACTCCAGGGTGCACCGCTGGCGTCCCACGATCCGCTCGATGGCCCAGGCCGCCAGGCGGTCGCTGCGGTCCTCTCCCGCCCCTTCCTCCCCTGCATCGTGGACGGTCGGCCGGGTGCGCCACCATTCGGGGAATCCGCCGGCCAGGAACTGCTCGGCCAGCTCGACCAGGTAGTCGCCGTGGTAGCCCTCCTCGGGCAGGGGGGCCTCTTCCCCCAGCCTCTGGCGTACCCGCGCTTCCAGGCTGAGCCCGAGCAGACGCACCTGCCGCCCCGCGTCGTTGACGTAGAACTCCCGGCCGACCCGGGCGCCGGCTCTCGCCCAGAGGGCGGCCAGCGCGTCCCCGACGGCGGCGGCGCGAGCGCTCACCACGTTGAGCGGTCCGGTGGGATTGGCCGAGACGAACTCGAAGAGCACCGAGCGGCCGGCCAGCCGGTCGCTCCGGCCATAGTCGGCCCCCTCGCTCCGTACCTCGTCCAGAGCGCCGGCCAGCCAGTCGGGCGTCATCCGGAAGTTCAGGAAACCGGGGCCGGCCACCTCGATCGCGGCGATCGGCACGCCGGCGGGAGGATCGGCCTGCAGGGCGCGCTGCAGCGTCTCGGCCACCTCCCGGGGCCGGCGGCCGAGCCGGCCGGCCAGGGCGAGCGCGACCGTCGAGGCCAGGTCGCCATGGGCCGGATCACGCGGGGATTCCAGGGGCACCTGGGCCGGATCGAGTTCCCACCCCTGGGCGGCGGCGGCCCGCTGGAGGGCCTGCCGGAGTCCGGCCAGGGTCCGCTCGAGCAGGCTCATCGGGGCGGATCCTCCACCGGATGGCGAGGGGCGTCCCCCCACAGCTTCTCCAGCGCGTAGTAAGCGCGGGTCTCGGGTTGCATGAGGTGGACGACCACGTCGACGAAGTCGAGCAGGACCCAGTTCCGGCTCCCCTCGTCCCCCTCCACATGCCAGGGACGCTCACCGGCGCTCTCCTCGGCCCATTCCACGACCGCTTCGGCGACCGCCCGTGCATGCACGTCGGTGGTCACCGTGGCGATCACGAAGTGGTCGGCCATACTGGTGAGTCCCTTCAGGTCGAGGATGACGATCCCTTCCGCTTTCCGGGTGAGGGCGGCCTCGGCCAGTCCGCGGGCCAGTTCGCCCGGGTCGCTCCCCTCCCGTTCACGACGCAGTCGCCGCTCGGTGGACCGGTCATCGCTCACGGGGGCGTCCCATCCCGGAAGGGCCGGAGGGAGGGGTAATCCCGGCCCAGGATCACGGTGACCTGGAGGACCAGGTCGGGACGGACCTGCCGGATGACGTTGCGGGTGTCGAGTTGGCGGGCCAGCGCGCGGGCCACGTCGAGGTCCCCCCCCCGATCGATCACCAGCGTCTCCTCGTAATCGAAACCGGAGGCGTTCTCCACATTGACCACGTCGTAGCCACGCTCCCTCAGGAAGTCCTGCACCCGGGCGGCGATCCGGGGGGTCCCACAGCCGTTGAGGACCTCCACCTGGGGGCGCTGGTCGGGCGCCGAAGCCGCCTGCTGCTCACCCAGCCGGGCGAAGGCGTCCTCCGAGGCCCCCCGGTCGGAGCCGGGACGCAGCAGCACCAGCACCACCACGACCACGATGGTCGCCACGGCGGTCACCAGTGCCACCGCGGAGAGGAGACGTCGCCGGATACTCATACCTGGAGCTCCCTGCGCTCCCGCAGGAGCCGTTCGGCCTGGAGCAGCTGCTCGAGGGTGTTCACCCCCAGCACCTCGAAGGCATCCCCGGGGGCGACGACCGCCGCCACCGTCCGGCCCCGGGCGCGCAGCAGTCCGACGGTGTCGGTCAGATAGTACTCCCCCTGGGCATTCCCGGTGCTCAGCCCCTCCAGGGCCGCACGCAGATCAGGCTGGGTGAAGATGTAGGCCCCGGCATTGATCTCCCGGACGGCCCGCTCGGCGGGACTCGCATCCTTCTGCTCGACAATACGTTCGACCCGTCCCTCCGGGGAACGGATCACCCGGCCGTAGCCTTCGGGGTCGTCCAGCTCAGCCGTGAGCAGGGTCAGGGCGGCCGCTCGCCCGAGGTGCTCCCGCATCAGCCCGTGCACGGTCGCGGCAGTCAGGAGCGGGGTGTCCCCGCTGAACACCCCCACCGTCCCGGCCCCCTTATCAAGGACCGGCAGGGCACAGCGCACGGCGTGCCCGGTGCCGAGCTGTTCGGCCTGCTCGACGGGTACCGCCCGGGGATGGGTGGCCCGTAGTTCCTCCTCCACCGCCGGTCGGCCGAAGCCGACCACCACCACGATCTCGGGAACCCCCGCCTCCTCGAGTCCCGCGACCACCCGGTCGATCATGGTACGGCCCGCCACCCGGTGGAGCACTTTGGGCAGCGGGCTCTTCATGCGGATTCCCTGGCCGGCGGCGAGCACGACCGCGGCGTCCGGGACGGGCCGGTCTGTGGATGCGGAAGGAGTCAATCCGCTAGCGTTTCTCCACGGGGCGGTTCTGCCCATCCAGCACCAACACGACAGGCAGGAGTCCGGCGGCGTCCTCCGGACCCATCAGGGCGTACGAGAGGATGATAACCTCGTCGCCGACGTATCCGCGGCGGGCGGCGGGCCCGTTGAGCACGACCTCACCGTTGCCGGGGGTGCGCCCGCGGATCAGATAGGTCTCCAGCCGCTCTCCGTTGTTGATATTGACCACCTGAACACGTTCCCCCGGCAGCATCCCGGCGGCATCCATCAGGATCGGGTCGAGCGTCAGGCTTCCCTCATAATAGAGCTCGGTGCCCGTGATCCGGGCCCGCTGGATCTTCGATTTCAGGATGCTGAGCAGCACCTAGCCCTCCCCGGCCAGCGGGAGATTGTCGATCAGACGGGTCGCACCGATCCAGACCGCGGTCAGCAGCAGGACGTGCGGGCCGAGCTCGGAGACGGGCAGGAAGGTTTCGCCGTCCACGGCGGCAACGTAATCGTTCCGCGCGTCCGGTTCCCGCTCGATCCGTTCGCGCATCAGATCCAGGACGGCTTGCGGATCTGCCTCCCCCGCCCGCCAGGCCCCCTCCCCCTCCCGCAGCGCCTGGTGGAGAGCGACCGCCTGGCGGCGTTCGGCGGCGGAAAGGTAGGCGTTACGACTGGAGAGAGCAAGACCGTCACCCTCACGCACGGTGGGGGCCACGACCATAGCCACCGGCATCCGCAAGTCACGCAGCATGCGCCGCAGCACGGCCACCTGCTGGGCGTCCTTCTGCCCCATCACCATCAGGTCGGGTTCGACCACCTGGAGCAGCTTGGTCACCACCGTGGTCACCCCCCGGAAGTGCCCCGGCCGGGCGGCCCCTTCCAGCCGGGCGGAGAGATCGGTTTCCACCACCCAGGTACTCACCCCCTCCGGGTAGAGATCGGCCGTCTCGGGGAACCATACGGCGTCGGCGCCGGCCGAGGAGAGCCGGGCGGCGTCCCCCTGGGGGTCACGGGGATAGCGTTCGAAGTCTTCACCGGGACCGAACTGGGTCGGATTCACGAAGACGCTGGCGACCACCCGGTCGGCCCGCTGCCGACCCAGCCCGACCAGGGAGAGATGCCCCTCGTGGAGGGCGCCCATGGTGGGGACGAAAGCCAAGCGCTCCCCACCTCCCCGCACCCGCCGGGACCACGCCCGCATCGCCTCGAGGGCGGTCAGGCGCTCCATCACTCCTCCCCGGCGCGGTGGTAGGACTCCTCCGGCCCGGGGAAGGCATGCTCACGCACGTCGCGGGCCCAGTGGCCGACCGCCTCCTCGATCCGGGCGGCGAGCTGCTCGTAATGGCGCACAAAGCGGGGTTTGAAGTCGGTGAAGAGGCCGAGCAGGTCCTGGGTGACCAGGATCTGGCCGTCGCAGCCGGCCCCCGCCCCGATGCCGATGGTGGGGATGCCGACCGCGGCGGTGATCCGTTCGGCCGTCTCGGCCGGGATCTTCTCCAGCACCAGGCTGAAGCAGCCCGCCTCCTCGAGCAGATGAGCCTCCCGCACCAGCCGCTCCTCGGCTCCCGGCCCGGTCCCCTGCAGCACGTAGCCCCCCAGCACATGAACGCTCTGGGGGGTCAGCCCGAGGTGCCCCATGACCGGGATCCCCACCTCCACCAGCCGCCGGATGGTGGGCACCATCGGTTCCCCCCCCTCCAGCTTGACCCCTTCGGCGCCCCCCTCGGCCATCAGGCGTCCGGCGTTGCGCAGCGCCTCCTCGGGGGTGACCTGGTAGGAGAGAAAGGGCAGGTCGGCCACCAGCAGGGCCCGCTCCACCCCCCGGGCGGCCCAGCGGGTGAAGTGGAGCATCTCGGCCATGGTGACCGCGATGGTGTCCGGCCGGCCGGCCATGACCATCCCACCGGAGTCACCGACCAGGATCAGGTCCACCCCGGCGCGGTCGAGCAGACGGGCGGTCAACGCCTCATAGGCGGTCAGGCAGACGATCGGGATACCCTCGCGCTTGAGGCGGCGCAGGGTGCGGACGGTCACTTTCTCCCGGGGGGGCTCCTGGCTCGGGCTCGGGGTCATGATCCGGCGGGCCTCGGCCCGTAGAAGGTCGTGCCGGCGTGGGGGCGCCGGATCTCCTCGATCAGGTCGTCGAGGTCGGCCTGCCGGTGCACGAAGTCGATCGCGCTCGTGTTCACCACCAGCAGCGGGCTCTCCAGGTAATGAAAGAAGTAGTAGTTGTAGGCCTCGTTGAGCGAGCGGAGGTACTCCTCGGAGAGTCTCCGCTCATAGGCCCGGCCGCGCCGGCGGATCCGTTCCAGCAGCACTTCGGTGGTGGCCTGCAGATAGATGACCAGGTCGGGACGGGGGATCTCCGGCTCGATCAGCTCGACCAGCTTCTCGTAGAGAGCCAGTTCCTTGTCGTCCAGGGTCAGGTAGGCGAAGATTTTGTCCTTGGCGAACAGATAGTCGGCGATGACCAGTTCGTGGAAGAGGTCCTGCTGGGCGAAGTCCTGCTGCTGCATGTAGCGGGAGAGGGTGAAGAAGAGCTGGGTCTTGAAGGCGTACCGTTTCGGGTCTTTGTAGAAATCGTCCAGGAAAGGGTTCTCATCCGGGCGCTCGAGCACCAGGCGGGCCCCGAGCCGGCGGCCCAGCAGGGTGGACAGGCTGGTCTTGCCGACCCCGATCGGGCCTTCGATCGTGATATAGCGCGCTTCCTTCAACCCGGCACCTCTGGGAAGGTGGGACGGCCCCGGACAGGGAGCAACCTACCCCCTCGCCGCCCCGGATTCAAGGGAGGGATTCCAGTAGCGGAGGCCCGCCTGGGGACGCTGCATCTCCTCGAGCAGCTCTTCCAGACGGGGAGTCGTCCACGGCTCCCGACGGGTCACGTTGACGACCAGTACCGGGGAGCGGTGGTGGTGGAGGAAGAAGTAGTTGTAGGCCTCGACCAGGGCGGAGAGGTACTCCCGCCCCGGCCCCGATCTCCGCCCGGGGCGCGCGGCCAGCCGGTCGTGGAGTTCCCCCGCCGGTGCCTGCAGGTAGATGATCCGGTCGGGGTGCGGCAGGTCCCGCTCCATCAGCCCGACCAGCTTCTCGTAGAGGGCGAGTTCCCGGTCGTCCAGGGTGAGGGAAGCGTAGAGACGGTCCTTCTCGAAGAGGTAGTCGGTCACCGTCAGGTCGTGGAAGAGGTCCCCCTGCTGGAGTTCCTGCTGCTGCATGAAGCGGGAGAGGGTGAGGAAGAGCTGGGTCTTGAAGGCCCAGCGGCGGGCGTCCCGGTCGAACTCCTCCAGGAAGGGATTCTCGGCCGCCCGATCGAGCACGCAACGGGCGTTCAGCCGCCGGGCCAGGGCCCGGGCGAGGTCGGTCTTCCCCGTCCCCGGAGGGCCCTCGACGACCAGCAGGGTGAGGGCGCGCGACTCCCCGCGCACCTCGATCTCGTCGCGCACCGGCCGGCGCGGACTCACGCCCCCCCCGCCGCCGGGGCGTCCGGGCGCGTACGGGGATCGAGCGGGCGGCCGCGGTCGGGCACGAAGCCGCCCAGGGAGACCACCCCTTCCTCCTCAGGCAGACGTCGGAGCGCTTCCGTCAGCAGTCCGGTGACCGGGCCGAGCCCCGGCACCTCCAGGTCCGGGTCGAGAGAAGCCAGCGGCACCAGCACGAAGAGCCGTTCGGCCAGGGCCGGATGGGGGACAGTCAACGATTCTTCGTGGACCCGCCGGTCGCCGTAGAGGAGCAGGTCCACATCGAGTTCGCGCGGGCCGTAGCGCTCCCGCGGCCGCCGCCCGGCCGCTGCTTCGGCCGCCCGGCAGGCGGCCAGCACCTGCCGGGGGGTGAGCCGGGTGTGGAAGCGGCCCACCGCGTTCACGAAGGGGGGTTGGTCGATGAGGTACTTCGGCCGGCTGTGGTAGAGGTCGGAAAAGGCCTCGGGCTCCAGGCCGGCCCGGACCAGCTCGGCCACCCCGGTGCGCAGGGCGGCCACCCGGTTGCCCAGGTTGGAACCCAGCCCGAGCCAGACCCACACCCCGGTGGCCGCTTCGGACCCCGTCACGCTCCGTGCTCCCGGCGGCGCCGACCGGGAGGAGCGACTTCGGGGAAGCGGCGCCGTCGCAGTTCCACCTGGTAGCCGTGCTCATCGCCGTCGAAGAGCGCCGCCTCGGGTTTGCCCACCCGCACCCGCACCTCCTGTACCCCCTCCATACCCAGCAGGGCGTCGGCGATCCGGGCCGCCAGGGCCTCGACCAGGTGGAGCGAAGGACCCTCGACCGCCTCCCGGACGGTCCGCCAGACCTCCCGGGCGTCCACGGTCAGGGAGAGGTCGTCGGTGCGGGCGGCCGGTTCCAGGTCGAGCCCCAGTTCCACGTCCACCTCGAACCGCTGCTCCCGGCGCCGCTCCTCGGCCAGTACGCCGTGACGGCCGGTGAAGACCATCCCGTCGATCCGGATCCGGTCGTTCATACTCCGCTCCCGGCCAACTCTTCCAGCCGTCGCACGACCTCGGTAAGCCGTTCCTCCGACTCGGTCAGGGCGAAGCGTACATACCCGCGCCCCCACTCCCCGTACGCACTCCCCTGGCTAAGCGCTACGAAGCTCTCCTCGAGCACCCGGCCGCACCAGGCGGCGTCCTCGCCGGCCGACTCGGGGAGCCGAGCCCACAGGTAGATGGTGGCCTGCGGGATCCGGGCCTGGAGCCCGAGCGGTTCGAGCGCCGCCCGCAGCACATCGCGACGGGCGCGGTAGCGCTCGGAGACCTGCGGAGCGATCTCATCGGCCAGCTCCAGGGCCCGGGCGGCCCCCACCTGGAGTGGGGCGAAGATGCCGGTGTCGTAGAAGTTCTTCACCCGGGCCAGCCCATCGAGCACCTCGGGGTCCCCGACCGCGAAGGCGCAGCGCCAGCCCGCCATGCTGAAGGTCTTCGACATCGAGTGGAACTCCACCACCCCGCTGCCGGCCGCTCCCTGGGCCGCTTCGGGGGCCTGGAGCAGACTGGGGGGGTGGTAGCCGTCGAAACCGATGTCGGCGTAGGCGTTGTCATTGACCAGCACCGCGCCTTGCGCCCGGGCCCAGCGCACGGCCTGGTCGAAACCGGCCAGGTCGAGGGTGGCCGAGGTGGGGTTGTGCGGGTAGTTCAGGATGACCAACCGGAGCCGGCCCGCCCCCTCCTCCCGGCCCGCCCGGGCCAGGGACTCCTCGAGCAGATCCCAGCGGGGGGCCCACTCCCGGGCGGGATCGTGCGGGAGCGGCAGCGGCCTCAGGCCCGCCAGCAGCAGGGCCGGCCGGTAGATGGGATAGCCGGGATCGGGATAGACGGCCAGGTCGCCGGCGTCCCCCAGGGCGATGGGCAGGTGGCCCAGTCCCTCCTTGCTCCCCAGCAGGGCCAGGATCTGCCGGTCGGGGTCGAGGGTGACGCCGAAACGCCGCGCCAGGTAGTCGGCCGCCGCCCGGCGGAAGGCGGGGAGCCCCCGGCCCAGCGCGTAGCCGTGGAGGTGCGGGTCTCCCAGGGCGGTCCGGGTCGCCTCGATCACCCGGGAGTCGGGGGGCAGATCGGGGGAGCCGATCGAGATGTTGATCACGTCGTGGCCCTGCCGGCGCAGCTCGGCCGCCCGGGCGGCCAGTTCGCCCAACAGGTAGGGGGGAAGGGAGGCCAGCCGTCGGCTCTTCACCGCAAAGCCTCCTCGAGCGAAGTGGCGGCGTCAGTCCCTTCGTCCCGGTACTTCACGATGATCGGGGTCTGCAGGCTCAGCCCGTGTACGGCCGCCCACTCCCCCTCCAGGCGGCGGCTCCCCGGAACCACCACCGCCCCCTCGGGGATCTCCAGCGGCACCTCCCGGGTCGGTCGCAGTATGTTCCCCTTCACCACGTCGTACACCGGGGTGGACCCGGTCAGCACCACGCCGGCGGCCAGGACCGACCGGCGGCGCACGATGCACCCTTCATAGACCCCGCAACCCCCTCCGACCAGCACGTCGTCCTCGATGATGACCGGACGGGCCCCGACCGGTTCGAGCACCCCGCCCAGCTGGGCCGCCGCCGACAGGTGGACCCGCTTGCCGACCTGGGCGCAGGAACCGACCAGGGCGTGTGAGTCGATCAGGGTCTCCTCGTCCACGAACGCCCCCACGTTCACATAACTGGGGGGCATCAGGACGACGTGCCGGCCCAGGTAGACCCCGGCCCGGACGGCTGAGCCCCCCGGCACCAGGCGGATCCCCCGTTCGGGAAAGTCGGAGGCCGGGTGGACCGGCAGGGTGTCCTTGTCGGTGAACCGGACCGGGAGACTCTCCGGGGTGAGGTCGGCCCCGAATCCGCGGACCTCACCGACCCGGAAGCCCACCAGGATGCCCTTCTTCACCCAGGTGTTGATCGACCAGCGGTGTCCCTGGGGCTCGGCGGCCCGCACGGCACCGGAAGAAAGCGCCTCGAGCAAGCGCTGGAAGGCGGTGACCACCTCGGCCCGGTCGACCTCCGGGTCGTCCAGACCCCGGTCGTGGGCCCGCTCCAGCACGGTGCGGAGCCATTGGAGGTCGCCGCCGGTGAAGGATTCCGTCACTTCGTCCTCCTCCTCCGGTCCCGCCGCCGGGCGGGAACCGTGTTCAAATGAGTCCCGCCGCCGCCAGCGCGGCGCGGACCGCCTCACGCGCCCGCTCGCTGGCCGGCACCAGGGGGAGCCGCACACCTCCGGAAGCCAGGCCGAGCAACTCCAGGGCGGCCTTGATGGGGATCGGATTGGTCTCGCTGAACTGGGCGATGAAGAGGGGCCGCAGCCGGTAATGCAGTTCCCGGGCGCGGTTGAAGTCGCCGGCCCGGCCCGCCTCGGTCAGTTCGTGGACCAGCCGGGGGGCGGCGTTGGCCGCCACGCTGACCACCCCGTCGGCGCCCAGGGCCATCAGCGGCAGGGTCAGGTCGTCGTCGCCGGCCAGGACCGCGAAGTCGTCCGGGCGTCCGGCCAGGATGGCCGCCACCTGGTCGAGCCGGCCGCTGGCCTCCTTGACCCCGACGATGTTCCCGTGCCGGGCCAGCGCGAGCACGGTGGCCGCCTCGATGTTCGATCCCGTCCGCCCCGGGACGTTGTAGAGCACTACCGGGACCGGGCTGGCGTCGGCCACCGCCTCGAAGTGACGCCGGAAGCCCTCCTGAGGAGGTTTGTTGTAGTAGGGCCCGACCACCAGCACCAGGTCGGCTCCCTCGCCGGCGGCCCGGCGGCAGTTCTCGATGGTGACGCGGGTGTCGTTGGTGCCGGCACCGGCCATGACGGGCAGCGTCCCGGCCCGGACCCGGACGCGGGCCAGCACGCGCCGCTTTTCCTCTTCGTCGAGGGTGACCGCTTCGCCGGTGGTGCCCAGGGGTACCAGCACATCGGTCCCCCCCTCCAACTGATGGTCCACCAGCCGGTCGAGCGCGCGCTCGTCCACTCCCCCGCTTTCGTCGAAGGGGGTCACCAGCGCGGTCATCGAGCCGGCCAGCCGCCGGCCCTTCGGCCACCGCTGCTCAGCCATCTCGTTCGGCCTCCTTCCGCTGCCGCGTCCGGTCCAGGATGTCGCGCAGCACATCATCCAGGGTGAAAATACCGGACCGTCCCCGCAGCCAGGCGGCCGCCTGGAGCGCCCCCTCGGCGAACGCCCCGCGATCGCGGGCGGTGTGCACGAATTCCAGCCGCTCGAAGGGGCCGTCGAAGCCCACCTGGTGCCGACCCGGCTCGAACCCGGCCCGCACCGCGGCCACGCTGAGCTGGTTGGGCGCGATCCGCCCCTGCCCCGCCCCGACCTGCAGGATGTCCTTCTCCGGCAGATGGTCGAGCAGCAGTTCCCCCAGCCGGAGGGCGGTGCCGCTCGGGGCATCCGCCTTGGCCGCGTGGTGATGCTCGACGATGTAGGGGTCGTACCCCCCGGCGGTCTCGAAGAGGTCGGCGGCCTGGGCCACCAGGTGGAAGAGGACGTTCATGGAGAAGGAGAAGTTGGGCGCATGGAGGAGCGTCCCCTCCCCGTTCAGCACTACCGCCTCCACCTCGGGCCAGGCGTTCTTCCAGCCGGTGGTCCCTTCCACCAGCGGCAGTTCCAGCTCGACCGCCCGGCGCACGTTCTCCACCACCGTGGCCGCTCCCGAGAAGTCGATACCCACCTCGGCCCCCCGCAGGTCCCCCCGGCGGCGCGGCCGACCCGACCGAAGGTCGTCCCCGCGGAAGACGACCGTGACATTCACCCCGCGTTCCTGGGCCAGGGACTGGAGCCGGCGGGACATGGCGCCGTCGCCGAAGAGACAGATCCTGGGAAAATCGCTGCGTTGCGCGCTCATTGACCGCTCCCGTCCGATCGTGCTGTGTGCTGAGGAAGGAAGGATACACCCCGGAGGGTGTCAAGTGTTCCGGGATCGGGCTTCCCGGCGGTTCAGTAGGTCGGGCCGGCGATCTTACGCCGGTAGGTGAGGAAGAGCTCGTCGGGGCGGGCTTCCAATTCGACCAGTTCGAACTCCGGCGGTTGCGGGAAAGGCTCGGGGGCGTCGGCCAGGGTGGGGCCGGTCTCCCCCCCCAGCAGCCAGGCCGTGATGGTCAGGAAGAGCTCGTCCACCAGTCCGGCTCCGAAGAAGCCGGCCGCCAGTCCCCCACCCCCCTCCACCAGCACGTTCGGCATCTCCTCGTCGGCCAGCCGGGCCACCAGGGCGGGCAGGTCGACCCGGCCGCGACCCACCCGCCAGAGCTCCGCGCTTCCCTCAGCCGCGGCCGAGCCCGGCGGCGGTTCGGGCGCCTCTTCGACCGTGACCACCAGGCACCGCCCGGGGGTGCGGAAGACCCGTCCCTCCTTCAGATCGGGGAGGCGGGTGAGCACCGCCACGGCCGGGTGGGCCGGGCGCCCGGCCCGCTCGCGGCGCCGGACCGCCTCGGGGTCCTTCAGTTCCATGGGGGGATCCTCGGCGCGCACCGTCCCGGCCCCCAGCACGATGACATCGGCCCACTCCCGCAGTGCCTCCAGGCGGAGAATGTCCTCGTCGGTCCCCAGGCGCACCTTGCGCCGGTCTGCGGGGGCGATCCGGCCGTCCAGGCTGGTGGCCATGTTGACGCGCACGGGCATAGGCCCGTCAGTCTAGGCGAGTCCCCCACCCCCCACAACGGGGAAGCCGGAGGGGAGGGGGCGTGAACAACCCTCCCCCCGCACCCGTCATCCGTTCGGTGAGAGGAGGGAAGACCCCGACCGTCTGCAGATCACGAGGGTCTCGAGATGGGCGTGTCCTCCGATCACTGCTCCGGCGCCTCCCGGCGGCGACACCGGCGTCCGTCGGACTTCCTTCTGCTTCCAGCGCTCCTCCTCACCTTCCAAGCAGTTCCGGCCACCGCCCAGGTGGTCGACCTGAGCCTGCTTGGCCGATTCCCGGTCCACCGGGACACGCTCCTGGCCGGTCTACCGATGTCCGGGACCGTCGCCGACAGCTCACGGCTCGCCTTCCGCAGCGATCTCACCGTGCGCGAGATCCTCGAACTCCAGACCAGGGTAGCCGCCGAACAGGGTTTCCAGCACGATATCCCGAGTTACTACGAGCGCGGTTTCTGGCAGCTCCATCCCCACGGCGGCCGGAACGGGGAGATGGCCTTCCTCATCGACGGCTTGCCCGCCTGGAATCCCACCTTCAACGTCCCCCTGGCCGCCCCGAATCCGGCCGGCCTGGAATCCATCACCGTGATCACCGGGGGACTGCCGGCCGGCGCCTGGCCCTCTCTGGGCGGCGTCGTCAACCTGGTCACGCGGGAGGGGCGCGGAACCTGGAGGGGCTCGATCGAGGCGCGCAGCAGCGAGTTCAGCGGCACCCGGCGGGACGATGCGCGCAACCTTTCCGCCACCTCGCTCTATACCGGCGGCACCCTCCCGGTCGGGCCGGGCCTGGACATCTTCCTCTCCGGCTCGGGTCAGACGAGCCGGGACTACCTGGTCCGCAAAGACGACATCGTCTTCGACCTGGCGGCCGATCCCGCTCACCCCGAGCGCTTCCACCCGGACATCACCTACGATCCGGCCGACGTCTACGACCAGCGAGGACCCGACGGCCGGCCGATCCACCCTCAGGATATCGCCTCGGGCTGGTTCGGCTACGGATTGGACACCTCCTGGGATGGGCTGATCACTCTGGCCTTCCCGACCCCCAGCGGAGGGCGCCTCAAGCTCTCCCTGCTGCGCACCGGGGCGCTGGGAGTGCCCTATTCCCCAAGTTGGCGCTACAGCATGCTCTGGGGACTGCCGGCCGACTTCCAGCGCAACGCCGTGCTGGGAACTCCCCGCTACAATGCGGCCGGCCCCGGGGACGTTATCCCCGGCACCGGCCTGGTCGACTACCCCAACGAGAAGAACGTGGTCTCCGCGCAGAACGGCCGGATCACCCTGGTCTGGACGGCCGTTCCCCGTCCCGACCTGCACCTCTCCCTGCGGGCCGGCTACCAGGGGATCGGACGCACCATGCGGGTCCGCCGCTGGGTGAACGCCGAGGGCTACGGCATCACTTCCGAGCACTACTACGTCCCGGCCGGCAAGGACACCCTCTGGCGGCCGGAGGATCCGATGACCCTGGTCACGCTTGGACCGATGCCTTACAGCAGTCTCGATTCCAACGCGCGGAGGTACGGCTATGTCCCGATCGGGGATGCGGGACTGGGCAACGACGGTTCCGACCGCTACTGGTGGGAGGAGGCCGACATCATCCGTTCCCTGCGGGGGGAAGCACTCTGGCAGCCGATCCCCGGACACCAGGTCACGCTCGGACTCTTCTACAACCACCTGACCTTGCGGGAGCATGAGATCCAGCTCCTCACCTTGGACTCGCCCTATGTCGATGACTACTACCGTCACCCCGATGAGGCGGCTCTCTGGCTTCAGGACCGCATCGAGAAGGGCGGGCTGGTGGTGGTCGCCGGCCTGCGGTGGGACCGGTACTGGACGGATCCCTGGAACCTGAATTCCTGGTACTTCGAGAACCATCCGGGGACAACATGCCCCTGGGACCCGTTCGGATCGGACGATGCGGTCGAATACCTGGGTGATTGGTACGATCCCTGGACGTTCTGGGACTGGGCCCGGGTCGAACGCATCGAAAGTGCCCTGACCCCTCGTTTTTCCGTCTCTCAGGCTCTCTCGGACCGATCCCTCGTCCATGCCTCCTGGGGGCGTTACGTCCAGCAGCCGCCCTACCGCCATCTCTACATCAGCGGGTCACTCTGGAACAGCGCACCCATCCTGGGTAATCCGACCCTCGGTCTGGAACGCACCGATGCCTTCGATATCGGGATCCGACACGTCCCCACCGACCGCATCCGGTTGGACCTCACTTTCTGGGGGCGCCATGAGACCAACCTGGTCGGATCGATCCATATCCCCGCCTTCTTCCGGGGGATCAGCAATCCGTACCGATACACCATCCTCCGGAACACTGACTGGGGGAACAGCCACGGCCTGGATCTCTCTCTCACCCGGCGCTGGAGCGGCCACTGGAGCGGGCGACTCGATTACTCCTGGCTGCGCAGTGAGATGAACTACGAGGATCCGTGGGCGGGCTACCGGGCCCAGGCCGGACTCGAAGAACTGCCCGGCCGCCTCACTCCGGTCGGTTGGGAGCGACGGCACCGCCTGCATGTATCCGTGCAGGTCGCCCTCCCGGCCGGGGCCGGTCCTGACTTTCTGGGCACTCATCCACTCGAACGCACGACCATGTGCTGGGACCTGAACGCCGCCTCCGGCCGGCCCTACACCCCCACCGGCGCAGACGGTACTCTGCTGGAACGCAACTCCGCCCGGATGCCGGCCACCTGGCGAGTGGACCTGCGGATCGACCGGGGACTCGACCTGTTCGGCCGGGAGGCCTCGCTCTTCGCCGGCATCCGCAACCTGCTCGACCGGCGGAACGTGGAGATGGTCTACAGCCGGACCGGCCAACCGAACGATCCCGGGCCCGGGGCGACCGGCTACAGCGATTCCTACGACAACTCCCACTACTACGGGACGCCCCGCACCATCGACCTGGGGCTGCGGATCAGCTTCTGA
>CAZFHZ010000020.1:0-17765 GCA_964519015.1 uncultured Gemmatimonadota bacterium | reverse complement strand
CCACTACTACGGGACGCCCCGCACCATCGACCTGGGGCTGCGGATCAGCTTCTGAGCGCTTCTTCCCGGCTCAGGGCGTGATCGACCTCGGAGTAGCCGTGATCAGGGTCTGGACCGTATCCCGCGCCCGTACGACCAGGACGAAGGTGTCCGGTTTCGCTGAGGTGTACGAAACGAAGTCGAACGACATCTCTTCCTGTGTGCCCGGAAGCCGGAGGTACGGAGAGAGGACCGCCCTTAGGTCATCAAAACCCCGGATCTGCGCTGTTCTTGGGAAAGCGCTGTCATCCGATTCCGCCTGGAACATCCCCAGCCCCTGCCTGATGGAAGCGACCTCGGCCTTCGCCGCCCCGGCCCGGGCCCGGTCCGACACTCCCTGGAACCGTTCCTGAGACGTGGCGACGATACGACGGATGCCCGTGGCCGCCCAGCCCCGCAGCCGGTCGAAGGCCGCGGCGATGAGGTCGGGCCGGAAGTTGCAGTGCCCGTCGGCCTCGATGCGGTACTGCACGAACCGGTCCCCCTGCCGGTGGGCGCGACCGTCGCCCGATCGTCGTCGAACCCCGCATAGACCGTACCGCGGTTGTCGATTGGATTGCCGCCGGCCCGCTCCCGCAACTCCCGGGAGCACAGATGGTAGAAAGCGACCGTCCCCGACGCGATCCCGTCACTGTGTCTGCCGTTTCCGCTTCCAGACACGGGTGAAGACAACTGTGAAGACCACTGCGAAGACCACTCCAAAGACCAGTCCGAAAGTCAGCCACGACATCTCAATTCTCCTTCTCTACGTTGGTCACCCGTTAGATAGTACGACTTTGAATCGACAGTCTTTCCCCCCTCGTTTCAGGGATTCCAGGACCTCGACCGATCGCACCTTTCGCCCGGTAGACCGTTCGAACGTCTCCTGGACGTAACCGGCCGAACAGTTGCAGTAGGTCCCGGAAAGACCGGGCGTCGGGTTCTCCACCAGCGGGCAGAGGCACCACCCTTCCCGGAGACTCAGGCCCATCGGGCTCTGTTTGCCGGCCCAGCCATAGTACACAACGGTTTCCTCAGGGCCGCGCTCCACCGTGTAGCCCGCCTGCTCCAGGGACTTCAGGAAGGCTTCGGCCGTCTCCGGTGTGGGTCGGCGCCGGTCGGCAACCCCGAAGGCATTCTGGTAACAGGAGCGCCCGCAGGCGTTCAGCAGCCTGGTCCGGGCCACTTCGTCGAGCTGGCCGTCGAGGTGATCGACCAGGGCGGTGATCCACGCCTCGGCCTTCTCCGCCTTCACCCAATCCGGGGTCAGGGCCCCATCCGCCATCCGCCGTCGCAGGTCGGCGCTCAAGCCTTCTCCCGGCGCCTGCGGTCCGGCCTGGCCGTTGACCGCCCGGCCTAGTGCGAGTGCGGCGGCACAGCATCCGAGTCCCGCCTTGGTCCCTTCGGCCAGGAAACGCTTCCGATCCATCTGCTCCCCCTTTCCCTCGGGCCGGCTCATCGGATCCGCTCCGCCCGGATCTGCCGCTGGGCGACCAGTTCGAGGGTCGTCACCCGGCCGGTCTCATCGCGCCGGAAGTGGACCTCGAGGTTGATGAACTGGATGAAGTAGTCCCAGGCGGAGGCCGGGATGATCTCGATCGCCTGTCCCCAGCCGGTCTGCTCGACCATCAGGTGGTCATCCTGCCGGGTGACGGTATAGGTTATCTCGGGTCGGGTGGGGTGTTGGTAGGTTCCGACGCAGGCGTCCATGGCCGTCCGGTCGGCCGGCACCCGTTGATAGCGCTTGAAGAGCGGACCCGGTCGCATCGGGAGTGGTCCGGCCGGCCGGGTGAAGCGGGCCGCGTCGACCTCGGCGTTCGGGGTGATCGCGGTGATGTCCATCCTCAGGCGCAGGCCGAGTCCCTCCGGGTCCCCCCCGATCCAGATCCGGTGGGGACGCAGCACATCTCCGACCGGCCGGTAGTCCTCGAAAATGAGGTCCCCCGCCTGGACCAGCAGCCCGCTCCCGCGGTCGAAGACGAGTTCGACCTCATCTCCCTCCCGGGTCCTCCCCCGGACGACTGTGACCTCCTTCCCTTCTCTCGTCTCGACCCCCTTCACCGCCTGTTCGGGGAAGCGTTCCCGGAGCCTCAGGGGAGCCTGGACATCCAGGAGCAGGTCGAGGTCGAGCCGCTCCCGCCCGCCCATCGGGCTCACGTCCCTGGTATCCTGGACCCAGGCCGAGTCCCCGTCACAGCCGTAGGTCACCTGGTCTCCGTAGGCGAACACCTGGTTGTACGACCATCTCCCGGGGGCCCGGGCGATCGACTCGAAGGGGACGAAACCGCTCTGGCCGCGGACCAGCGTGCCGACCCGCCGCTCGCTGGTGACCGCCGTCAGAGCGGAGCCCCCGCAGGCCCGGATATGACCGTCGATGAGCGTGGTGGGGGAAGGTGTCTGGCCGCCGGTAGGCAGGGGAGCGGCCGAAACCGCGACCGCCCATAAGACCACAGAGAGGGCAATGTCCGGACGATTCCTGGATCGAGCCTGTCGGTTCATGCTTCCCACCTCCTGCTGGATGCCCCGGTCGGGACCGATACCGGTCCGGTCGGCCTGAACTACGGCGGCAGGAGGTGCGGGTTACTGGTACTTTCCTACCAATTCTACTCCATGCGCAGCGAGATCATCGGATCGGTCCGGAGCGCCCGCCGGATCGGCCGCCCCAGCGCCATCATCACGGCGATCGTGAGCACACCGGCGGCTCCGAGGAAGGAGACCGGGTCGGTCGGAGGCACTCCGTACAGGAGCGCCTGGAGGAACCAGCCGAGCAGGACGGCCAGCACCACCCCGGCCGCCAGCCCGACCACCAGCATCCGGCCCCCCTCCCCGGCCACCAGCCGGAGGATATCGGCCGAACCGGCGCCCACCGCCATCCGGATACCGATCTCCCGGGAGCGCTGCGTCACCAGGAAGCTCATGACGCCGTACAGACCCACCCCGGCCAGCAACAGCGCCAGGACGGCGAAGAGTCCGAGCATCATCAGGGAGTAGCGCCGGCGCGCCAGGCTGTCGTGCAGGACCTCGGCCATGGTCCGGATTCCCATCACCGGCTGGTCGGCCCTGGCTTCCATGACCGCCCGCCTCAGCGGTGCTTCCAGCGTGGCGGGAGCCACCGTCGTGCGCACGACCAGGGCCATCCAGTCCCAGGACGACTGGGCGAAGGGCTGGAAGACCTCGGCGCGCAGCTCGGAGTCGAGCCCCTCCGGCCGGGTACTTCCCACCACCCCGACGATGGTCAGCCACTCGAAATCCTCCTCGAGCGGGTTGCCGGAACCGATCCGGCGGCCGAGGGGATCCTCGCCGGGGAAGAACCGGTCGGCGAAGACGTCGCTCACCACGGCCACCGGGAGACTCCCGGAGCGGTCCGCCTCGGTGAAGGTACGCCCCTGGTGCAGCGGGATGCCGATCGTCTCGAAGTAACCGGGGCTGGCCGCCTGAAGGCCGGCGCGGGGTTCGCTCCCCGGCTCCATTTCCCGCCCCTCCACACTCCAGGTGGACACGGCCGAGACCCAGGGTCCGATCGGCAGCGACAGCACGGCCCCCGCCGAGACCACCCCCGGCAGTGCGCGGATCCGCTCCAGTACGGCTTCCTGGAAGGCGTGGATATCCGCCTCCGGGAGACTCTCGAGACCGGTCAGCCAGATCTGCCCGGTCAGGACCTCGCGCTGCGAGAAGCCCGGGTCCACCCGGCCCAGGATCGCCAGGGTACGGACCATCAGCCCCGATCCGACCAGCAGGACCAGGGAGAGGGCGATCTCCGCGGACACCAGACCCTGGCGCAGCCGGCTCCGGTAGGCCGCGGCCCCCTCCCGGCTGCTCCCCTCGCGCAGGATGGCCGCCGGGGCTCCGCGGGAAAGCCAGAGGGCCGGAGCCAGACCGAACAGCACTCCCGAGAGCAGGGCGAGTCCCAGGGCGAAACCCAGCACCGGCAGGCTGACGGTCACCTCGGCGGCTCGCGGCAGGTCGCCGGCCAGGCCGAGCAGCGCATCGGTCCCCCAGAGCGCCAGGAGCAGCCCGCCGGCCCCGCCGGCCAGGGCGAGCAGGAGGCTCTCGGCCAGCACGAGCCGGGCGATCCGGCCACGGCCGGCGCCGAGCGCGCCGCGCAGGGCGATCTCCCGGGCCCGCCCGGCGGCCCGGGCGAGCAGCAGGTTGGTCACATTAGTGCAGGCGATCAACAGCAGCAAGCCGACCGCCCCGAAGAGGGCCAGGAGCATGGGACGCACCGGACCCACCAGGGTCTCCTGCAGCCGGACCAGGTCGAACCGCTCACCCGGGTTGTCGGCCGGGTACTCGGCGGCGAGCTGGGCGATGAGGGTCTCCCCCTCACGGCGGGCCTGGGTGATGGTGACGCCTTCGCGCAGGCGGGCGACCGCGAGGAAGTACCGGTCCTGGCGATTGAAGGCCGGATCGGAAGGGTCGGTGCCGGAGTGATCAGGCACGCGGAACCGGGACACGGTCCAGAACTGCGCTCCGTCCGGGAAATCGAAATCCGCCGGCATGATCCCCACCACCAGCGTGGAGACCCCGTTCATCTCCAGCCGCTGCCCGACCACGGCCGGCTCCCCGCCGAAGCGGCTCTTCCAGAGCGCATCGGAGAGCACGACCGCCCGCTCTCCGCCCGGAGGATCCGCCTCGGGACTGAAGACCCGCCCCGCCTGGGGCGCCACCCCGAAGACCTGGAAGAAGCCGGGGGTCACGACGGCCCCCGTCACCATGGACGGGAACGGGTCCTCCCGCAGGGCGAGGCTGGAGACATCATAACCGGCGATCGCTTCGTAGGCGGTCGCCCGGTCCGCGAAATCGACGTAATTGGCCCCCGACCAGGGGTTGCGGCCGCCGATCGCACCGACCGAAAAGAGCCGTACGATCCGGTCCGGCTCCCGGTAGGGGAGCGGCTTGAGCATCACGCCGTACAGCACGCTGAACATCGAGGTGCTCACCCCGATGCCCAGGGTCAGGGTCAGCACGGCCACGATCGAAGGGGCGGGCCGGCGACACAGGCTGTGCCAGGCCGCCTTCAGGTCGTTCCACAGGGTGTCCATCCGATTACTCCCGGCGCAGGGTGACCATCGGGTCGGCCCGGGCCGCCCGCCGGGCGGGGAGCCAGCTGGCCAGCAGCGCGACGGCCGCGAGCACGACCACCCCACCGCTAAAGGAGAGCGGGTCGAAGGTCGGGATGCCGTGGACCAGTCCCCCGATCAACCGTCCAAGTGCGAGTGCAGCGACCAGTCCGATCCCCAGTCCCAGGGCCGAGAGCCGGATCCCTTCGCGCACGAACTGGGTGACCACCCGCATGGTGTCGGCGCCCAGGGCCATCCGGATCCCGATCTCCCGGCCCCGCTGGGCCACCGTGTAACTGAGCACGCCGTAGAGACCGACCGCGGCCAGCAGCAGCGCCAGGCCGGCGAAGAGGGACATCAGGATCATATTGAAGCGCCGGCGGGCCAGTGAGGTGTGCAGGACGTCCCGCAGGGTGCGGATGTGGGTGACCGGCTGGAGGGGATCGACCTCCATCACCGCCCGCCGCAGGGGTGTGGTCAGGGCCTCCGGGCGACCGGCCGTATCGATGACCAGGGTGAGGAAAGGCCATGGATTCTGCTCGAACGGCTGATAGACCTCCGAGCGCGGTTCGCTGTCCAGGCCCTGGTGGAGGGTGTTGCCCACCACGCCCACGATGGTCACCCATTCGAAGTCGGGGTCCTCGGTGTTGTCATTCCAGGAGATGTGCCGGCCCACCGGGTCCTCACCCGGGAAGATGGCGTCGGCGCACGCTTTGCTGACCACGGCCACCAGGGGGCTCCCCACCCGGTCCTCGGCGGTGAAGGTACGGCCCTGCAGCAGGGGCAGACCGATGGACTCGAAGTAACCGGCGGTGGCCGACTGGTAACCGGCCACCGGTTCGGCCCCCGGCTCGGTCGGCCGCCCTTCGATGATGAAGGTGAGTTCGGCCCCGATCCCCTGGTTGATGGGCAGGCTGAGCACACCGGCCGCCGAGCGCACGCCCGGCAGCGCCCGGACCCGCTCCAGGACCCGGCCGTAGAACTGCCACAGCTGTTCGTTCTCCGGGTACTTGTTGGCCGGCACGAAGACCCGGGCGGTCAGCGCGTCGCGGGCGGTGAAGCCCGGATCGGCCGATCCCACCGCCGCCAGGGTCCGGATCATCAGGGCGGCTCCCACCAGCAGGACCACCGAGACGGCGATCTCACCCACGATCAGGGCGCTCCGCAGCCGGCTCCCCCGGCGCCCGCCGGAGTGCCGACCCTCCCCCTGCCGCAGCACCTCGGCCGGCGATCCGCCCCCGCTCTGGACCACCGGGGCGAGCCCGAAAAACAGACCGGAGAGCAGGGAGATGCCCAGGGTGAAGAGCAGGACAGTGCCGTCCACGCTTACCGTTCCGGCACGGGGCAGGTCGGTCGCCGCCAGGGCGAGCAGAGCCTCGGTCCCCCAGAGGGCGAGGACCAGCCCGAAGGCCCCTCCGATCAGACCGAGCAGCAGACTCTCGGTCAGCAGTTGCCGGACCAGACGGCCCCGGTCGGCGCCGAGCGCCCGGCGCACCGCGGTCTCCCGATCCCGCGCGGTGGCCCGCACCAGCAGCAGGTTGGCCACGTTGGCACAGGCGATGAGCAGTACGAAACCGACCGCCCCGAACAGGACCAGCAGGGCCCCCTGGACATTGCCGACCATCACCTCGTGCAGCGGGACGACCTCGAAGCCCTCTCCCATGTTGGAGTCGGGGTATTCCTCGGCCAAACGGGCGGTGATGGCGCTCCCCTCCTGCTGCGCCTGGGCGAGCGCGACCTCAGGCTTCAAGCGACCGACCGCGTTGAAGTAGTCCGCCCCGCGGACCTCCTCCACGCTGGTCCCGAAATCGAACGGAGGATCGGGAGCGCGCAGCCGGGAGGTGAACCAGAGTTCCATCCCCTCGGGGATGTCGAAGGTAGGGGGCATCACCCCCACGATGGTATAGGGGACCCCGTTCAGCTCCAGGGTCCGGCCGACTGCTCCGGGCTCCCCGCCATAGAGCGTCTGCCAGAGGGCATGGGAGAGGACCACCGCGGGGGCGCCTCCGGGCGGGTCGGCCTCGGGGGTGAGGATCCGGCCGAGGGGGGCCTCGATTCCGAAGACGCGGAAGAACCCGTTGGTCACACAGGCGCCCAGGTGGGCGCCCGGGAAGTCCCCGTCATCCAGGCTGAAGGAATGTGCGCGGTAGCCGGCGGTGGCCTCGTAGAGGGTGCTCTGGGCCTGGAAATCGATGAAGTTGGCCCCGCTCCAGCTGTCGCGACTCCCTTCGGCGCTCGTGGTGTAGAGCTGGACGATCCGGTCGGGACCGGGGAAGGGGAGCGGCCGCAGGATCACCCCGTCGACCACGCTGAACATGGAAACGGCGGCTCCGATGCCCAGCCCCAGCGTCACCACGGCCATCAGCGTGAAACCGGGCCGGCGCAGCAGTCCGCGCAGGCCGGTCCTCAGGTCCTGGATCAGGTCGTCCATCTCGCCCTCCGGGCCGGAAGTGGGACTCTCCTTCCCGGATACGCAAGGCAACACTCATGCCAATGAAGGCGCCGGGGCGGCGTGCACCAACCGGGCCTCCTTCCGGCCGGCTGGTAGCCACCGGAGGAACCGGAGGCTGTCCGGAATCGGGACGGAGCGGACCGGAATCGGACGCCCCGACCCGGCAGCCGGGCTGGGGTGGAACCCAAACGCCCGCCCATCCCGTACCATCGGATACCCTGGTGGAGATGGCCCGACACCCTCAAGGGAGATCGCCCGTGACCCTCTCACACCGAACGCACCTGATCCTCTGGCTTGCGCCCATCGCGCTGGCGGCCGTCGTCCTCCTCCTCCTCCTCTTCCCGCCCGGCCCAGGCGGAGGGGAGACCATCTTGATCGGCCGGAGCTACCTGGTCCCCTCCCGCATCCTGGGCGCCCCGCGCGGCATCAATGTCCACCTCCCCGAGCATTATGAGGAGACCGATGCGACCTACCCGGTTCTGATCAAACTCTTCGGTGGCCCCTGGGAGTATTTCGCCGGCCTGGCCGCCGAGGTCGGAAGCCTCTCCGGGTTCAACGACATCCCCCCCCTGATCGTGGTGGGCGTCGATCAGATGGGGCACGAAGAGGTCCTCCCCCGGGCCACGGGGGGCAATGAGGTTCCGGTCCGGGCCGAGGAGTTCCGGGATTTCCTTCGGACCGAACTCCTTCCCTGGCTGGAGCGGGAGTTCCGAACCAACGGCTTCCACATCCTGCTCGGTACCTACGATTGCGGGCTCTTCGGTGTCTGGACCTGGCTGACCGAACCGGATCTGTTCGACGCGGTCCTGGTGACCAACCCCGGCTGGGCTCGGGATTACTCGCCGCTCCCGGACTGGTTCGCAGCCCGGGCGGCCGCAACCTCTTCGGTCGACCCCTTCCTCCACCTGACCGGGTACCACTATCCCCCCGAGACCGGCAACCGGCCCCCCGACCCGTTCCCTGACCTGCTCGAGCGGGAGCTGACCGCGCCCGGCCGGGCCGGCCTGCGCTGGGAGGTGACCCGGCTCGAGCGGGAGAGCAACGACGCTCATCGCGAATACACCTCCTGCCGGGAGGGTCTGCTGGCCCTCTTCCGGGACTACCCCTGCCCGAGGAAGGTGCTCGACGGAGGTATGGCGGCCGTCGACACCTACTACGCTGGTCTTTCCTCGCGCCTGGGCTTCGAAGTCGCCGTGCCCGAGATGCCGCTCATGCAGCTCTCCGACCGGCTCATGGAGACTGGAGAGGCGGCCGAGTCCATCGAAGTACTGCTGCGCCTGGAGGCCGATTCCCCCTGGTCCCTCAATCCCGTCTATCGGCTGGCCTGGGCCTACCAGGCGCTGGGGGACCGGCCGAACGCCCTGGTCCGCTTCCGGGAGGGGGTGAGACGTGGCATGCCCGAGTTCTTCCGGGTGCAGATGGAAGAACTCGAGCGCTCCGCCGCGTCCGCCATCGAACATGAGTTCAAGACCGGCGGGCAGAAGGCGGGCCGGAGTCTTTTCGAGCGGGTCCGGTCGGGCCGGCGGAAGGACCTGGTGCTGGCCGAGAGCGAGATGAACGCCGCCGGCTACAGGCTACTCAAAGCGGGCCGCATCATCGAGTCCGTCGCCCTCTTCGAGATGAACACCGAGCTCTACCCCGAATCCGGCAACGTCTGGGACAGCCTGGGGGAGGCCCTCATCAAGAAGGGTGAGCGCGAGCGGGCCATCGCCGCCTACCGCCGCTCACTGGAACTCGACCCGGCCAACACCAACGCCGTGGAGATGCTGCGCAGCCTCGGAATCCAGCCGTAGCCGGGCTCGGCCTGGAGGAAGGCTGATCGCGAGCGGGCGCCTGCAGGCGCTCAGCAGATCCGTACGACCGCCGCGGCGAGCATGAGAGTATGGTATTCCCGACTCAAGACATGAGCCGGGTCAGCAGGAGAGGTAGACCGGAACCGACCGCATTGGCGGTCACGTGGACGAGGTAGGCCGGCAGAAGGCTGCCTGTACTCTGCCGCCAGTATCCTGCCAACCAGCCGATCCCGAAGGTCATGATCAGAACCGAGAGGAGCATCACACCACCGAGCGAGCCGATCAGACAGAGATGCCCGAGGCTGAAGAGCAGGGCGGGGACAAGTACCGGCGGAGAGAAGGCTATCCTTGCCCGGTCGCGGCCCCAGACGCCGAGTTCGGTCTGGAGCCAGCCCCGGAAGAGCACCTCCTCGCACAGGCTGGCATACACCCAGACCGAGAGTACCATGTGCAGAAAACCATGGCGGGCAGCCGGGTGCAGGCCGGCACCCGGCTCGTTCCCCGGCGACAGCATGGTGAGCACCGAGGATATCACCATGCCGGCCAGGGTGATCCCGACCGCCAGACCGATCGGGATGAGCACTGAACGCCGATCGGCCAGGCGGAAGCCATAGGCCCGTAACGGTTTCCGTCCTACCCAGCGCATGAGCAGAAGGGATGTGATCAGGAAGAACGTCTGCGAAACGACTCCGCCGGTTACCCACGGCAGAGCGGCCTGCAAGGACCGGAACGGAGCCAGATCCGGAACGATGAACATGCCCAGCAGGTAGGTGATGAAGACCGCAGCCAGCGCGATGAGGGGAACGGAACGCATCCGGTTTCCTCCGCCCTCTGATGGAACGGATCGGTGTGGAGAATCGATGGTCATGCCTCTATCCCCTCCCAGAATTGGGTGAAAAGGGCATCCATCAGACCCGCTTGGGACGTGGCCGATCCAAATCCGCCAAGGAAGGTCAGGCCCTCGATCAGCGCGTGTACATGCAGGGCCGCAAGATCGGGATCCAGATCCGCCTTTATCTCGCCTTCTTCCTGCCCTTTCCGGATCCGGGCGGCCAACTGTCGGCGGGAAGCGGCGAATATCTCGGCGACCCGCACACGGAAGCGAGGACTGCTCCGGGCGGCGCTGGTGATGAAATCGGTGAAACCAGAGCCGGCCTCCGTCTCGTCCGGCTCCGGTCCGATCAGAATCCTCTCCACCCGGGCGAAATCCTGCAGTGAGAGGAAGAAGGCCCGCAGCAGTTCCCGGGTGGTGGGAAATCCTCCGAACCTCTCCCGACTCCACTCGGTCATGACCTGGGTGAAGTGGTCCAGAACTGCGTCGGCGAGTTGCTCCCTATTCTGGAAATGGAAGTAGATGGCCGGTTTGGTGATGCCCACCCGTTGAGCGATATCGGACAGAGCGACGTTGTCATACCCCTTGAGCAGGAAAAGCCTGAGCGATTCACGGATGAGTCTCTGTCTTGTGTCCTCTCGCTTTCTCATGCCGCCATCTCCGGCCACGGATTCCGGTCCGATTCGCTTATACATACCATACTAACTTAACGTTAAGTAAGTTTCAAGCCATTATCATTCCCGGCACATACCCGAGAACTCCAGCAGCCGCGCGCGCCGACTCTCACTGCGGCGGATCCGGGCGAATCCGCTCATCGGGTTTCTGCAATCCAGGGATCGAGGAATGATCGGCAAATAGCGAGAGGGCGCCCGCAGGCGCCCTCTCGCTGGACTTCCCGAGATCGCGCGGATAGACCGGCGATCTTCATGCTTGTCAGGCAGCGCAGGATCTCGCGACGAGGGATTTCGTGCGGAATCCAGGCGGTCGAAGGGGCCGCGCGGAAAGGTACCTGGATGGTACCTCGCCCAAGCCGGCCCGAGGCCAACGACGAGTCCGCATGAAAGAACCGTCGCGATCAGTACATGTCCATGCCGCCGCCCGGCGGCATAGCCGGCGTCTTGTCCTCTTCCTTCTTCTCGGTTACGATGGCCTCGGTGGTCAGCAGCAGCGCCGCGATGCTGGCCGCGTTCTCCAGCGCCGTGCGGGCCACCTTGGTCGGGTCGATGATCCCGCAAGCCACCAGGTCCTCGTACTTCTCGGTGCGCGCGTTGAAGCCGAAGTTCCCCTCACCGTCGAGGATCTTCTGGACCACGATCGAGCCCTCGAGCCCGGCGTTGTTGGCGATCTGGCGGGCCGGCTCGCTCAGCGAACGCTTCACGATCTCGACGCCGATGGCCTGGTCCCCCTTCATCTTCAGCTTGCCGATCGCGCCCAGGGTACGCAGGTAGGCGACCCCACCGCCGGGGACGATCCCCTCCTCGACGGCCGCGCGGGTGGCGTGCAGGGCGTCCTCGACCCTGGCCTTCTTCTCCTTCATCTCGGTCTCGGTCGCGGCCCCCACGTTGATGACGGCCACCCCACCGGCCAGCTTGGCCAGGCGCTCCTGCAGCTTCTCCCGGTCGTAGTCGCTGGTGGTGTCCTCGATCTGCTTCTTGAGCTGGGCGATGCGGGCCTTGATGTCATCCTTCTTGCCCCCACCCTCGACGATCGTGGTCTCATCCTTGGTCACCGTGATCCGCTTGGCCTTGCCCAGGTCGGCGGTAGTGGCGTTCTCCAGCTTGAAGCCCGCCTCCTCGCTGATGACCCGGCCGCCGGTCAGCACCGCGATGTCCTCCAGCATGGCCTTGCGCCGGTCGCCGAAACCGGGAGCCTTGACCGCCACGACCTTGAGCGTGCCGCGGATCTTGTTGACCACCAGGGTGGCCAGCGCCTCCCCCTCCACGTCCTCGGCGATGATGAGCATCGGCTTGCCCATCTGGGCGATCTTCTCGAGGATCGGGAGCAGGTCCTTCATGGCGCTGATCTTCTTGTCGTAGATCAGGATCAGCGGCTCCTCGAGCACCGCCTCCATGTTATCGGGGTCGGTGATGAAGTAGGGGCTGATGTAACCGCGGTCGAACTGCATCCCCTCGACCACGTCCAGGTGGGTCTCGATCGACTTGGCTTCCTCGACCGTGATGACGCCGTCCTTGCCCACCTTCTCCATGGCCTCGCTGATTAGCTGGCCGATGGTGTCATCGTTGTTGGCCGAGATGGAAGCGACCTGGGCGATCTCCTTGGCCGAGGTCAGGTCCTTCGACATCTTCTTCAGCTCGCTTACGACCGTCTCGACGGCCGCCTCGATACCCCGCTTCAGATCCATCGGGTTCGAACCGGCGGTCACGCTGCGCAGGCCTTCCTTGTAGATCGCCTGGGCCAGCACGGTCGCCGTGGTGGTGCCGTCACCGGCCACGTCACTGGTCTTCGAGGCGACCTCGCGCACCATCTGAGCGCCCATGTTCTCGAACGGATCGTCCAGTTCGATCTCCTTGGCCACTGTGACGCCGTCCTTGGTGACGGTAGGTGAACCGAACTTCTTGTCCAGGACCACGTTGCGGCCCTTCGGGCCCAGCGTGACCTTGACCGCGTTGGCCAGCTTGTCCACCCCACGCTTGAGGTAGTCCCGGGCCTTCACGTCGTACTCGATGATCTTAGCCATTTCTACTCGTTCCTCCTGGTGTCCTCGTTCGGGACGTTTCGATTAAAATCCACGCTCAGGGATGGGGTCAGATGATCGCGAGGATATCGCTCTCACGCAGGATCAGATATTCCTCAGCATCGATGTTCACCTCGGTGCCCGAGTACTTCCCATAGAGCACCTTGTCCCCCTTCTTGACTTCCATCGGCTTACGGGTCCCGTCATCGCCCACCGCGCCGGGACCGACCGCGACGACCTCACCCTTCTGCGGTTTCTCCTTCGCCGTGTCCGGGATGATGATGCTTCCCCGCTTCTGTTCGGCTTCCTCGAGGGGCTTGACCACCACCCGGTCGGAGAGCGGCTTCACCTTGACGGCCATGCTGGCTCCTCCTTGTCCGATCGTGATCGGACGGTTCTACAGTCCAGGGCCGGTTCTTCCGGCCCGCTTGTTGGAAGATCCGCTGTCCGGGGCGTGCCCGGAAGGTTATTAGCACTCACCAGGGGTGAGTGCTAATAGACAGGGTAGGAATATACAAGCTGGCGAGCGAAGCGCAAGAGGCGGGTCAGCGGATCGGACGGGAAAGGCCCCGGACCCGTTCGTGGATCAGGCGCAGACCTTCCAGGGTCAGCCAGGGATCGACCTCCCCCCGCTCCTCGAAGGCCTCCTGGAAAGGAGCCGAGAGCCCCCCGGTGAAGATGATCCGGGGGGTGGTACCCAACTCCTCGGTGATCCGGGCCAGCAAGCCGTCGATCATGGCCAGGGTCCCCAGATAGAGACCGGAACGCAGGCTCCCTTCGGTCGTGGAGCCGATGACCCGTTCCGGGGGGAGGATGTCCACCTTGGCCAGTCGAGCCGCCCGCCGGAAGAGCTCCTCCGAGGCGGTCTTGACCCCCGGGGCGATCACACCGCCGATATAGGTCCCGGCTGAATCGACCACGTCGAAGGTGGTCGCCGTTCCCAGGTCGACGACCACCGCCGGCACCCCGTAGCGGTGCCGGGCGGCCACCGCGTTGGCCAGCCGGTCCGCTCCGGCGGCCGTCGGAGGGGAGACTCCGACCTCGATGCCCAGATCGATCCCGGCCGAGACCAGGAGGGGCTCCAGCCCCAGATGGCGGCGGCACATGTCCATCCAGGTCTCCGTGAGGACCGGGACCACCGAGGCCAGGATGACCGCCTCGATGGTGTCCAGGCCGGCCGGTTCGGTCTCGAGCAGGGCCCGCAGGTGGATCCACAGGTCGTCCTCGGTGGCGAAGGACACGGTCGCGGTCCGGCGATGAACGACCAGTTCGGTGCCGTCGTAGACTCCCAGCACCGTGTGGGTGTTGCCGATGTCCAGGGCCAGCAGCATCAGGCACCTCCTCCCAGACCGGTCACGAGTTCACCGGCGGCCACGACCCCTCCCCCATCCAGCCGCAGGTGGCCTTCCGGTGTGAGTCCCGAACATATCCCCGTCCGTTCCTGCTCTCCCACCACGATCCGGACCCGCTCTCCCCGGAAGAGCAGCCGGGCTTCCACCTCCCCCGCGAAGGGGGGTGGCCCTCCCCCGGCCCGGGAGGTCGTCTCCGCCAGTTCCCCCAGCAGGGTCAGCAGCTCCCGCAGCAACTCGGCCGTCAGCCGGTCGCGGTCCACCGGCCGGCCGGCGGCTTCCTCGAGCGTTCCGGCCCGGCCGGCCAGGTCTGCGGGAGGAGGATCGCTCCCCCAGCTCAGGTTGATCCCGATCCCCAGTACGACCCGGCCCACCCGCCCCTCCGTCAGGACGGCCTCGGCCAGCACCCCGGCGAGCTTCCGGCCCCCCCACCACACATCGTTCGGCCACTTGATCCCGGTGCTCACCCCGAAGCGCCCGGCCGCCCGGACCACCGCCAGGGCGGCGGCCAGGGTGATCCATCCCGCTCCCGCCGGCTCGCGGTCGGGCCGCAGCAGCAGGGAGAGGTAGACGCCCCCCGGCGGCGAATACCAGCTCCGGCCGTGACGACCCCGCCCGGCCGTCTGGCGGTCGGCCAGGACCAGCGTCCCGGCGGGGGCCCCCGCATCGGCCAGCACCCGCAGATGGTCGTTGGTGGAGCCCAGTTCCGGATAAAGCAGCAGGTCGGCCACCGGTCGCAGGTAGCCCCACCAGGGGGCGGCCCCCGGGCGCAACCGGAGTCCGCCGTCGGCGGTTCGCTCCGCCGGCGCGACGTTCCCCTCGAGCGGCGCGGTCGGGGGGATCCGGCGGGCGCTCCCCAGCAGATGCGTCAGCCGGTCGACCCAGACATCCGTGTGTTCGGGAGGGGGCTGGGCGGGCGTCATGAACCCACGCTACTTCAGCAGCAGACTGATGTCCACGGCCGGCACAGAGTGGGTCAGCGCCCCGATGCTGACGAAGTCCACCCCGGTCTCGGCGATCGCCCGGACGTTCTTCAGGTTGATCCCCCCCGAGGCCTCCAGCTGGACCGGGGGGCCGGTCCGGGACCGGACCAGCTCCACCATCCGGCGGATCCGTTCGGTCTCCATGTTGTCGAGCAGGATGCGATCCACGCCGACGTCGAGGGCCTCCCGGACCTGGTGCTCGTCCGCCGCCTCGACCACGATCAGATAACGCGAGCCGTCCTGACGCAGACCGCTGCGGACACGGGCCACCGCTTCGGTCACCCCGCCGGCGGCATGGATGTGATTCTCCTTGATCAGGATGCCGTCCCAGAGCCCCATCCGGTGGTTCACCCCTCCACCCATACGGACCGCGTACTTCTCCAGTTCCCGCAGCCCCGGTGTGGTCTTGCGGGTGTCGAGCACGGTGGTGCCGGTATCGGCGACCGCCTTCACGAATCGGGCGGTCAGAGTGGCCACCCCGCACAGACGCTGCAGCAGGTTGAGCGCCACCCGCTCCCCGGCCAGGATGGCCGCAGTCGGTCCGGCCAGCTCGGCCACGATCTGGCCGGAGCGGAAGGCGGACCCTTCGGCGACCATACCGGTCACGACGACTTTCGGGTCGAGGAGCAGGAAGACGTGTTCGACCACTGGAAGGCCCGCCATCACCCCTTCCTGGCGGGCCAGGATGATCCCCTCGCTGTCACCGCGCGGGCCAAGGGTCAGGCGACTGGTGATGTCCCCGCTCCCAAGGTCCTCCTCCAGGGCGGTCTTGACCACCCGGTCGAGACTCTTCATCCCGCTCCCTCCTCCGGGCTCCCCGCCCTCCCGGCGGGAGGGGCGGAGCCGCTCCGGTAACGCACCAGCTCATCCCGCAGCAACGCCGCCTGCTCAAACTCCAGCGCGGCCGCGTAGCCCAGCATACGCCCTTCGACGGCGGCTTCCCAGCTCTCCCCCTCCAGGCCCCTGAACTCATCTAGGAGTGCCCGCCATCCCGCCTCGGCCGCCTGGGCGGAGGCCGCCCGCCGGGCATCGAGCAAGTCGGCCAATGAGGTGCTCGCCAGGACCTGCTCCCGGGTCTTCACCAGGGTCCTCGGCACGATCCCGTGGGTCTCGTTGAACGCCTGCTGGATGGCGCGGCGCCGGGTCGTCTCCTCCAGGGCCTCCCGCATCGAGCCGGTGACCTCGTCCGCGTACATCACCACCAGGCCGTGGGCGTTGCGCGCCGTCCGGCCCATGGTCTGGATGAGGCTGGTAGCACTGCGCAGGAAACCCTCCTGGTCGGCGTCGAGGATGGCCACCAGGCTGACCTCGGGCATGTCGAGTCCTTCGCGCAACAGGTTGATCCCCACCAGCACGTCGAAATCCCCCATGCGCAGGCCCCGCAGCAGGTCGACCCGGTCGAGGGCGTCGATCTCCGAGTGGAGGTAGCGGGCCCGTACACCCACCCCGACCAGATAATCGGTCAGGTCCTCGGCCATCTTCTTGGTCAGGGTGGTGACCAGGACGCGCTCCTGCTGCTCCACCCGCCCGCGGATCTCCTCCAGCAGGTCGTCGATCTGCCCGGTAACCGGTCTGACCTCCACGGCCGGGTCGAGCAGCCCGGAGGGGCGGACCACCTGCTCCACCACCACCCCGCCGCACCGTTCCAATTCGAAGGGACCGGGGGTAGCCGAGACGTGGACGATCTGGTTCTGGAGGGCCTCGAACTCCTCCCAGCGCAGGGGACGGTTATCGAGCGCCGCTTTCAACCGGAATCCGTACGCTACCAGGGTCTCCTTGCGGGAGCGGTCCCCTCCGTACATGGCGCCGATCTGGGGGACGGTGACATGCGATTCGTCGAGGATGGTCAGCAGGTCCTTCGGGAAGTAGTCGATCAGGGTGCTGGGGCGGTCCCCCGGCCGGCGCCCGTCGAAGTAGCGGCTGTAGTTCTCGATCCCGGTGCACCAGCCGACCTCGTGCAGCATCTCCAGGTCGTAGCTGACCCGTGATTTCAGGCGCTGGGCCTCTACCAGCCGGCCGGCCTCCTGGAAGTCCCCCACCTCCTCCTCCATATCCTGCTCGATCCGGGCCAGGATACGCTCCAGTTCCTCCCGGTCGGTCACGAAGTGTGAGGCCGGGTAGACCACCACCCGCGATCGCTCCTCCACGACCTCCCCGGTGATCAGGTCCACGATGGCGAGGCGTTCCACCTGGTCTCCCCAGAACTCCACCCGCACCGCCACTTCGTCATACGCGAGGTGGATCTCGACCACATCCCCCCGGACCCGGAAGGTGCCGCGTCCGAAACTGATGTCGTTGCGCAGGTACTGGCTATCCACCAGCCCGCGCAACAGCCGCTGGCGGTCAAGCGTCTGCCCCACTTCGAGGCCGACCATGTTGCGGTGGATGTCCTCGGGCCGCCCGAGCCCGTAGATGCAGGATACCGAGGCGACCACGACCACGTCCCGGCGCTCCAGTAACGCGCTGGTGGTGCGCAACCGCAACCGGTCGATCAGGTCGTTGATACTGGTGGTCTTCTCGATATAGAGGTCCTTGCCGGGTACGTAGGCTTCGGGCTGGTAGTAATCGTAGTAGGAGATGAAG
>CAZFHZ010000019.1:0-41612 GCA_964519015.1 uncultured Gemmatimonadota bacterium | reverse complement strand
CGCATGACGCCCAGGATGACCGCCGCCACGATCCCGCTGGCCGCGGCCGGTATCACCACCTTCAGCATCGTCTCGGCCCGGGTGGCACCCAGGGCATAACTCCCCTCACGCAGGTCGCGTCCGACCGCCTGGAGGGAATCCTCGGAGACGCTCACCACGGTGGGGACCGCCATGATCCCCAGGATGACGGAGACGTTGAGGGCGTTGGTCCCGCTCTGGACCACGATCCCTCCGATCCAGCCGGTCACCTGCTGCAGGACCAGGAAGAAGAGGGTGCCGATGGCGAAGATGGACACTCCCAGCACCATCGGTCGGCTCCGGGCCGGGCTCCGGGCGGCGATCAGGTCCCCACTGATATAGGCCAGCAGCGCAGCCGGAGCGCCCAGCACCAGCCAGGCTCCGATGGCCAGCGCCCGGCCCCCCTGTTGCTGCAGCAGCGGGGCGAGAACGACCAGGGCGAAGAAGCCGAAGGCCACCGACGGGATGGCCGCCAGCACCTCGATCACCGGTTTGACCGCCTGGCGGATCGAGAAGGGGAGCACATCGCTCAGGCAGACGGCGGCCGAGATGCCCAGGGGAACCGCTACCACGACGGCTCCGAGGGCGACCATGGCGGAGCCGTAGAAGATGGCGGCCGCGCCGAAGGAGGGTGGGTTGGCCGCCGGGTACCAGGCGGTGCTGGTGAGGAACTCGCGGAAACCCTCCACCTGGAAGAAGGGTATCGCGTCCCGGGCGATGAAATAGAAGATGAAGAGGACGGCGAAGACCGAACTCGAGGTCACCAGCAGCAGGAGCCCCTGACCGGCCAGAGAGCCGTACCGCTTGAGGCGGTAGGCTCTCCGGCTCAGCACCAGGCTCGAGTGATCGACGGTCTGGGGCATGGAGGGATTCTGCCTCCCCTCGGCTCAGTACTTGGTGATCGGAACAAAGCCGATCCCCTGGATGATCTCCTGGCCGCGCTTGCTCAGATGGAAGGTGACGAACTTGTAGACCGGCGAGCCCAGCTCCGGGTAGCCGTTGGTGAACATGTAGAGCGGCCGCGAGATGGGATAGTCACCGGCGATGACCGTCTCGGCGGTGGGAGCGATCCCGTTGACCTCGAGGGCCTTGACGGTGCGGTCGACGAAACCGAGTCCGGCATAGCCGATGGCGTTCGGGGTCGACTGGACCCGCTGCCGTACGGCGCCGTTGCTGCCGACGTACTCGACGCTGCCGGCCATCGCCGCACCCTTCATGACCAGGGTTTCGAAGGTCTCGTAGGTGCCGCTGTTGGTGTCCCGGCTGATGATCACGATCGGGCGGTTGGGACCACCGACCTGGTTCCAGTTGGTGATCTTGCCGGTGTAGATGTCACGGATCTGCGCGATGGTCAGACCCTTGACCGGGTTGCTGGGGTGGACGATCACCGGGAGCCCGTCGAGGGCCACCACGTGGGCCACCGGCATCCGGCCGGCGTCGGCGGCCGCCTTGAACTCGGTGTCCTTCATGAAGCGGCTCATGTCGGCGATGTCACAGGTGCCGTTGACCAGGCTCTTGACGCCGTTGCCGCTACCCGACTCGCTGACGGTGATGTTCACCCCCGGGTTGGCGCGCATGAACTCCTCGGCGAACGCCTTGGCGATCGGACCGACCGTCGTCGAACCGTCGATGACGATCTTGCCGGATTGCATCTGAGCCTGGGAGGCCGAAGCGAGGGCCGCTACGACCAGGCCGGCCAGGGCCAGGGCTGCGATCTTCTTCACAATGGTCCTCCGTGGGATAAGGAGTCGGGCGGTATGCCCGCCTGGATTCTGGGATCCTCTGGATGACGGCCGGCAGGGTAGCTGTCCCGTGTGTCGGACAGGTGACACGCGGGTTACATCTGACCGGTACTTTCGCTTTCCCGGACGGACCCCCGCTCCTCTGCCGACCGCGAATTCCCGAATCCCTTTCCGCCGCCGGGCCGTATTTCGAAGAGATGGGGGCCCGTGATCGGAAATCGGACACGTCCAAGGGGAATCCGTGATGACCGGGAAAGAACGCCTGCGCGAACCGACGAGCTCGCCACCGTCACTGGATCAGGTCCGCCAGCGTGCTGTCGAGGGATGGCGGCTGGTGTCTGTGGAGTGGGAACGCTCGACCGGCGGCGCATCGGTGGACGCCGGGGAGCTGAAGCTGGAGATACCCTTCGGCCTCCGGATCGCTGCCGATTGCCGCCACCTCGAGGAGCATCCGGGGGAGAAGGAAGTGATGACCCTGATACTGGAGATGATCGTGGAGGACCGCTCCCTCTCCGAGGTCGCCCGGGGTATCAACCAGCGGGAGTTCCAGACCCGGGACGGTCGGGCCTGGACGCAGACCGATATCTTCTACCTGCTCCCGCGTCTGATCGAGGCGGCCCCGCAGATCTTCTCCAGTCTGGAATGGCAGCAGCGTCGGGAGGCCGTGGCCGCCCGGATGGCCGAACTCCTCCGCTGAGTCGCGGGGCCCCACCCCGGGGCCCCCTCCCACCTCCCCGCTGATCCCCGCCTCGGGGCTTGACGGGACCGATTGTAAGCACTACATCGAGGCGCTCTATGGGGGGATCGGGCTGCCGGCCGCTCTCCTCCCGACGCGACGCCGCCCCCGGACGGGGCGGCGTTCTCCTTCCGGGCCGGAGCGGCGGGCTGACGTTAAGTTGAATAAACTCCGGCCGCGGTCAGGTCGTTCTATTGATGGAGAGGGGAGGTCCCATAACTCGTCGGCGATGATGGCGCCGACCGGAATCGGAGACGGCGATGCCTACCGCCACCCTCTCCCGGGTCGTCCTGCGTGTTCTGACCCTCCTCTCCTTCACCCTCCTGCCCGCCCCCTCGCTCGCCCAACCGGGCGGGCCCGGTCCGCCGCCGGTCGAGGGCGTGAACGTCTTCCTCGACCTTTCCGGGTTCTGGGTCGATTTCGACTACCTGCGCCGGGAGATCGCCTTCGTGAACTGGGTGCGCGACCGCCAGGATGCCCACGTCCAGATCCTGGGCGCCTCGCAGTCCACCGGATCGGGGGGACGGGAACACACCCTCTTCTTCATCGGGCTGAAAGCCTTCGCCGGACGCCGTGACACCCTGCGCTACCTGGAGGGACCCACCGAGACCGAGGCGGAGTCGCGGGAAGGCATCACCCAAGTCCTCAAGATGGGCTTGATGCCCTACGTGGCCGCGACTCCGATCGCCGGCCAGATCCGCATCTCCTACACTCCCGAGCGCCCCGGGGGGCCGGTAGGCCCGGCTGAGGATCCGTGGGACTGCTGGGTCTTCTCCACAAGCGTCCACGGCTTCTTCAGCGGTGAGAGCCGTTCCAGCAGCGGTAACTACAGCGGGTCGCTCTCGGCCAACCGCACCACCGAGGACTCCAAATACCGGCTGGGCGTCTCGAGTTCCTATTCCCGGAGCACCTTCGAGATCCCAGATGTGGTGGAGTACATCAACACAACCCGCAGTTTCAGCGCCTCGGCCAATGCGGTCTGGGGCCTGGGCGCCCACTGGTCGACCGGGTTCTCGGGAGGTCTCTCCCGGTCCACCTACAGCAACCAGATCCGGTCGCTGCAGCTCGGGCCCGCACTCGAATACGACGTCTTCCCCTACTCCGAGTCCACCCGGCGGGAACTGACCTGCCTCTACCGGATCGGTCCGCAATGGGTCGAGTACGAGGAGGAGACCATCTTCGACAAGATGAAGGAGATGGTCTGGCAGCACGTGCTGACCGTCTCACTCGATCTCAAGGAGACCTGGGGGAACCTCAATATCTCGTTGAACGGCGCTCAGTACCTGCACGATCTCGGGCTTTACTCCCTGGGAGTGTACTCCTCCATTGACATCCGTCTCTTCAAGGGGTTCTCCCTGAATCTGAACGGGGGGTCCTCACGTATCCGCGATCAGCTCTACATCAGCAAAGCCGGACTGACGTCCGAGGAGGTCCTGCTGCGCCGCCGGGCGCTGCAGACGGATTACGATTACTTCGGCATGGTCGGATTCAGTTACCGCTTCGGCTCGATCTACAACAACGCGGTCAACCCGCGGATGGGGGGCGGCTTCTACTACTGAGCGTTTCGGGCCGCCCCGCCTCACTCGTTGCGCAGGGTCCGGACCGGATCGAGCAGGGCGGTCCGGCGCGCCGGCAGCCAGTTGGCCAGGGTGGTCACCCCCAGCATGAGCAGGGAGACCAGGAGGAAGGTGACCACGTCGAGCGGGTGGATCCCGAAGAGGAGCCGGGGGAGGAACCGGAGCGCCAGCGGAGCCACCACGACCAGACCCACCACCACTCCGATAACCGCCAACCGGTTGCCCTGCCTCATAATCATGCGGACGACCTGCCGGTGGTCTGCTCCCAGGGCCATCCGGATCCCGATCTCCCTGGTGCGCCGGGCCACCGAGAAGGAGACGATCCCGTAGAGACCGATGCTGGCCAGCAGCAGGGTGAGCGTTCCCAGGGTGGTGAGCAGGATTCCCAGGAAGCGCGGGAAGTAGAGCTGGAAATCCATCTGATCGTCCATTGTCCGGGCTTCGTAGACCGGCACGTTCCGGTCCAGGTCGGTCAGGGTCCGACGCAGCGCCTCGCGCACCGGGACCGCCGGCCCTGAAGAACGGGCCAGGACCACCATCGACGCCCGGTACCACTGGGAGGAGGGGAGGTAGAAGAAGGGGACATCCCGCTCGATGATGAACAGCTCCTTCAGGTCCGGTACCACGCCCACCACCTCGAAGCCCTGGGCCTCCTCTCCGATCCCCATCACGAAGGAGCGTCCGACCGCCATCGGGGTCTCGAAGAGCTGCCGGGCCAGGAACTCGTTGACGATGGCCGTCCGGGCGGCGTTCGGAGCGTCCTGCTCGTCGGAAAAGGCGCGACCGGCCGTCAAGGGGACACCGAGGGTCTCGAAGTACTCCGGGGAGACCACGGCATATCGACAGCGGCGCATCTCCTCGACCTTCTCCACTTCCTGCTCGGGCAGACGCAGGCGTCCCGCTGAGATCCCGAAGATGCTCAATGGTGCGTGGCTGGCGAGGGCCACTCGTTCGATGCCGGGCAGTGCGGAGACCTCTTCGACCAGCCGGCCGTAGAAGGACCGCCCCGACTCCTCGGAGCGGTACCCCCCCTGCCGGGCATCGGTCAGGGCAAAGGCCAGCCCTTCCTTGCGGAATCCGGGATCGGCGACGCTGCCGTAGGAGAGGCTGCGCAGGAAGAGGGTGGCCACCACGAGCAGGATGACCGAGACGGCGACCTGGAAGACGACCAGGCCGTTGGGCGTCCCGACCCTGCGCCGACCACCCCCGTCATACCGGCCCGGACCCTTCAAGCCCTCGACCACTCCGGGTCGGGAGGCCCGCAGGGCCGGCATCAACCCGAAGGCGAGTCCGGTCAGGACGGATACCGTGAGGGTGTAGAGGAGCACGGAGGTGTCGAACCGCAGATCGACGGCGATCGGCACCGGGAGAGGCGGCTTGAAGGTTACGATCATCCGGGCGAGCCAACCGGCGATTCCCAGCCCCACCAGACCACCCATCAAGCCCAGCAGGGCGCTCTCGGTCAGCAGCTGGCGCAGCAACCGCCCGCGTCCGGCCCCCAGGGCGAGGCGGATGGCGATCTCCCGCTGGCGGACCGAACCGCGCATCATCAGCAATCCGGCCAGGTTGGAACAGGCCACCAGCAGGACCAGGGTGACCACGACCAGCAGGAAGGCCGCGACCGGGGTGGTCATCATATCGACCATGGGATCGACCCGGACGTCGGTCTCCGACCAGACCTTGAAGGCCAGCCGGCTGTCGGTCTCCGGGTACTGCTCGGCCAGTCCGGCGGCCAGAGCGTCGAGCGCCCCCTGGACCTGTTCCACCCCCACCCCGGGCTGCAGGCGGGCGAAGACCGGGCACTGGTCCTCCCCCCGGCCGGTCGTGCCCACGCCCCCCGGATCGATCAGCATCCCGGTCCCCCAGGGGACCCAGTAATCGGTGACCATCCCCAGGAAGGAGCTGGTGAGTTCCTTCGGACCGATCCCGACCACCGTGACCGGGTAGCCGTTGAGCCGGACGGTACGGCCGACCAGGTCGGGATCGGAACCGAAGCGGCGCTGCCAGGCCAGGTAGGAGACCATGGTCACCGGCTCAGAGCCCTCCTGATCCTCCTCCGGCCGGAAGCCCCGTCCCAGGAAGGGCTCGAGACCGATGATGGAGAGGAAGGCGGCTCCGTGCACCTCGGCCAGCACGGTCTCGGCCCCCTGCTCGTTCATCTCGGTGAAGGGGATGAGGTCTCCCACCGCGGCGATCTCGGCGAACAGGTCGGTCCGCTCACGCATCGCCAGGTAGTCGACGTAGGCGTTCCAGCGGGGGATGCCCCGGTCGGGCTCGAGGGTGTAGATGCGCACTACCTGCTCCGGATCCCGTACCGGAAGGGCCCGGAAGAGGACCGAATCGACAAGACTGTAGATGGCCGAGTTGGCCCCGATCCCCAGGCTCATGACCGTTACCACCACGGCCGCGAAGCCGGGGTTGGCCCGGAAGTAGCGGAGGGCGTACTGGACGTCCCGCCCCAGGTCGGTCAGCCAGCGGAAGCCGCGTTCGCGGCGGGTCTGCTCCTTGCGCCGTTCGATCCCGCCGAAGTCGCGCAGGGCCTGCCGCCGGGCCTCCTCGGGGTCCAGGCCCCGTTCGATGTTGCGCTGGAGGGAGGCTTCGAGATGGAAGCGGAACTCCTCCTCCATCTCCTGGTCGGCCCGCCCGCTTCGCAGCAGGCCGCGCAACCGCTCGCCCAGACCGTGCCAGAGGGACATGTCAGCGGACCTCCGGGGCATCGAATGTCAGCACCTGGTTGACCGCGCCGGTGACCTTCTCCCACTCGGTCATCTCCTGCTCCAGCCGGTGTCGTCCGGAGGCGGTGATGAGGTAGTAGCGCGCCCGGCGGTTGTGCTCCGAGGAGCGCCACTCCGAACGGACCCAGCCCTTGCGGAGCATGCGCTGGAGCGCGGGGTAGAGCGAACCCTGGTTGATCTGGAAGACACCGTTCGTGATCTGCTCGATCCGGAGTGAGAGTCCCCAGCCATGGGTGGACTCGGCCGCCAGGGTCTTCAGGACCATCATCTCCAGTGTCCCGAGCAGCAGGTCGGAGCGTCGGCGGGCCAAGGTGTCCTCCCGGTCAGGGGGTGATGCTCTTATAGACGGTCTAAAGGTAGGGGAAGTTACATCGAGGTATCAGAAAATGATCGGATGGATGCGGGGACACCCCCGTCAGGGCAGGAGAGGCCGCACCACCTGGTAGGTCTCGGTCCCCTCCCGGTCGGTCTCCATGAGCAGGGCGGAGCCGTCGGCGGCGAAAGCAAGCGGTAGCGGGACCGTTCCCAGGCTGCCGAGATAGGTCCCCTCGAGAGTGAAGAGGTCCATCCGGGGGCGTCCGGGATCTTCGGTGCTGGCCCGCACCCAGAGCCGCCCGAGCGGGTCGACGGCCAGACCCGTGATCGCCTGGCGCCGCCCGGCGAACGGGTATGCTTCCAGTGAGGCCTGGGTGGCCTTGAACATCTCCCCGCTGCCGAATCCGAAGCGGAACTCCTCGGTAAAGAACCAGTCGCGGTCCCGCTGGGTGACGGTCAGGTCGGGAGCGGGCGCCAGGATGGTGCGGACCAGGCGGCCGCTCAGGTCGCGCTCCTCGATCCGGTAGTCGTCGCTGCTCACGGTGAAGAGCCGGCCGCCGGAAGTGACGGCCCAGTGCAGCCGGGGCGCGAACTGCGGCGAATCCACGAAGACCATCTGCTGCCCCGATTCGGCGGTCACCGTGATCTGATGCTGGCGCATTCCGGGCATGGCGGCCAGGGTATCGGCCCGGGGTAGGGCCGGGTCGCGCAGGAGCACGTACTGGGTGGGGACGATCCGGTCGAAGTCGTCGAACCCGACAAAGGTCTCGGCGCCCAGCAGGAGACGGCCATCGGGGAGCGGCCGGTAGCTCGAACCGTGCCAGCCCAGCTCGGCCCAGCGCAGGTCGCGCTGGTAGATCCCGCCGGCATCGAAGATCGAGAAACGGCCGTTCATCAGGTCAGAGACCCAGATCCGGTCGTCCGCGACCTGCACCGCGTGGGGGAACTGGAACTCCCCCGGGCCCTGCCCCTGGCGGCCGAAATGGGAACGGACCCGTCCGGCGAAGTCCACCCGGACCACCTCGCGGTTCCCCCGGTCCACCAGCAGGAAGCCGTCCGCCGTGCCGGCCGCTCCCATGATGTCATGGAACAGGTAATCCTGGTCATCCCCCCACAGGTCCCAGACGGCCAGGGTGTCCAGTGCCAATGGGCGGACCGGCAGCCGGGCGTAGCCCACCTGCTCGGAGCCGTCCGCCAGGGTCTCAATACGGGGCTCTTCCCCACCGGTGCGCGAGGAACAGCCCGAAGCCAGTACGGTCAACGTGGCCGAGAGCGCCAGCAGGACCCCCGTCGCCAGCAGGCCTCTCATCGCTCCCTGTCTCCCCCTCTCCCATCCATCCCGTTCCATCGGACCACTTCCGGTTTGAGGTACCGACTGCTCACCACCTGTCCTCTGTAACGACGGGATGGGGACGGCGGTTGAGGCTCAGTCGGGGAGGATCTCGGTGAGCAGACGGGACCAATCGGGGGGCCGGGGAGTGGTCCGCCGGTAGCGGACGAATCCGTCGGCATCGATGATCAGCACCGTGCTGGGGAGGGCCTGGTAGAGGTTGCGGACCGGAGAGAGGACCCTGTCTATGAGGAAGACCTCGTCGACCCCCTCGTCCGGCGGTTCGAGGACCACCGGAGTGAGCGGATCGGGGGTCGGGGTCTCGTCACTGGGAAAGACCATCACGAAGAGGACCCGCCCTCGAAAGGTGCGCATCACACCTCTTTCGGGGCCCGACCGGCCCCGCGCCGAGGGGACTCAGGTGGGAGCGGCGAACTGCAGCACGACCGGGCGGCCGGCGGCCCCTTCGAAGAGCCGGAAGGGAAGACCGTCCACGGTATCGAGGGTGAATTCGGGCGCACTGTCGGAGACCGCCGGGCGCGGGCCGACCTCTACCCGGGCGACCTGAGCTCCCACTCGAGCCGGAGCAAGCAGGAGCAGGCCGAACACACCTACTATCCAGAAAGCCCCGGGGCGGCGGCCGACGATGTTCCTCATGGATACTCCACTCCCGGCACCGCCGGTATGATCCGGTAGGATCGGATGTGGATCGTACCCGTCTCTTCGTCCGGACGCATGGTCACCAGCCGGCCGTGGTAGACGGCCGCCATCCCCCGCCGGTGCGGCGGGAGAGTCGTGTAACCCAGGAATTCACCCTCCGGGCTGACGACCATATACCGGACCAAGTCCTCGGGCAGATCATCGGGCTCCAGATCCCGATTCACACGGATCCAGAGGAATCCGCCCCCGTCCACCCTCAGCCAACCGGAACGGGATTCCCCCCAGAAAGCCATGTTCTCCGGATAGCTGATCGTCTCCAGGATCCTCCCGGCCATCGCCCGGCTCCATTCGTCCGCATCCCGCATCCCTTCCCGTATCGGACCCTCGATCCGCTCGCGATCCGCGGACGTGACCCGTCGGGCGGGGAGGTCGATGCGGATACGCCGGTAAAGCGAGCCGTCGAGTCCGAAGATCTCCACCACCGGCTCTCCCCCATCGGTGACGACGAGCCCCACTGCCGGTGAGTAGACGATGGTCGGCACGGGACTGAACGGCCGCCTCCCCGCTCCCACCATGACATTCCGCCCACTCTCGACGGAGATCCTCTTGGGCCCAAGGATGCGGTTGCTGTCGACCGACGCCAGGGAGTCCCAGGAGGACGAGTACACCACGGCGCTCACCCGGGCGAAGAGGTCCTCGCTACCGGGCGTCATCACCAGCCGCTCGTCGCCGATCAGGATCCATTGCCCGTCAGGCGCAGGCAGGACCTGCCGCCACAGGAGGCGTGAGGGAACCGCCGGAAGCGGCATGACGTCCAGCAGACGTCCGTCGGTCCGGAACCGGGTCAATCGAGCGCTACTCCTGTCCAGTACCAGCACGATCCCGTCCGACACCTGCTGCAGTTCGGGAGAGCGGAACTCACCGGGCCCTTCCCCTCTCCTGCCCATCTGCCGGACGTAGTCTCCGGAAGCATCGAAGACCACGACCCGGGCCTCGCTCCCCCCCCGGTCGGTGAGATAGAAGGTCCCATCCTCCCCCAGGATCGGGAGTCCCGGGCCGCTCAGCAGGGACTCCTCGGAATCTCCTTCCCGGACGCCGGAGATCTCCTCGTAGTGGAAGAGCTCGGCCTCGTATCTCGGTATGGAAGAGTTGATCGCGGTAGGCACTCCGTCCTGGATCGTGACGGTGAAGGTGTGGCCCGGTGCGCCTTTATTCGGACCACCGCAGGCCGAGAGAATGAGCAGAAAGATGAACGGGGTAATCGAAGCGCACCGAGATCGGATGGATGTCCGCATGCTACAGAATCCCACGGCTGGCGAAACCGTTCATGGAGTTACCCTGGAATCGCTCCCCGGGACCGGATATCGCGGGACGAGACGATGCCGGTAGAGGCGGGGTCCCCCGGCCTCAGACGTCCCGCTGTGGTAGGCGTGACCATACATGATGAGGGTGGGACGGAAATCGAAGGACTGGATCCCGATCCACACTCCTTCCCGGTCGAAGACGTCATAGACAACCCGCTCATCCGCCTGGAGGGCGTACCGACCGCTCGCATACCGTTCGACCCAGATCCGGCCGGTGTCATCCACCAGCACGCCCCAGAACGCCGGCTTGCGGTCCGGGATGGGGATCTCGTCGGCGATCCGACGGTAGGACTCGGTGCGTGATTCCCGGTACCTCCGCCTCAGTGAATCTTCCTCCGCGGCCGTGACGGGGGGAAACTCCCACTCCCGCTCGATCTGGTAGAGCAGCGTCCCGTCCGGATCGTAGCGACAGATCCATCCCTGATTGGGCTCCCAGTCCACGATCTCTCCGTTCGGCCCCACTCTGATCCCCTCCCCCCTCGTGAACGGAATGGGGATATAGGCGTTCGCCGAGATCGGGTAGCTGGGAGAGGCGGGGAGGGTCAGGAAGGGCCGGACAACCTGCAGGTCGGCATCCAGGAACTCATAGACCGTTATGTTCCGGTTGCCTTCCCGCTCTCCGGTCCAGCCCAGCCAGTGGTCCTTGCGGAGCCGGTTGAGGAAGGTGTTCCGCATACGGATATGGGTGTAGTTGACGGTGCCCAGGAAGAGACCTTCCAGATCGAACCGGGTGATCCGGAAGAGGTCCTGATCCTCCACCCAGAACTCCTCCCCGGGCTCGTACCAGTGCATGAGCCACAGGTTCCGGAACTCCCCGGGGCCCGATCCCTCCCTGCCGAACCGGTGGAGCAGTTCTCCCTCCGGACTCACGATGAAGAGCTCGGTGCGGCGAGAGTCGCTCAGCACCATCCGGCCGTCCGGAGCTACCAGAAGGTCGAAGACGGATCCGAACTGCTGCCACTCGGGATCCCCCTCGTCCACCCCCAGGACGAGATCCTGCGTAGGCCCGAAGAGCGGCCCCTCGTACTTCGGGGCTCCCTCGGTGCGCACCACCGGGATCCCGTCCCGTTCGAACCGGAGCACCCGGTGCCCCCCCTCCCCGGCCGAACAGCCGGAAAGCAGGAACAGCAGGATCAGCAGAAAGAACGGTATGGAATCCTCCGGTTCACGCCGCCGGACAGGGCGGGAATCGTTACCTGGTCTTCGCATTTGCACCATCACCCTCCGGCCATCATCTGCGGCCGTAGACTCGCGGGTCGATTCGGTACTTCTCTATCTGCGGATACTCATCCTTTCCGAAGTAGTTATTCACCCCATAGGCGTACCCATTCCAGATGTGGAGATTGGCCCTGGGAAACCACGCCGAGCACAGGAAGGAGCGGCGGTCGGTATCGAAGACATCCACCTTCACCTGGTTGCTGTCGTTCCGAGTGGTCGTGAAGGCGAATACAAACCGATCATCGGTGCAGAGGTGGATAAGGGGTGAATAGTACTTCCGTTCCGCGAGGAAGTTCTCGACGATCTCGTTCATCTGCTGGGTGAGACGCCACTGTTCCGGATTCCTCTGCCGATAATCCTCCGGATATGACAACGGTTCCCACGGCTCGATCTCAACCGGTGTGTAACGGTGGTCGAGATGAGTCCTTTCCATGGAATCCAGATCCAGAAAGGTCAGCCTGTAAAAAGAACCTTCAGCGGTCGTTCGGCTGTCGTGATAGGTGTGGATGTAAACGATGCGTTCCCCGGGCAGTGGTGCGACCAGTAAGCACCCCAATGCCGGTGTCGTTAATGATCTCCCCATAGGGCCGGCGATGTTATTCGATTGGGGATAGTAGGCCAGGACTCGGAGTGAATCGGAGTCCTGGTAGAATAGATAAATCTCCTTGCGGGAGCGATTCTGCCGATCCCGGTCCTGCGAATCGATCGAATAGACCCTCTCCGTCTCTCCCAGGCAGTAAACGGCTTCCGGTGCTAACGGCAGCAGTTGGTTCGCCGCCATGACATCAAGGAAGGGACGAGTGGAGTAATAATCAACCCGATCGAGATAGGAATGATCGGGACGGAAGAAGTTCGTAAGGGATCCCCTGCCTAAGACCGCATAATAGCCATTGGGGCTGGTCCAGAGTCTCTCGGGACGGGAGAGTTTCCCCGGTCCTTCGCCCGTGCCGCCCACCAGCCTCTTCGGGACGCCGTTGCTGTCGAAGACCTTAACATAGTCTTCGTCCACCACCATGATGTTGCCCTCGATATCGATACCCACTCCTTGGACTGGATTCGGCCGCACGAGTATGTACGCTTCATCGATATCCCCGGCACCGAAGGTCAGTTCGAGGGTTACTACGTCGGTGAGTGGGACTTCCCTGCCGCCCTCCCCGCGGTCACCCGACCTGCTGCAGCCCGCGAGTATCAATACGAGGAGGACTACAAGAGGCCTTGGAGAACAGGTCATCGACCTTAACCTCCATGACAGGAGATTGTGGAGGTCCGTCTCACGGATATCTGAATCCCTCAGCGGCCGGCACGAGGCGATAGACGTTCAACAGCGTCTCGCCGGTCTCCGAATCCGTCTCCATGGTGAGGAAACACCCCTTCGTCACCGAGACGGGAAACTGGTTCCTGAGCATGAGGTCTCCCACATGGGTCGGCGGCGCCTGCGTGATCCCGAGGTACTCCCCTTCCGGGCTGAGGAGTCTATAGCTGTGGGCTTGGTCGCCGATGATCCACGGATCAACCTCTTCCTGGATGCGCAGCCACCAGTAACCCGCATCGTCCAGGCCGACGTACGTCCAGGGTGGACGTTCCGCCGGCAGGGCGTCGCGGAGCGTGTCGCGCTGTTTGCGCATCGATGGCTGAGCCGGTTCCGGGGCGTTCCGGATGCGCTCCTCCCACACCTTCTCGAACCGCGCAATGTCCTCTGTTCCCAGCCGAAGCGGCAGGTCCTCTACCCGGATCCGCTTCTGCAGCGCACCATCCGCGCCGTAGATATCGATCATCGGGTCATTACCCGGACTCAGGGCGATCCCGTCATCGGGCAGGAACCTGGCCGTGGGAATGGGCGGATACGGATACTGATAGGGCAGGTGACGACCGCCACCCATGTCCACGTCGACCGCACTCGTCAAGACCGGGGTTTCTGAACGGACGAGCACCGTCCCCTCGGGGTCCAGGAGCAGGTATCCCGCCGATACTTGCTTGATGTTTACGTTGTTCACATTGAGGGCAACCCGGTTTCCATTGTCCAGGGTCCGGAATGGGCCCATCACGAGGGGCGCCGTTGCCGGCAGGGATGTAACATCCACCCGTTCCCCGCTCGTGCGGTATCGGGTGAGCCGGTGCAGCTGTGGGTCATGAATCTCGATGGTGTCCCCGACCACCGATACGAGTTGCATGAGCTGGAACTCACCGGGACCCTGTCCAAGGCCCCCGATCGTCCGCACATAGATACCCCGATCGTCGTAGAGCACGAGCCGTCCGGAAACCGGTCCGCTTTGCGTGAACTTGTTGTCCACAACCACGAACCGGCCGTCCTGCGTCATCGCGAATCCCTTCGCGCGGGCGATGAGGGATTCCAGCACGGCCGGATCCTGCTTGAGGGTCAGGAGGTGCTCGTAGCGGAAGAGCTCACCCTGGAACTTCGGGGCCCCGCGGGAGATGGCCGTCGGAACACCGTTCTCCTGGCGGACCTCGAACCGGTGTTGGCGCAATCCTGCCTGGGGATACGCGGCGCCGCAAACGACCAGGAAGACGAAGAGGGCGAGAGGCGCTGTACCGCGGATATGAAGGCCGGTCATCTTGCTTCCTCCGATGATCCAAGCAGCAGGAAAAAGTGCACCCCCGAGTTACTATTTCTCGGGCGGAGGCTCGGCTATGAGCTCGCGCACCCGGCGCTCCAGTTCGGCCCCCCGCAGGTTGGCGTAGCGGACCTTCCCCGAGCGGTCGAGCAGGAAAGTGGCCGGGATGCTGTGGATGTTGTTGAGCACGGCTACCTCGGCTTGCCAGAACCGGCCATCGTAGACCTGCCGCCAGGTCATCCCCTGCTCCCGCATGACGGTACGGATCTGCTCCTCGGCCCCGGCCCGATCCAGGCTCACCCCGATGATCTCGGAACCCTGTCCGTGCCAGGTCTCATAGGCCCGCACCACGTTGGGCATCTCCTCCAGGCAGGGACCGCACCAGGTGGCCCAGAAGTCGATCAACAGCACCCTCCCCCGGTAGTCCTCGGGGGCGATCGGACGCCCCGCCAGGTCGGTCGCCCGGAAGGTGGTGAAGCCGGCCACGGCGGTGTTCCGCGCGGCCTGATCGGCCGGTGCGACCGGCCGGGTCACCAGTTCCTGGAACTCGCGGACCAGAGCAGCGGGATCGGCCTGCCCAAAGGCGGGGCGGGACAGGGTGAGACCGGCGGTCAGGACCGCCAGGATCGGGAGGAGACGGGGTGCGGTCATTGCGTTCCTTCCCTGGCCGGGGATCGATCGGACCGGGTCATCCGTATACCGGAGCCTTCGTCTCACCGGGTGACCTCGATATTGAAGGGGGGATGGAGCTGCCCGATGGCCAGGACCTCCAGGAAGAAGCGATTCACCGCGTTATCCTCCCCGTCCAGTACCACATAGGAGATCCCGACGTTCTCCAGCAGCAGACTGCGCGTTTCCTGGATACCCGGGAAGAGCATCTCGAGACCGTGCCGAAGCTGGCAGTAACTGGTGTGGGGCCGCATGAGCCCTGTCTGGGTCGGCGGGCGGTGGACCCGGCGCTCGAATCCCAGCATCAGGTGCAATCCCACCCTCTTCAGCAGGCTTCCCGCGGTCTGTCCCACGTAGAGCGGGGTGACTCGGTCATTGTCGATCGGCAGGATCCGCGGATCGAGGTCCACGGGTATCCGCTTCGGCTTCCCCCTCACCCGGGGCTCGGTCAGCTGCCAGGTGCGGTTGAGCCCCTGTTTGGCACCCCCCGTCCACCAGAAGGCGTAGACACCTCCTTTTCGGGGGAGGGCACCGACCTTCAGGCGAACACCGGTGCTCGCCGCCAAGTCGGCCAGCCGCGGTGACTTGATCTGGCAAAGCTGAGCGAACCAGATCGGCAGGTCGTCGGTTTGGAGTCTGGCGGTCATCGCCCCGGTCCTCCGCTGGTCTCAAGACCATCACCGGGCGAAGGGACTACCCCCCGGTGAGTGTCCTGGGCATGGGTATATCCGATGTCGGTTGTCCTATTATTCACCTTAAACGGCGCCCTGGTCCAGGGCCCGGCCGACCGCGCCAGGCACTTCTGACCGGTGGCCGATTTACTCCACATGGACGATCTTTTCGGGTAGGATGTCCTCAGCCGGATCAGGCCGTTCGGGGGAAGGGCTGGACCAACCGCAGCGCGAATCGGGAGGTCGTCCATGAGCAACGTCATCATCGCCAGTGCCGTCCGGACCGCCGGAGGCAGCTTCGGAGGCTCGTTTAAGAGCGTCTCCGCAGTGGAGCTGGGCACACTGGTCCTCCAGGAGGCCGTTCGGAGAGGGGGCATCCAGCCCGACCAGGTGGATGAAGTGATCTTCGGCACCGGCTGGCAGGCCGGACTCGGTCCGAACATCGGGCGGCTGGCCACCGTCAAAGCGGGTCTGCCTCACCAGGTCCCCGCCTTCACGGTGAACAAACGCTGCGGCTCGTCCCTGCGGGCCGTCTCGCTGGCCGCTCAGATCATCAAGGCCGGAGATGCGGACGTGGTCCTGGTCGGCGGTGCGGAGAACTCCACTCAGGTTCCCTACCTCGCCGATGGAGCCAGGTGGGGTAACCGGATGGGTGACGGCAAGCTGGTCGATGTCCTGCACAAGGACGGCTTCATGTGTCCCCTGGCCGGACACCTGATGGGAGTAACCGCCGAAACGCTGGTCGAGCGCTACGGCTTCAGCCGCGAAGAACAGGACCTGTACGCCGTTGAGAGCCACAACAAGGCCGTCGGCGCGATGCAGGCGGGGAAATTCAAGGCGGAGATCCTGCCCGTCGAGATCCCGCTCAAGAAGGGACAGACCGAAACCTTCGAGGGGGAGGAGATCCCCCGGGAGGGGACTTCGGTCGAGAAGCTGGCGAGATTGCCGGCGATCTTCAAAGAGGGGGGAACGGTCACCGCCGGTAACGCCTGCGCGCTCTGCGACGCAGCCGCCGCCGTCCTGATCATGAAGGAGGAGAAGGCCTCTGAACTCGGCGTCAAGCCGCTGGCCCGGATCCTCTCCTACGCCAGCGTCGGTGTCGATCCCGCTGTCATGGGGATCGGCCCGGTACCGGCGGTGGGCACGGCCCTGACCAAGGCCGGACTCAGACTGGAGGAGATCGACATCATCGAGCTCAACGAAGCCTTCGCCGCCCAGATCCTGGCCGTTGAACGGGAACTCGAATGGGACCGCTCCCGAGTCAACGTTCACGGCGGAGCGATCGCCCTCGGCCACCCGGTGGGGGCGACCGGGGCCAAGATCCTGACCACCCTGATCTATGCGCTGAAGGACAAAGGGAAGAGACTGGGGCTCGTGGCCCTGTGCATTGGAGGAGGACAGGGCGTAGCGATCGTGATCGAGAACCTGGACTGACCGGCCGATCGTAGGGAAAAGCCAGAGAGGGAGGAACGGACATGGAGGTGAAGAAGCCTTTCGTCGTGGGCGCCGGAACCATGGGCGCCGGAGTCGGACAGCTCTGTGCCCAGCGGGGATACGACGTCACCGTGACCGACCTGTCCGATGTGCTGGTCGACGGGGCCCGGAAGAAGATCGAGACCGGTCTGGCCAAGCGGGTCGAACAGGGGAAGATCACCCAGGCCGAGATGGATTCGGTCCTCGCGCACCTGACCTGGTCGACCGACCTGGAGTCGGCCGGCGAGAGCGATTTCGTCGTGGAAGCCGTTTACGAGGACATCCAGATCAAGCAGGTGCTGTTCGGCCGGCTGGATTCCATCTGCCCGGCCGAGGCCATCCTGGCCAGCAACACGACGGCCCTCTCGGTGAGCGAGATCGCTCAGGCCACCTCGCGCCCCGACAAGGTCATCGGCATGCATTTCTTCAATCCCGCCGTCATCATGAAGCTGGTCGAGATCATCCGGGGCGAGGAGACCTCCGAGGATACCATCGCCACGACCAGGAAATTCGCCGAGGACCTGGGCAAGACCCCCATCGTCACCGCCAAGGAAGCCCCGGCCGGGATCGTCAGCCGGGTGCTGGCCGGCCTGTTGAACGAGGCGGCGGCGGTCTACGCCGACGGCATTGCTCCCGCCGCCGACATCGATGAAGCGATGAAGCTAGGGGCGGGCCTGCCCATGGGACCGCTGGCCCTGCTGGACATGATCGGTCTGGATATCCACCTGGCCAAGATGGAGACCCTCCACGCCAAGCTGAAGGACGAGCGCTACCGGCCTCCCGGGATCATCCGAACGATGATCGATAAGGGTAAACTGGGCAAGAAGTCGGGAGAGGGATTCTACACGTACTAGGTATCCACGGATCGACGGCAACCCCTGCGCGACAGAAGGAGAATGTTGTGGACTTCGATCTGAGCGAAGAACAGAGGATGCTCCAGGAGACCATCCGCAAGTTTGCCGACGAGGAGATCGCGCCGGTGGCCAGCGAGAACGATAAAAAGGGCGAGTTCCCGCGCCATCTCTTCAACCGGCTGGCCGAGCTGGGCTTCATCGGGACACCCATTCCCGAGGAGTACGGCGGGGCGGGTTTCGACTATATCAGCCATGCCATCGTGGCCGAGGAGATCGGCCGGGTTGATTCATCCCTGCGGGGCACCTACTCCGTGCAGGTGTCCCTGGTTGCCCTTCCCATACTCAAGTTCGCCAACGAGGAGCAGAAAAAGAAGTACCTGCCCAGACTGGCCCGCGGCGAGTGGATGGGCTGTTACGGGCTGACCGAACCAGATGCGGGCAGCGATCCCGCCAGCATGCGCACGACGGCCGTCGATGACGGGGATTATTACATTCTCAACGGGCAGAAGACCTGGATCACCAACGCCGGGATCGCCGATCTGGCCATCGTGTACGCGAAGACAGATCCTGAGGCGGGAGCCCGGGGAATAACCGCCTTTCTGGTCGAGCGGAATTTCGAAGGGTTCTCGACCAAGGACATCCACGACAAGCTCGGGCTTCGGGCCTCCAACACGGGTGAGATCATCCTGGAGAACTGCCGGGTTCCGAAAGGTAACGTACTGGGGGAGGTGAACAGGGGATTCAAACTCGCGCTGGGCACCCTCGATTTCGGCCGCTTCACGGTGGCCGCCGGCTGTGTGGGATCGGCCCAGGGCTGCATCGACATCTGCAAGAAGTACGCCCGGGAGAGGATCCAGTTCGGCAAGCCGATCGCCAGCTTTCAGCTCGTCCAGCAGATGATCGCGGACATGGTCGTCGAGTGCGAAGCGGGACGCCTGCTGGTCTATCGCGCCGGTCACCTCAAGAACAAGGACCGGCCCAACACCCGGGAGACCTCGATCGCCAAGTACTATTGCAGCGAGATGGTCAACCGGGTGGCCTACAAGGCGGTCCAGATTCACGGCGGCTACGGCTTTTCCGGCGAGTATGACGTGGAACGCTTCTACCGGGACGCCCGGATCAACACCCTCTATGAGGGGACTTCCCAGATCCAGCAACTGATCATCGGCGCCTTCGAGCTCGGGATCAAGGCCTTCGAATAGCCAGGCACACTTGAGGAGCGGGAGTATGTACCAGACACTCCGATATGAGCAGAAGGATGGCATCGGGCTCCTGACGATCAACCGTCCCGACAAGATGAATGCCATCTCCAACGAATTGACCTCCGAGCTGCGCCAGCTGCTGGACGAGATCGAGCGCGACGAAGGACTGCGCGTGCTGATCGTCACGGGAGAGGGAGAGAAGGCCTTCGTGGCCGGAGCGGATATCGGAGAGATCGTCGACCGGAACGCCTGGTCGGGACGCCGGGTCACACGGGAGCGGCAGGAGCTTTTCGCCCGGATCGAGAACCTGCCCGTTCCCGTCATCGCGGCGATAAACGGTTATGCCCTGGGCGGGGGGCTGGAACTCGCCCTGGCCTGCACCATCCGGATCTGCTCCGAGCAGGCCCAATTCGGGGCTCCCGAGATCAAGCTCGGGATCATTCCGGGAGATGGCGGGACGCAACGGCTGCCCCGCCTGATCGGACTCGGGCGGGCCATGGAGATGATCCTCACCGGCGATTTCATCGACGCTGCGGAGGCCTACCGGATCGGACTGGTCAACCGGGTCGTCCCCCACGGGGAGCTGATGGATCGGGTCAGGGAGCTGGCCGCCAGGATCGCCTCGCGGCCGCCCCTGGCCGTGAGTCTGGCCAAGGAAGCCGTGCTGCGGAGCCAGGAGGGAGACTCCGCCGCGGGCTTCGCCCTCGAATCGTACCTGCACGCCCTCCTCTGCACGACCGAGGACAAGAAGGAGGGCGTGGCCGCCTTCCTGGAGAAGAGGAAGGGGACGTTCCGGGGGGAATAGGATCGGGAAGGCCCGCCGGGTCGTCGATGCCTACTTTTCCTCCCTGACCACCGGAACCGTGACGCGCGAAGGATAACGCGCCGACCGGAAGATGCGGTGGGTGGCGGCGCGGAAGTCCCCGGCCTTCGCCTCGAAGATATTCGGTACGAAGGTCTGCGGATTACGGTCGATGATCGGGAACCACGTGCTCTGTACCTGTACCATCACGCGGTGTCCCTTGCGGAACGTGTAGTTCTGCGTGTGCAGGCTGAACGCGTACTCGAGCACCGCGTCCGGCCGGAGGGGCACAGGTCTCTCGAAGCCGGTCCGATAGCGGCCGCGGAACACCTCGTTCGACACCATCAACTGGAAGCCCGCCAGATCCCAGTCGTCGGGCATCTCCTCCGGGTAGACGTCGATGAGTTTCACGATCCAATCGGCGTCGCTGCCGGTCGTGGATGTGAAGAGGTGCGCCACCACTTCGCCCGCTATCGTCAGGTCCCCCTCGAGCACATCGCTCTCCCAGCTCAGCACGTCGGACCGGTCATCCACGAAGCGCTGGTCCTCGACGAGCCACGTGGACCACTTCGAGCCACCGCTGAAGTAGGTCGCCTGGATCGGCCGGTGCCGGTACGGCACGGGGTGCTCCGGGTCGGAGACGTACTCGTCGAACTCCTCTGCCGGCATGCCCGCGACCGGCGGTTCCATCGACAGCCGTTCGTTGGCGTGGAAGTACAGGTCGCATCCCTCGGTAGCGCTCGCCGGCGGCCAGGCATCCCAGCGCCGCCACTGGTTCGACCCGGCCTCGAACGTCAGGGCCTCGGGGAGAGCGAGCACGCCCTTGTCCTTGAGGAAGAACGCGAACCAGGGCGCCTGCACCTGGTCGCGGAAATACTCGCCGGTGGCGCTCCCGAACGGGATCGCGCCCAGCGCGTCGCCGGGCCGGTTCCACCCGCCGTGGTTCCACGGGCCGACGACCAGGTAGTTGAGGTGGTCCGTGTCGTACCGCTCGAGTTCTTCGTAGATGCGCATCGGGCCGTAGAAGTCCTCCTGGTCCCACCAGCCGGCGACGTTGAGCGTCGGCACCTTGATGTTCAGGATGTGCGGGATGAGGGTCTGCCGCTGCCAAAACTCGTCGTAGTCGGGGTGGGCCACATAGTCGTTCCACGTCGGGATCGACCCGTGCAGGTGCTGCTCGTTCACATTCGACAGCGGGCCGAGGGAGAGATACCAGTCGTAGGTGTCGTAGCGGTCGAAGGCGAACGGCTTCTGCTCCTTGTCGCTCTCCATCCTCACCGCGTACTCGAAGCCGTAGCTGAGACGGAACGCACCGTTGTGGTGAAAGTCGTCCCCCAGCCACATATCGGCGGGAGAGGCCTGTGGCGAGATCGCCTTGAGCGCCGGGTGCGGCTCGAGCGCGCCCATGATCGTCGTCCAACCGTCGTAGGAGACACCCAGCATACCGACGCGGCCGTTGTGGTTCGGCACGTTCGCGAGCAGCCACTCGATCGTGTCGAAGGTGTCGGTACCCTCGTCCAGTGCCTCGGTGTCGCCGGGCGTACGCGCCGGCCGCTGCATCACGAACTCGCCTTCCGACCCGTATTTGCCGCGGATATCCTCAAATACGAAGATGTAGCCCTCGTCCGCCAGGGCCCGGTAGGTGGTTGTGAGGCTGCGGCCCGAGTTCTCCACACCGTACGGCGTGCGCCGCATGATGATCGGCAGCGGCTCCGGCCGGTTCGCCGGCGTGAAGATCTTCGCGTGCAGCCGGACGCCGTCACGCATTGGGATCATCACATCGCGGCTTATGTATGCCTCGTCCGACGCGGCGGGTGTGCCGGCCGTCGCCAGCGCGAGCACGATCGCCGCCCATCCAACCGCCAGATACCACCGTGGAAATCCGCGTGTGCGCATGGTCACTCCTTTACCTGTCCCTTCACCGGAGACCGCCCATCGATCGATTAGCCGGACGAAGCAGATCGGCCACTCGGACTCATTGTCCCACCCCCCTGCCCGGCGTCAAGCCTCTGGAGCGGATCCGTCCGCCCGATCGGGTGGACTCCGGAGAGATCCGCCGCCCGCTCCATTCCCGGTTGGGCCGCCGCAGCCGGAACCGCTACTCTCTTCCGCGGCGGGAAGAGGGAACGATCTCCGGAACGGGAGGAGCCGGTGACGGTGACCGGGGAATCGACAGAGAGCGGCGCACCCACCGGGATGAGGCTACCCCTCGGGCTGCGCCTGCTGACCGTTTGGATGGCCCTGGGCGGAGCGCTTTCCGTCGTCTACCTCTTCCGACCCGAGGTACACGCGCTCTTCCATACCGCAGAACAGCCTTGAAGGAGTCCGCCATGCTTCAACGGTCCCGCCCGAACCGTCCCGCCATAGTCCTGCTCCTTGCCCTGGCCGTCTCGGTGGCGTTCACCGCCCCGGTCCGGGCCCAGAGCGACCTGGCCGGAAGGCTCCAGGCCTACCTCGATTCGGTCCAGGCGGCCGGGGCCTACCCCGGTCTGACCGTCGGCGTCGCCCGGGCCGACGGCACCACCCTGGCCCTGGCCTCCGGTCTGAGCGACCGGGAAGCGGGTACACCCATGCGCCCCCGCGACCGGATGATGACCGGCAGCGTCGGCAAGCTGTTCTTCGCCGCCCTGGCCCTCCAGCTCATCGACGAAGGGGTGTTCGGACTGGACGACCCCGTCGCCCGCCACCTGGGGGACCTCTCCTGGTACCCCCACCTGCCCAATGCCGGGGCGATCACTGTGCGCATGCTGCTCAACCACACCAGCGGCCTGGTGCGCTACGAGTTCGACGACCGCTTTCTGCGCGACCTGACCGCCGACCCTTACCGGGTCTGGCGCCCCGAGGAGCTGCTTGCCTACCTCTTCGACACCAAGGCCTCCTTCCCGGCCGGCCAGGGCTGGACCTACGCGGACACCAACTACATCGTGCTGGGCATCCTGATGGAGCGGCTGACCGGACGGACCGTCTACGAGCAGGTGCGCACACGCTTCCTCGACCCGCTCGGGCTGGCCGACACCATCCCCAGTGACCGGCCGGTGCTGCCCGGTCTGGTACAGGGGTACGCGGGAGCGAACAACCCCTTCGGGGGGCGGGACGCCATGATCACGGAAGGGCGTTTCGCCCTCAATCCCCAGTTCGAATGGACCGGTGGCGGCTACATCACCTCGAGTTACGACCTGGCCCGCTGGGCCCGGGAGCTCTTCACCGGGAGGGTCTACGGCCCCCAGACGCTGGCCCGGGCGCTCGAGGGGGTGAGCGCCCCCGGCCTGGGCCGGGGGGCCCGCTACGGTCTGGGGGTCATCCTCTGGATGACCCGCCTGGGGCCGGCTTGGGGACACAGCGGCTACTTCCCGGGCTACCTGACCGAGGTCCGCTGGTATCCCGACCTGGGCGTGGCCGTGGCCGTGCAGGTCAACACCAGCGCCGCCCGCTCCCCCGGTTCCATCGCCGACGGGGTGGCCGCCCGGGTCAGCGCCGGGCATTGAGGAGAAGGAAGGCCCGTCCCGGTGTTGGTCTATATTCTCAAAGGTGCATTCTCGGGGAGGTTCCGACCGTGAAGAAGCCCTGCCTTACGATCATTTACGCACTCGCAGTGCCCTGCCTGATTTCATCCTGCTCCAGCGAAGAATCACCCGCCCATGTCTTCCGTCTCCATGAAGAAGACGGCGTTATGATCGCTGAAACGACCGGGGGGCCGAAATACACCGGTGAGCTGTTCGAGTACGAGGAACTGTATCATCTCGAACAAGATGAATCCCGGGAAGAGACCCTCCTGTCGGACGCGCGGATCGCTCGCATGGATGAGGAGGGCTATGTCTACGTCACTGACGGCGGGAACAACCGGATCGCCGTCTTCGGACCGGACGGCTCGTTCAGCCACAGTTTCGGCCGGGAAGGAGCCGGTCCAGGAGAATTCCGCAGTCCAAGGCTGCTGGGATTCGATGGTGATATGGTTGTAGTGGTCGACAGTATGCTGCAGCGGACCCTGCTCTTCCGGCAGGACGGGACCTTCATCAGATCGTTCGAGTACCCCCGAGTGAACATGATCGAGAATGTCTTCTACAACACCATGAGTGCCTGGCCGGCACCCGGAAGTGGATCCGTACTCATCCAGCAGGGAATGGGAATGACGGAGACAGGTCAGAGCATCACCTTCCGGGCAGTGGTCCTCTCACCGGACGGAGAACTGCTTACCGACCTGCGTGCTCCTCAGTCCATGGTTCCGAGGGATTATGAGGGTCTGCCGATGATGCATTACTTCCCCGGCGTCGGATTGGGACGTTCGCTGCTGGAGGAGCCTGTCCTCGAGCTGTTCGGACTTGACGGGACACTTCAGAAGAAGATCAGGATCGAATACCAACCCGAGCCGGTGACACAGGGCGATCGCGAGCAGGTCCGGGATGCTATGCGACAGTATTTGGGATCGATCGAGGATGACAGGCAACGAGAGATCTACCAGCAGCGTCTGGATGACCTGTCTTTCCCCTCCAGCAAATCGTTCTGGTTCTCGGTTGTTCTCGGCACAGATGGTTTTTTCTGGGCATCCGTCCCGGGCTACAGGATGAGTCTTACCGCCAGCGGGACCCGGCATCGGGTTCTGAGCCCCGAAGGGGAGTACCTCGGTGTGACCTCGTTTCCGGGTGTCCCGGCATCGGTATCAAGAGCACAACTCGACCACGGTCACCTGATATTCATGTATGAAGATGAAGCTACCGGCGCCCCGATTATCACGGTCTTTCGGCTGCATTCAGCAATCCGGGGATTCACCTATCCCTGATGAGCGTCCTGGCCTTCAGCGCGGCCGCCCGCTCCCCCGGTTCCATCGCCGACGGGGGTAGCCGCCCGGGTCAGCGCCGGGCGTTGAGGAGAAGGAAGGCCCGTCTCGGCCCTGGTATAATCCGGTCGGACCGACGCCCCTGAAGAGGAGGACTTCCATGGCGACCTTCCGCCGACTGCTCACCGGCCTGCCCCTGGCCGTCGTGCTGCTCACCGCCGGTGGAGCCGCCCCGGCCCCCGACGACTACACCCTCCGCTCCCCGGATGGCCGGCTGGTGGTCACCCTCTCGGTCAGTGAGGCAACCACCTGGTCGGTCGCCCTGGACGGGGCAGTCGTGGTCACCCCCTCCCCGCTCGCCCTGACCCTGGCCGACGGCCGGGTGCTGGGTGCCGGCGCCCGTGTGGAGGCCGTCCAGCGGCGGGAGGGGGATGAGACGATCGTGCCGGTCGTGCCCGAGCAGTTCGCCCGCCTCCGCGACCGTTACCGGGAGCTGACCCTGCAGTTCCGTGGGGGATGGTACCTGGACCTGCGGGCCTATGACGAGGGGGCGGCCTACCGTTTCCGGACCGCGCTGGGAGGGGAGCTCACGGTCGTCTCCGAGACCTTCACCCTGGCCTTCGGAGCCGACCACCGGCTCTTCTTCCCGACCGAGGAGAGCTTCTTCACCCACTCCGAACGGCTCTATGAGCGGCCGCTGCTGAGCGAAGTGCCGCCGGGCAAGATGGCCTCGATGCCCGTGCTGGCCGAGATCGGGGGGGGGACCCTGGTGGCGGTCACCGAGAGCGATCTGCAGGACTACCCGGGGATGTATCTGGAAGGGACGGGGGGCCCGGCCCTGCGGGGACTCCACCCCGCCTACCCGAAGGTGGAGGAGCAACGGGGCGACCGAACGGTCCGGGTCAACGAGCGGGAAGCGTGGATCGCCCGCACCGCCGGCACCCGCAGCTTTCCCTGGCGCCTGGTGGTGGTCGCCCGCAGCGACGCCGACCTGCTGACCAGCACCCTGGTCTACCGGCTCGCCCCGCCCTCGCGGATCGCCGATCCCTCGTGGATCCGCCCCGGCAAGGTGGCCTGGGACTGGTGGAACGCCAACAACGTCTACGGGGTGGACTTCCGGGCCGGCATCAACAGCGAGACCTACCGCTACTACATCGACTTCGCGGCCGACCACGGGATCGAGTACGTGATCCTGGACGAGGGCTGGTACCGGCTGGGCGACCTGTTTGCCGTCAACCCGGAGATCGACCTGGAGGGACTGCTGGCGCACGCCCGTTCCCGGGGAGTGGGGGTCATCCTCTGGGTGGTCTGGAAGACGCTGGAGGACCAGTTCGAGGCCGCCCTCGACCACTTCCACGACCTGGGAGTGGCCGGCATCAAGGTCGATTTCATGCAGCGGGACGACCAGAAGATGGTGGACTACTACTGGCAGGTCGCCGAGGCGGCCGCCCAACGCCACCTGCTGGTCGACTTCCACGGCGCCTACAAGCCGGCCGGCCTGCGGCGGGCCTGGCCCAACGTATTGACCCGGGAGGGGGTACGGGGGCTGGAGAACAGCAAGTGGAGCGAGTACCCCGATCCGCCCCACAACGTCACCCTACCCTTCACCCGGATGCTGGCCGGTCCCATGGACTACACCCCCGGGGCCATGCTCAACGCCGGCAAGGAGGACTTCCATCCGGTCTTCGACCGCCCGATGAGCCAGGGCACGCGCTGCCATCAACTGGCCATGTACGTGGTCTTCATCAGCCCCCTGCAGATGCTCTGCGATTCCCCCTCCAACTATCTGCGCGAGCCGGAGTGCCTCGCCTTCCTCTCCGATGTGCCCACGATCTGGGCGGACACCCGGGTGCTGGCCGCCCGGGTCGGGGAGTACGTCGCGGTGGCGCGCCGCTTCGGGGACGACTGGTACCTGGGAGCTATGACCGACTGGAACCCGCGTGAGCTGACCTTCGACCTGGGTTTCCTGGGCGGTGGGAGCTGGGAGCTGGTCTCCTTCGAGGACGGCCCCAACGCCGACCGGAACGCGGTGGACTACCGCCGGCGGGAACGGGTAGTGCGCTCGGGGGAGACGCTGACGGTCCGGCTGGCCCCCGGAGGGGGGTGGGCGGGACGCCTCAGTCCCCGGATGCCCTGATCGATGACATCCGCCCCCTGCGCCGGGCGGTGTACCGTTCCATCAGCAGCAGGCGATCGCATCCTACTTCTCATTCCTCGGTGCCATCGATGAAATCCTGCAGGTACGCGAAGGGGGGCGTCAAGGCCCCCTCTTCGCATATGGTGGCCCGGGCGATGATCCCCTCCGGGTCATTCCCGAAGAGGTGGGGGAAGACCCGCTCGATGAGATGGCGACCGAAGGCCCGGCTGGCGTCCCGCGGGAGTTCGTTCGGCAGATGGTCGACGGCCATCACCGTCACGTTCCCGGGATCGCGGAAAGCCTCCGCCAGGGCTCCGGTCGCCGGCACATAGTCGTAGAAGGGCTCGGCGATCGTGGCGGGACGCTTCGTGGAGGGGATGGAGCCCTCGATGTCACAGGTGACGTCGGCGATGAGCCGGATGCGGAATTCGTCCGCGCGCATTTGCTCCGGGGTGAAGAGCACGGGCGCCCTGGGGTCCCAGTAGGCACCGGCGATGAGGATGTCGCTGCACCGGGTATAGGGCTCGAAGGTCGACGTGAACCCCTCCGGATGAGCGTAGAAGTCGGCCGGGATGAAGGGAGCGCCGTCCCGGGCACGGTGATAGTCACCCGAACGCAGGCGGGTGTAGACCGGGCCCTCACCCTCCCCCCGGAGGAAGGCATCGGGGGCCACTCCCCGGACGCCCGCTTCCTCGAGCACCTCCATGGCGCCGCCGGCCACCCGCCCCCCGCCGGTGACCACGATGCGCACGTCACCGGTGTAGAGTCCGGCCAGCTGCTCCTTGAGCTCCTCCAGGTCCTCGCAATGATGAGCTGGTATCAGGTGGAAGGCTCCGGTCCGTTCGCCCCAGCCGAGCAGGACGTTGTAGGCCCCCACCAGTCCGGCGAAGCGACCGAACGCGATCAGCCGCTTCCCTTCCGGATCGGTGATGTATTCGTAGTCGATGGCGCGGATGCGCAGATCCAGCATGCGGCGGAGCAGGTCCCGGTTGTAGGACTGCCGTTTGGCGGTGTGGGTGAAGAACCAGTAGGTCTTCCCCGGGACCAGTTCCTCGAGGGGGACCTCCTTGATGCCGAAGAGCAGGTCGCAATCGGAGACCTCGGAGCGGACCTCCACCTGGCGGGCCCGGTAGTCCAGGTCGTTGAAACAACGCACGTCACTCGCCTGGACCACGATCTCCAGGTCGGACCGGGCGTCCATGATCTCACGGCACTGGCGCGGGGTGAACGCCACCCGGGCATCCGGAGGCTGTTTCCCTTCCCTGACGAGTCCGATCCGCACGCGCTCTCCTTACTCGGAGTCTGGTTGGTGGGGGTTTATCCGCCCCTCCACGAAAGGTTCCAGATAGCGGTAATCGGGGGTGAGGGTGCCCCGATGGACGATCATGGCCCGCTGCAGGGTCGACGGCAGCTCGAGCCGGTCGAAAGGACGGTCGAGCTCCGCCCGGGCCAGGGTGGGCAGGAGCGGCATCAGGGCTTCCCCGAAGGCGCTGGCCGACTCCCGGGCGAACTCATTGGGGAGCCGGTCCACCGCCATCACGACCGGTCCCCGTCCCGCCCAACCCCGATGGGAGTCCCCGGTCAGAGGGTCCCAGACGAAGACCGGCTGGCCGAGGGTAGTGGTTCGCACCGTGCATTCGATCGAGCCACCGATGTCGCAGGAGATGTCACCGATCACCCGGGGACGGGGCACATGGTTGTTCCGGTAGAGTCCCGCGAGCAGTTCACGGGTCACCAGGCGCGGGTAGCGGGGGCTCCAGTAGGTTGCGTTCACCAGCAGGCTCAGCAGCGGATAGTAGCGGTCGAAGGTCCCCTCATAGCCTTCCGGGTGGTGATAATACTCCTGCAGATCGAAGCGCCGGCCCGCTTCCTTCGGCCGGACGATGTGCTCCTCCCGGAAGATCACCTTGTAGACCTCATGGGTGGAGGCCGTCCGACTCTCGCCCCCCCCGACCAGTCCTTCCAGTTCCTCCGGGGCGACTTCGCGCACCGGGAGCAGGTCGAAGACCTCCTGGGCCCCCCTGGAGACGTTACCGTAGCCGGCGAATCCACAGATGAAGGGGACCACCTCGCCGGGGAGCCCCTCCTGCCGGATACGCCGGCCGATCTCCCGGATGCCGTCGAGCGCCGCTTCCAGACTCGGATATTCGAAGGCGCGCCGGACGTCCCGGAAAGGGGTCACGATCCCCTCCCAGGCCATCCGCTTCCCCCAGGCCCAGAGGGAGCGGATCATCCCGGCCACCCCCGCGTAACGGCCGAAGAAGACCAGGCGGCGTCCCTGGTCGTCGGTGATCCGCTCGTAGTCGATGAGGGTGGATCCGAGCTCCAGGATCCGCCGCAGCATCGGCATGTTGTACGACTGCCCCTTGATGGTGTGGGAGAAGAAACAGTAGGCGATATCCGGCAGTATCCGGCCGACCGGCACTTCCTTGACGCCCAGGATGACGTCGGCTTCCCGCAGGTTGCGGGTCAGCAGAGCGCCTGCTTCGGCGTAGTCGGCGTCGGAGAAGATCCTCCGGGCGGAGGGCTGCACATGGACCACCAGGCCATCGTCCGACAGCCGCCGCACGTGCTGTGGCGCAAGCGGGGCCCGCTGTTCGCCGGCGTCGGTCTCTTCCCTGCGTAGTCCTATGATCCGCTGCATCCCTGCCCGCTCCCACGGCTATTCGCTCGAGGGTATCGACGCCCGCAGCCGTATCCTCCGGCTCGTCTGCTCCGATGCAAGGTAGCGGATACACACCGGCCGGTGAAGCCCCTTCCCCCAACCGATCCCGTCGGTCCACTGGATCGTTCCGGCCGTCCCGGAAAGGGGTGAAAACCACCCTCGATTCCGTATATTGCCCTCGACATCCCGGCGGAAGCCGTCCGGCAGCCCGCTGCCGGACGCGTCACGACTCCAGCAAGGCGTGCATCCCATGGCGACAGCGTCCTTCGGCAGACTCGACTTCGGCCCGCGGCGAGGGGAGTATCTCGACCTGGCCACCCAGCTCGACGCCTTCCCGGTCCCGAAGGAAACCCTCCAGGCCTTCGAGGACTACGACCTGATCTACCGAACCCTGTGCGGGATCCTCTTCAACTTCGTACCCAACTCCGGGCACCCGGGGGGGAGTATCTCCTCGGGCCGTATCGTGGCCGCCCTGCTCTTCGAGACGATGGATTACTGCTTCGGCGAGCCGGAATGCCTCGGGGCCGACAGCCTCTCCTACGCGGCCGGCCACAAGGCGATGGGGCTCTACGCGATGTGGGCCCTGCGCAACGAGATGGTGAGGATCGCCCGCCCCGACCTGCTGCCGGCGGAACGTCACCAGCTCCGCCTGGAGGACCTGCTCGGCTTCCGGCGCAATCCCACCCAGGAGACTCCGCTCTTCAAGAAGTACCGGGCTAAGGCCCTGGACGGGCACCCCACCCCGATAACCCCCCACATCAAGCTGGCCACCGGTGCTTCGGGGGTGGGCGTCCCCTCCAGCTTCGGGCTCGGCTTCGGAGCCATGGACACCTTCAGGGTCAAGGCTCCGCTGGTGCACGTGCTCGAGGGGGAGGGAGGGATGACGGCCGGCCGCGTCTCCGAATCGCTGGCCGCCGCCGCCACCGCCCAGCTCTGGAACCTCAAGCTCCACCTCGACTGGAACCAGTCCTCGATCGACTCCGACCGGGTCTGCCGCGAAGGGGAGCAGGCGGGGGACTATGTCCAGTGGGACCCGGTCGAGTTCTGCTACCTGCACGACTGGAACGTGATCCGGGTACCGGACGGCAAGGACTTCCACCAGGTGCTGGCCGCCCAGGCCATCGCCAAGGAGAAGCGCAACGACCAGCCCACCGCGGTGGTCTATCGCACCATCAAGGGCTGGCGCTACGGTATCGAGGGGCGCAAGTCGCACGGAGCCGGCCACGGCTACCTGAGCCCCGAGTTCTATAAGACCCTGGAGCCGATGGAGCGGCGTTTCGGGGTGAAGTTCCCCCATGTCGAGGTGGCCGACAAGTCCCCCGTCGGGGTCGAGCAGGCCTTCTTCGACACCCTCATGGCGGTCCGAAAGACCCTGGAGAAGGAACGCAGCCTGACCACCTTCTTCGCCGACCGGCTGGTGCAGGCCGAGCAGCGCATGCACGCGCTCGCACGCACACCGCGGCCTAACGTACCCAACCTCGGCGTCATCTACACGGATGCGGTCACGCCGGCGGCCATCCCCTCCTCCTGCACGTATGCCCCGGGTAAGGCGGTCACCCTGCGCGGCGCGCTGGGGGACGCCCTCGGTCACCTCAACGAGCTGAGCGGCGGCGGGATCGTCGGCGCGGCCGCCGACCTGCTCGATTCCACCAGTATCTCCAACCTGGGGAAGTCCTTCCCCAAGGGGTACTACAACGCCGTCTCCAACCCCGAGGCGCGGCTGCTCTCGATCGGCGGCATCTGCGAGGACGCCATGGGGGCCTTCATGACCGGGGTGGCCGCCTACGGCAGCCATATCGGTTCGGCCTCCTCCTACGCGGCCTTCATCGCCGCCCTGGAGCACATCGCCGCCCGTCTGCACGGTATCGGGCAGATGGCCCGCCGGACGCACCTGGGGGAACCGTTCCGGACCTTCATCCTGGTCTGTGCCCACGCCGGGCTGAAGACGGGGGAAGATGGGCCCACCCACGCCGATCCGCAGCCCCTCCAGCTCCTGCAGGAGAACTTCCCCCCCGGGGTGATGATCACCCTCACCCCATGGGACCCGCAGGAGCTCTACCCAACGCTGGTAGCCGCGCTGCAGAAGCGACCGGCCGTGGTCGCTCCCTTCGTGACCCGACCCAACGAGACCATCGTGGACCGCGCCTCGGCCGGCCTGCCGCCGGCCACCGCGGCCGTCGACGGGCTCTACGCCATGCGGCGCGCTGATCCGAAGGCCCGCCCCTACCACGGGACCCTGGTTCTGCAGGGGAGCGGGGTGACCAACACCTTCGTGCAGGAGGTGTTGCCGCGGATCGACCGGGCCGGTCTGAACCTGAACATGTTCTACGTCTCGAGCGCCGAGCTCTTCGACCTGCTGCCGGCCGCCCGCCGGCAGCGGATCTTCCCCGACGAGCTGGCCACCGAGGCGATGGGCATCACCGGCTTCACCCTGCCGACCATGTACCGCTGGATCACCTCGCCCGAGGGGCGCCGGCGCACCCGGCACGCCTTCAGCCAGGGGTACTACCCGGGCAGCGGCCAGGCCCACAAGGTGCTCGAGGAGGCGGGCCTGCACGGTGACGGTCAGTGGCGGGCGATCCAGAGCTATACCCGCTGGATGGAGAAGCAGAAAAGTGCCGCCGTGACCCGGACCGGGAAGCCGGCGAAGAAGAAGGCGGCTGCTATGAAGACCTCTGCCAAGAAACCGGCGAAGAAGAAGGCCGCGAAGAAAAAGGTGTCGGCCAGGAAGAAGACGGCCGCCCGCGCGCCGGTGAAGAAGACCGCCGCGAAGAAGAAAGCCGCCTCGAAGCGGGCGACCCGGAAGAAGACGGGCACGCGCCGCCGCTGACGGCCGCTCTGGCGAAGAGTCGCAGACCAGATGCCCTCCCCGGCCCCGCCGGGGAGGGCATCGACGTAAACGCTTTTCCGATCATTGCGTCCCTCTCATATCGGACACGTTCACAACGTCCGGTTGGGAGGCATTCGTGAACGTCCAGCGAATCTCACCACGCTCGATATTCACCCTTATGCTCCTTTCCGTCCTCGCCGGGTGTTCCGGATCCACCGACCGGTCCGATACGGCCAGACATGAAGAGATCCTCCCCGACGGTACGGTCCGCATACGGTATGTGGCTCTGCCGAACCGGTCGCTGACCGGGGATACCCTGGCCGTGATCGATCCCTGGGACGAACGAACCCGCTACCCGTTCAGTTCGCTCGGCAGCGTTCTGGGTGAGGAAGATGCCCTTTATATCGCCGATAGACGCAATCGCGAGGTCGTACGTCTGGGGATCGACGGGGTGGTCCGGCAGATCATCGGCCGTCCGGGGGATGGCCCCGGTGAATTCCGGAGGCCGGGAGCCATGGCCCGGACCGAGGACGGTTCGCTATGGGTGCTGGACTCCCAGCTTGCCCGGATATCCGTGTTCGACACAGCCGGGCGGATCGCCCGGACGATCACGAACTCAGGTCTCCCCATGTACGAGTTTGCGGTGGATCGCCGGAGTATGATCTATGGTCTCGTCGCCCCCTCTCCACTTCCAGACGCGGAGACCCATTTTTATCATCTCGTCCGCAACGCTCCGGACGGGCAGGCGCCGGATACCTTGTTTTCGATGCCGACCGACAGCGCCGTACGATTCGTACTGATGACCACAGGTGGCATGAAGATCCCGGTGAACGCACCGCCCGTATTCGCAGCCCAGCTCTACATGGTGCTCGTCGACCAGGTCCTCGTCACTGTCGGCGGATTCGGCTATCGACTGGATTTTCGTGATGCCGACGGCACTATACACCGGATGCTGGAGGGTCCTGCGATCGACCTGGCAGTCACCTCCGTGGTGAAGGCCCGTTGGGTCGAGGCCGGATTCGAGAAGAGCCCCTTCGGTCAGCTCCAACTGCCGGCCGGTCAGGAGATCGATCGGGAATCCCTCTCCCAAATGCCCTTTTCGAAAGAGCGCATGGCGATCAGCGGGTTGAAAGTCGATCCGCTCCACCGCATCTGGATCCTGGCGGCAACCTCCGATCCGGCCATCGATCGGATCGATCTCTTCACCTGGCAGGGGGAGTACCTGGGTAGGTTCGGCGCGGGTCCGCTTCCAGTGACGTTCCTGGCCGACGGGAGCGCAGTGTTCCGTTTCCGAGATGAAGCTGGATTGGAACGATTCTATGTGGTACAGGTCCGGTAGCGGCTCCCTAGTGTGGGAACACGGGAGTCAATCCGGGAACTTCATCCCTTCAACGGCCGGACGGATGCGATATAGGACGACCTCGATCGCGCCGGTTTCCTCGTTATCCTCTAGGGCGATGAAATGACCGCGTGAGAGGGAGCCCCAGGTGGGCACCCGGGTGTCTCCCAGGTACTCTCCATCGGGACTGAAGACTCGGAAGAAGCGGTGTTCGCGGCTGGGGACATCGCCCACGATGTTGTGGTAGGTCTGGTCCGGCCGCTCGCACCAGAGGTAGCCGTACTCGTCCACGATCAGGTCGTTCCAGTAGGCCTTGGGATCGTTGAGTTCGACATGTTCGAGTCGGCCCTTCGCGGCCTCTTTCTCCCGGTCGTTCTCGGCTGCGGCCACCCATTCCCGCAAGCGGGTCTCCAAACTCCGCCGCTCGGACCGCGTCACGCGTTCCGGAGGAATGCCCACGTCAATGATCCGTACGAGCCGTCCGGAGAGGTCGTGAACGCTGATAGTCGGTTCCAGCCCCGTGGTAAGGTACACGCCCCAATCGGGGTGGTAGACGGCTTCAGGAGATCCCTCGAACATCCGCCAGGCATAATACCCGGCACCGTAGATGTAATCCCCGGTAACGGACCCGGTAGTGAGCGTGGCCAGGGTATCCCCCTTGGAGGTGAAGATAGTCACGGCCTTAGACTCGATCCGATATCCTTCCCGGGCATAGTTGGAGATCAGGTGAATCAGCAGACCTCCTCCATTTGATAACGGGTGGAACTCAAGGAGACCCGATCTCCCTTGGACTGGCGCTGTGATGATCTCGATTAGGCTCCCGTCGGGGCGAAAGCAGGACGTCCGCGCCAGGCGAGGATCGAAGACAGTCACGCGGCCCCCAGCTACCGCCAGGAGTTTGGGGCCTTGATATTCACCCGGTCCCTGCCCCACACGGCCGATGTCGTTGGCATAGTTCCCGGACGGATCGAAGCGGGCGATCCGGACGGGCGCCAGATCCAGTATGTAGATTGAGCCGTCGTCGCCCATCAGGCTGGGGACGGCGATTCTTCCGAGAAGGCTCTCCGGTCGGCTCTCGTCCTCGTTGAGCCGCAACACCCGCTCGTACCGGAAGATCTCGCCGAGATACCTTGGCCCGTTCCTCGTCTCCGCGACCGGTATCCCGTCCTGTTCGTACATCCGGAACGTGTGGTTCGGATTCACCGTCTGGGAGAGAGCGCTCGGAGCCGGCAGCAGGAGGCAGGCTGTTATTAGGACTGGGAATTTCAGGATCTGGAATGGATGTCGCATCAGCATATCCTGGCAATGCAGAAAGCAGTGCCACCTCCCATCAATAAGGACTGCTCCGCTCGCTCTCTTGTTTAGTCCCCTTCATACTCCTGCCGGATCCGCCTCCGGGCAGCAGCTACTCCCGGTCCAGCCGGAGCATCATCACGTAGCCCCCCCGCTCACTACAGCGCTCGGTCGGGACCGGGTGCCGGGCGACCCGGCGGAAGCCCAGGTCGCGGTAGAGACGGCCCGCCCGCTTCAGGACGGGATGGGTCTGCAGGTAGAGCCGCTCGAGTCCCAGCCGCCGGGCCTGCTCGATGGCCGCCTCGGCCAACGCCCGGCCGATACCCTGCCCCTGGAAGGCCGAGGTGACCGCCATGTGGGCCACCTCGAAGACCCCTCCCCGCTCCCGGCGCAGGGCACAGGTTCCGACCACCTCCTCGCCCAGCAGGGCGAAGAAGAGGAACCCGCCCCGTCGTACGATGCGGCCGTTCGGATCGCTCAACACCCTTTGTTCCCCCGGCTCGACGGTGAAGTGGGCCTTGAGCCATTCCTCGTTGAGCCGCCGGAAGTGCTTCTTGTAAGCGGGACGGTAGGAGACGATCCGCAACGGTTCCTCCCGGGGGAGTCCCAGTACCGGCCGCAGACGCTCATACATGGAGCGCTCATCGAGGATGGACTCCACCCGGGTCAGGGTGCCGAGCAAATCGCCCCCCGCTTCCTGCAGCATCTCCCTGGCGCCGCGGGCGACTGCGGCCCAGACCGGCCGGAGCCGGTCGTGCAGCCGGCGGCCTTCGGAGGTGAGGCTGAGCAGGTGCCGGCGGGCATCCTTTGGGTCGCTCGCCTCTTTCACCAGCCCCTTTCGGATCAGCGGCTGGGCAATCTGGGTCACGGCGGGATGGGTCAGCCCGAGCTCCCGGGCCAGTTCCACCACCGAGCGGGGGGAACGCTGGCCGAGGGCGTAGAAGACGGGGAACCAGCGGGCCTCGAAGCCGGCATCGATCGCCGTGTAGACCCGGGACATGTCCTTGTACATACGCTCACTGAGCCGCTTGAGCCGGCTGGCCATCGCCAGCACACCTTCTCGGGCGATGATGTCCATGGATGCGGGTCTCCCGGTCGAATCGTGGGATCAGTGCCTGGGCAGGGGCGCTCCCTGTTCATCGAACTTGTTGAACCGGAAGACGTAGGTCCACCAGTCGTTGAGCCGTTTATCCGGGTTGGTCCCGGCGGCGTGCGGCAGGTGGAGGAACCACCAGCGCAGGTAGTTGAGATGGTAGTCGGGCCCCCCCCACGTCTCACACGAGACGGGTGCCGTCCCGCCGGCAAGGTCGGGGTAGTCGAGCCAGTCGTCGGCCGAACTCGGCACCACCCGGGGGTTGTCGTAGTCGTAGTCCTGTTCCCCGTTGGGAGGATAATGGCAGGATCCGACCGCGGCCACCCCCCCCGACTGATGGGCGTTGGCCGCCCAGCGCGCCCAGTTGGTCGTAAGCTGGTCGGCCTGCCACCCGCCGTAGATGCGGGTCATGGTCGATTCGGTCCGATGGGCCAGGTCGTGGAGCATCTCGGCCAGATGCCGCTCGTAGCTGAAGCCCATCACGACGAAAGCGTGGCTCGTCGGCACCTCGGGGTAGACCCCGCCGTTGATGTAGAACGCCCCGGGACCGGCCATGGCCGACTCCCAGAAGCCCATGTAGGGAGCTCCGAAGAGCCAGACCTCGTCCACCCGGTCCTCCTCGATCCCGGCGACGGCCCCGTATTCGGAGAGCAGAAGGGGATAGTCGGAACCGTCCGGTTGGTGGCAGGTCTCGCGAGCTCCCCAGCAGGTGAGCCAGCTCTCGGGAGTGAGCTGATACCCGTCGATCTTGACCGGGAAGGCGTCGAGGTCACTCCACTCCACGATCTGGTAACGGATCTGGCCGTAGCTGACCTCACGCACCGCCTGCCGGTACTGCTCGGCCAGGGAGTGGGGGTCGGGCCACGCCATGGCCTGGTGGAGGGGCAAGTCGTCGAAAGAAGGCATGAGGGGGTCGAAGTTCAGGACCATGACCCGCACGTCGATGGGGGCGGGTTCCCGATCACTCCGGCCGGAGCGCACACAACCGGCGATCCCCGCGAGGAGAACGATCATGGCCGGCAGCAGGATTCGGGACACGCTCGGGTTCATCCTTCCGACCGCTCGCTCCGGTTCGGCCCATCCACGATCCGGCGGATGGTCTCCAGCCCGGTCGGTGAGAGGTGCTCACTACGTTCCATCATATGGAGCACCTTGCGGAAGCGGATGAAATCGATCCCCTTGCTGGTCTTCAGTCTGTGTTGCGTGAAGAATGGGATGATCCGGCGCATGAGATGACGGCGACTGCGCACCCGCAAGGCCAGCCGGTCACCCTGGACGGGCCGGACCACTCCGCACCCGAAGAAAGTCTTGAGTTCATGGAGCATCTGGATGTCGTCCTTGTGCAGGACGATGGCGAACTCCGGGAGGACCTGGTAACCGATCTTCATCTTCGGATGGCGGTTGATCGCCACGTGGAACGAGCCGTGCCCGTCGGTGAATCCGACCACCCAGTAGGTCTCCAGCTTCACGGTCCTACCCCCCGTCGGAAGGGAACCGGATGGGCATCCATGACGATGGTAGCCGGACACCGTAGCGTTGGGAAGCGCCACGGCCGGGCGGCCGGGCGCTGCCTAGAGCAGCAATGTGATCATCACGATGCTGGTGGTGGCCACCACGAGTGAGCCGAGCAGCCCGACCAACAGTGGTTTGAACCCCACGGTCCGGAAGGAACTGAAGACGGTGTTCAAGCCGATCCCCGCCAGACCCAGCAGGATGAGGAAGCGGCCGGCGTCGTTGAAGGAAGCCACCCCCTGCGGGGTGAAGAATCCCCAGGTATTCAGCCCGGCCATGATGAAATAGCCGAAGAGGAACCAGGGGAAGGCACGGGCGATGTCGATCCGGTCACCGGCCGACTGTCCGGCCGCCAGAGCGCGTCCGCTGTACCAGACCGCGATGATGAAGGCTACCGGTACCATGAAGCAGTTCCGCACCAGTTTGACCGCGGTAGCGGTCCTGCCCGCGAGGTCGGAGAAGATGAAGCCGGCGCCGACCACCTGGGGCGTGGAATGGATCGCCGTGCCGGCGAAGACCCCGAAGGTGAAGTCGGAAACCCCGAGCAGCTGGGCGAGCTTGGGATAGAAAAGGATCGCGATCAGGCCCCAGAGGGCGATGGTGCCTATGGCGTAGCTGGTTTCCTCCTCCCGTGCCCGGATCAGTGGAGCGGTGACTGCGATCGCGGAGCCGCCACAGATGGTCGTGCCGACCGAGAGCAGCACGGCCAGCCCGGGCGGAAGATGGAAGAGCCGGCCCAGGAAGTAGATCACGAAGTAACTGACCGTCATGGTGACCAGGACGATCAGCAGGATGTTCAGGCCTTGGGAGGCGATGGTGCGGAAGTCGAGCGAGGCGCCGATCAGCACGATCCCCAGGATGAGCACCTTCTCGAAGGCCTTGATCCCGGGCAGGCAGACCTTCGGGACCAGCCCCAGGTTGCGGGCCAGTATGCCGAGCACGATGGCCACGACCACCGCCTCGACCGGGTGCTTCCCTCCCACCACGACCAGACGTGAGAGGGCGTTCGACACCAGGCCGAACAGGAGCATCAGAGCCCAGCCCGGCAGGAATTCTCTCTTGAACACCGCCCCCTCCGATCAGTCGTAGATGCCGCGCAGGGTGTCCGCCCGTAGTCCCGCCCGCAGGGCCTCCAACGCCAGGACGTCGGTCGGCGATATGTTCCCGAGGCTGGTGTTCACGCCGAACTTCTGGATCAGTACCACCTGCTGAGCCTTCTGAGGGGCTTCGAACAGTACGTTCTGCAGGTCCGCCCCGGCCACGATGGCCTGGAGCTTGTTGTCCACGATGTGGCCGGCAGCATCGTAGATCCCGACCCCCAGACCCGCTTCCCGCGCTTCGATGATGACCTGGAAGGCGCCCAGCTCGAGGTCGCGCTGGATCTCACGCACCGTCTCCTCGGCCGAGAGGTCGGCGTCGGCGAATTTCGACCCCACCTCGGAGAAGACCATGAAACCGGCGGCCGCCGCCTGGCCGATGACGGTGGAGCGGGTCTCGTCATCCATGTGGATGGTCCCGTCGGAGACCTCGATGGCGTCGAAACCGACCTGCCGCGCTTCCTTCAGGAAGGCATCCAGACCTCCCTGGGCCAGTACGACCTCCAGCAGGGTCCCCCCCGGCATGACCCGGATGTCGTGCTGCCGGTAGATCGCGATCTTGCGGGCGACCACCTCCTGCGGGCAGAGCCGTGAGGTGCCGAAACCGAGTTTAACCACGTCGATCCAGGCGTGGGCGATCTCGGCCAGGTCGGCGGCCTGGGCCGGGCCCAGCCCCTTGTCGATCACCATGGTCAGTCCGCTCCGGCGGGGTTTCAGGCTGCGGCCGGGCAGGGGGAGGGCCACCACATTCTCGAAGGTGTTCATGGCATCAGGCCTTCCAGGCAGTTCAGGGGGCTGGCGAAGAGGTTGACCGCCCGGTGGATCCGGGCGGTCGAGAGGAGCCGATCGACGAAACCGATCCGGGCGGCCAGCCATTCCGGCCGGTCGAGACTGCCGACGGGCAAGGTCTCATAGGCGAGCGCCATCGATCCGATCTTGTCCCCCAGGTTCTCGACCAGGCCGCGTTTGATCCGGTCCCATTCCCTATCTGGGACGGGCTCGATCTGGGGGGACTCCAGGCGCTCCTCGATCCTCGGGATGACGATGGTCAGCTCGGGATCCACCAGCACGTCCTGCGGCACGGCGAAGGCGGAGAAGTCGAGCTGGACCTTGGTGCTCCAGGGGGTGGAGACCTCATGGAAAGCCACCTCGAGCGGTCCCAGAAGGGCGGGGAAATCGTGAAGCAGGTGGCCGAGCCGCACGTTGTTGCGCAGCGACCCGCGGTAGAAGACGAACCGGTCCTCCTCGAATCCGGAATGCACGATCTCGGTCCCGAAGGTGAGGAATCGGCCGCTGGCCAGCGCCGCGAGCAGTAGTGCCGACTTGCCGCTCCCCCGTTCCCCCAACACCAGACAGACCCGGCCGGTGGCCTTCTCGAGCAGGCCGCAGGCATGGAAGTTATAGACCCCACGGCGCTCCAGCACGGTCAGCAGATAGCGGAAGAACACCCCCTGGTTACCCAGCAGCGAATAGCGCCGGTCGAGCGCGCCTTCCTCCAGGGCGGCCCAGTCACCGGTGGCCGTCACCCGATCGGGGGTGATCTCGAGGCGGGGCCTCTCACCGGGCCGCTGGGCGATCTCGAAGTAGCCGTCGAGGGCGGGCGGAGGTGCGTAGGCGGCCTCCTCGATCCGGAGGTTGGCCTCCTGGGCCCGGATCTGCCAGCCCCGGCCGCGGGCCACGACCGGATGGGGTAGGCCCCCGAAATACTCGGGAGCGTTGATGAGTCCCGAATCGTTGGAGAGCAGGCCGACGGTCGCTTTCACGACCCGCAGACCGCGCTCCGCGGGGCCGGATGCGCTGCTTTCGACCATTTTCACCCGTATGCTCGAGGGGCGCCGGACCCGTCACCGAAGGGGATGGCCCGACCAGGGACAGAGGCTATTTACCGCGTGGCGGGACAGCGGTCAACGGCGGAGAAGGCGGAGAAGGCGGACAACGTCTCAGGGAGCGGTGGCCCGGCGCTGCAGGACAGGGATATGGGTGCGGGTGACACTCTCGATACGCCGCCCACCCGACTCCAGCCAGGCGATCTGGTCGGTCAGCAGACGGACGTGGCGCCGGTAGTAGTCGGTATAGACACGATCCCGGAAGAAGGAGGGGTGGGTGCGGAAGGCGGTCTCCATCAATCCTTCGTACTGGACACTTGACCCGTGCCGCCAGAAATAGGTCTCCCCCGGCCGGCGGCCGTCGCTCCCCCCGATGCGGATCCGCCCGGCCAGGGCGGCGGCCAGCGGGAGCATGTAGAAGGTCAGGATATTGTCGGTGGCGCGGACACCGAAGGCCTCCTCTGACGGGATGGTCCAGGCCGGGGCGTCCGCGGGCAGGGCGATCAGGCGTTCCGCCAGCTCCGGATGATGTCGCAGCAGCAGGGCCGCCCCGTCGGGACGGGTCACCGCATAGCAGTCATATCGCTGCACGGTCTGCAGCAGGTCCCGGCGGAAGGCCGCCGCATAACGACTGGGCCCGAAATGGAAGACCTCGTCGGTGAAACAGACCGCCGCCGGACGCAGCCGGTCGAGCAGCGCGTTGTTGCGGACCAGGCTGTTGCAGACGATGACCGGGGCGCCGCCGGTGTCGATGCCGGTCATCTCCTCCACCGACGGGCCGGTCCCGAGTACGTAGACCGCCGGCGCTCCGGCCCAGCGTCCGAGCAGGCTCCGGAGGTTCTCCCGGGACCGTTCCCGGCGTTCCTCTTCCCCCGCCCGGTCCACGCTCAGGGCCATGGTCTCCCGCAGGGCCGCATACTCCACCCCGCTGTAGAACCAGGGATCGATGGTCCGCACCCGGGCGATCGCCTTCCCCAGGCGGGAGGTAAGCACATCCCGGGTGCGCCAGAGCAGGAGCCGGTCGTAGCCGTCGGGATCGAAGGCCTCGAGCGGGATCCGAACGGGGGCGGGTCGGCCGGGGAGGTAGTCCTCCTGCTCCGGGGGGGC
>CAZFHZ010000018.1:36186-42081 GCA_964519015.1 uncultured Gemmatimonadota bacterium | reverse complement strand
GCCGCAGTGGTGGTAGTGCTCTCCACGGGGATGAACTACCTGCTCTCCCCCACCACCAACATCATGCGGGATATCTATCAGCGGTTCATCAACCCGCAGGCCGAACAGGCGAAGATGGTGGCCCTGCAGCGGGTATGGGTGGTCGTGCTCGGGGTGCTGGCCTTCCTGCTGGCCACGCAGCTCAAGTCGGTGCTCAACATGGCCTATTTCGCGTACACCATCTACGGGGTTTCGATCACCCCGGCGCTGATCGCAGCCCTGACCTGGAAGCGCGCGACGAAAGCGGGGGGACTGACCAGCATCATCAGCGGCGCGGCGGTCTGCATAGTGCTCAAGGTGCTCACCTACGTGCTCCCCGCGCACCTGGTACCGGATGGGGACCCCTTCGGGATCCCGCTGATCTACCCGGCCCTGATGGTCTCGCTCGGTTCCCTGGTCATCGTGAGCCTGGCCACCAAGCCCCCCGAACCGGAGATGATCAAGTCGCTCTTCCCGGAGAAGTGAGCATCCCCCTCTGCCTGAACGCGGCGTGACCGGCCCGGGTCACGCCGCGAAGGGCTTCCACTTGCTCTCGTCCGGAGGCGGTTCGAGGTAGGAGATGAGCACCAGGCAGGCCACTGAGCAGAGGAGCGCCGGGTAGATCGCCGGCAGCTCCAGGGGGAAGTGTCCCAGGATCTTTCGGGCCACCTCCCAGGCCACCGTCACCAGCATCCCGGCCGCGATCGAGGCCACCCCCGCGTTCGGGGTGGCCCGTTTCCAGAAGAAGGCGGCCATGAGTGCCGGCGTGATGCCGGCGCCGTAGACCGTATAGGCCGCATAGGCCGCGCTCAGCACGCGGGGGAAGAAGGAGACCAGCAGGTAGGCGAATCCCCCCAGCATCACCACGGCGACCCGCGACCAGAGCAGCATCGACCGGTCGCCGATATCCGGTTTGATGAAACGCTGGACGATGTCGCGCATGATGTTGGTCGCCGGGACCAGCAGGAAGCTGTTGGCCGTGGAGACGATGATCGCCACGATCGCGGCCATGAGTACGCAGCCCACCGTGACCGGCAGGGCGTCGTGCGCCACCAGCAGGATGATCCGGCCCGACTCGACCTCATTGAGCCCCTTGAAGAGTCCGCTGCCGATAACGGCCAGGCTCTGCAGGGCCAGACCGATCAGGATGACCCCGATCACCCAGCCGACCACCGAACGCCGCGCTTCCCCCTCATCCCGGGCCGAGAAGAAACGCTGGTACATGCCGCCGCTGCCCAGCGCCAGCAGGAGGGTGGGCACGAAGTAACCGATCGCTTCGATCCAGCCCATATTCCCCAGCAGCCAGTGCTGCCTCGGGGTCACGTTCCGGGCGATCTCCGCGATGCCGCCGGCATGACCGACCAGGAAGGGGAGGGCCAGGAAGACCCCACCCAGGATGACCACCCCGTTGATCACGTCCATGTAGGCCACCGAGAGCATCCCCGCCAGCAGCGTATAGCAGATCACGAAGAGCGCGACAGTCGGGATGGCCGTGCTGACCGGGATGCGTCCCTCGGAGATGATGTTGAGCACCCAACCACCGCCGCGGAACTGATAACTGACGATGGTGACGTAGGCGATGATTGTCGTCACCGCCGCCAGCAGACGGGTCCACTTGTTGTAGCGCACTTCGAGGATGTCGGGAGCGGTGAACTGGCCGAACCGGCGTACCCGCCCGGCGATGAAGTAGACGGTGATGATCCCGACCCAGCCGCCGGCGCTGCCGATCAGGGAGGAGTACCCGTGGTGGTAGCTGAGGTCGGCCACACTGAAGACATCCCCCGAGCCGATCCAGGTCGCCAGCAGGGTGGCCACCAGGACCGGAGCGGTCAGCTGCCGGTTGGCGACCATGAAGCCCTCCTGCCCTTTGACGCGGGCGGAGAGGATCACACCGACCGTCAGCAGGACGACCAGGTAAGCGATGATGGTGACGACATATGGCATGGTCTACTCCTCGCGCGGGCCGAACAGCAGGGTGCCGAGTCGGATGACGTTGGCCCCCTCCTCAAGCGCGATCCGGTAACTGTTGCTCATGCCCATGGAGAGGGTGCGCAGCGCCGGTCCGGGGCGGGCTTGCACAGCGAGCGCTTCGAACAGTCGCCGGGTGGTCCGGAAGTAGGGACGGGCCAGCTCCGGATCGCCGGTATCGGGCCCCATGGTCATGAGGCCCTCCAGCCGCAGGTGGGGGAATCCGGCGAGCTCTTCCGCCAGAGCGGGGACCTCCTCGGGGAGGGTACCGCTCTTGTTCGCCTCACGCCCGCTGTTGACCTCGATGAGGACCGGCAGCACGCGGTCGACCTCTCCACAACGGCGCTCCAGTTCCTCGGCTAGTCGGAGCGAGTCGAGGGTCTCCACCACGTCGAAGAGCTCGACCGCCTTCTTCACCTTGTTGCGCTGCAGGTGTCCGATCAGGTGCCAGACCAGCCCGGTGGGGAGACCGGCCCGCATACGCTCGGCTTCCTGGACGTAATTGTGACCGATATGCCGGAGCCCGCCCCGGACGGCGGCCGCGACTTCTTCGGGAGTCCGGGTCTTGACCGCTCCGACCAGAGTGACGCCGTCGGGAAGCCGCTCCAGTATCCCACCCACTCGTTCGACGATCTGCTCCACCTCCATGCCTCCACCTCCCCGGCCTATACCTCCCCTGCGGAGCCCACGGCTCCCTGGACATTATCCTCTTCGCAGGCAAACAGGATAAGCCGATTCCTCTCCCCGACGGGCCCGAAACGGGTGCCACCGGTCAGCGGATATAATCCCTTGTCCGATCACCGTCCGGAAAGAGAGAGTACGCCTTCCGGTTGGCCGAGCGTACGGCCTCCAACCTGATTATGTTAGGAGCGTACGGGCCACGTCCCGGAAGCCCAGGAGGCTAGAACATGGTAATCGGCGTCCCCAAGGAGACCCACCGGCATGAGCACCGGGTCGGGTTGACCCCCTTCGCTGTCGCCCGCCTGACCAAGGAAGGACACTCGGTCTTCGTAGAGCGTGGAGCCGGCGATGCCGCTCACTTCACCGATCAGCATTACATCGAATCAGGGGCCCAGATCGCCTACCGGTCCGAGGAGGTCTACAAGCGGGCGGATATCGTCTGCCGGGTGGGCCTGCTTTCCAGCGACGAGATCGACCTGCTCAAGCCGGAACTGGTGATCTGCGCGTTCCACCACCTCGCCATAACCTCGAAGGACAACATCCAGCGGATAATGGCCAAGCGCGCAACCCTGATCGGGTATGAGATCGTCCGCGACAGCCATGGCGAACTGCCCGTTCTCTACCCCTTCAGCGAGATGGCCGGGCAGATGGTGATCCCGCTGGCCGCCTACTACCTGCAGACCGAAGCCGGGGGGCGTGGCATCCTGCTCGGGAACATCCCCGGAGTGGCCCCACCCACAGTCCTCATCCTGGGCGCGGGCACCGTGGGAGCCTCGGCCGCGCGGCACGCGATAGCGACCGGTGCCCACGTAGTCGTGATGGACGAGGATATGACCAAACTTCGGATGCTCAACCACACGCTGCAGGGATCTGCGGTGACGCTGCTGGCCACACCCGACCGGCTGGTCCAGTACACCGCCATCGCCGATGTGATCATCGGGGCGGTGCTGGTCCCCGGGGCCAAGGCGCCCTACCTGGTCACCGAGGAGATGGTCAAGAAGATGAAGAGCGGGAGCGTTATTATCGACGTCTCCATCGACCAGGGGGGCTGCGCCCAGACCAGTCGGCCCACCAATGTCGTGGATCCCACCTTCCAGGTCCACGGCGTGGTGCACTACTGCGTGCCCAACATGACGGCCAACGTCCCGCGCACCGCATCCCGGGCGCTTTCCAACGCCGCCCTCCCCTACCTCTCCGCCCTGGCCAGTCAGGGACTCGACAACGCCCTCCGCGATGTCCCCGGACTCGCCGATGGGGTCTACATGTATCGCGGGAAACTGGTGGAGCACAGTGTGGAGGGTGTGGGCACCTCCGCGGAACCGCTGCTGCGGATCATGGAAGAGGGATGAGCCGATGAACTGGCTAGACGACTACCGTTCCAAGTTGCGGAGCGCGGCCGACGCCGTGAAGGTCATCAAGAGCGGCGACCGGGTCTATTATGGCGGCAACGCCGCCATCCCTCAGGCACTCGTCCGTGCCCTGGCCGACCGGGCCGAGGAGCTGGATGACGTCCAGGTCAGCCATGTGCTGCTGCTCGGCGACGACCCACTCTCCGCCCCGGGTATGGAAAACCACTTCCGCCACAACTCGCTCTTTGTGGGACCGGCCGATCGGGCCGCCGTCAACGACGGGCGCGCAGACTACGTACCGATCTTCCTCCACCAGATCCCCCGGCTCTTCTACGAGCGGATCATCCCCCTCGATGTGGCGATGGTGATGGTCTCACCCCCCGACGAACACGGTTTCATGTCGCTCGGGGTGGAGACCCTGGCTTCGGCGGCGGCCTGCCAAATGGCCCGCGTCGTGGTCCTGCAGGTCAACGAGAAGATGCCCCGCGTGCTCGGCGACTCCTTTATCCACGTCAGCCGCGCCAGCGCCATCGTTGAGAGCTCGGAACCGCTGCCGGAGCTGCACGCCAAGGAGGCGAGCAAGGTCGAACTTTCCATCGGGAAGCACATCGCCGGGCTGATCAAGCCCGGCATGACCATCCAGATGGGGATCGGCGGCATCCCGGACGCCGTTTACGCCTCACTGGACGGCCCGCTCGACCTGGGGGTCCATACCGAGATGATCTCGGACGGGGCCATGAAGGCCATCGAACGCGGGGTGGTCACCGGACGACACAAGAACCTGCACCGCGGCAAGGTCATCATCACCTTCGCGCTGGGCACCGAGCAGCTCTACTCCTTCCTCGACAACAACCCGCTCATCGAGGCCCACCCGGTGGATTATGTGAACGACCCCTTCATCGTGAGCCAGAACGACAACATGATGGCCATCAACTCGGCTATCGAGGTCGACCTCACCGGCCAGGTCTGCTCCGACTCCATCGGTCCCTACATTTACTCAGGTTTCGGCGGCCAGGTGGACTTCATCCGGGGAGCGGCCAAGTCGAAGGGAGGCACCCCGGTCATCGCCGTCCCGGCCACCGCCAAGAGCGACACCATGTCCCGGATCGTGCCTTTCCTCAAACAGGGCGCGGGCGTGGTCACAAGCCGGGCGGACCTCCACTACATCGTGACCGAGTTCGGGACGGTCAACCTGTTCGGCAAGAACCTCCGGGAACGGGCCGAGGCACTCATTGAGATCGCCCATCCCAACTTCCAGGAGGACCTGCTCAAGGCCGCCAAGGAGCGCAAGCTGCTCCCCTGAACCGGGCACCCCTTGCTTTTTAACCGAACGGCCGTCCCATCGGGCGGCCGTTCTTTTACGCGGGAGGGAGCGCGGAGGGATCAGGCCTGGGTGAGGAAGGGGATCGCTCCGGGGATCAATTCGACATGGAGCTCGTCTCCTGCGTGGCAGAGGGTCTCTCCATCGCAGTGGGCCGGCAGGGTCCCCTGGAGGGCACGCACGCGGATCGTCGGGGTACGACCGGTCCGGAACTCCGGCTGGGTCGCCTGGGTGCCCTTCATGACATGCAGCAGGAGCTGGAAGGTGCGCAGCTTGCCGGGCGCCGAGGCGATGCACAGGTCGAGCAGGCCGTCGTCGGGCAGCCCGTCGGGAGCGGTGAAGAAACCCCCACCCAGCCGCTGGCCGTTCATCACCGAGACCAGCAGCGAGGTCTGGGTGAAGGACTCCTCCCCGAGCGTGATCTCGACGGTAGGTGCCCGAAAGTAGATGAAGATGGTCCGCAGGGCGGCGATCAGATAGGCGGGCATCCCCCGCAACCAGCGGATCTTGGCGGCCTCGAAGCCGACCGCCGCATCGAAACCCACTCCCACTCCGTTG
>CAZFHZ010000018.1:11754-36176 GCA_964519015.1 uncultured Gemmatimonadota bacterium | reverse complement strand
GGGGAAGTCCCCCCCCGTCACCAAGCCGACGTCCATCAGGAAGCGGCGCCCCTCGACCAGCGCCCGGCAGGCGGTGTCCAGGTCGCCCCGGATTCCCATCCCATAGGCGAAGTCGTTACCGGTGCCGACCGGCAGGATGCTCATGGCCGTCCGGTCGTACCCCTCCGAGCGAGCGCGCATCAGGCCGTTCAGCGTCTCATTGGCCGTGCCGTCGCCGCCGGCCGTCACCACCAGGTCGAAACCGTCGCGGGCCGCCTGTTCGGCCAGCTCGGCGGCCTGCCACGGCCGTTCGGTGCGGACCAACTCGAACCCAAGACCGAGCCTATGGAGGTCTTGCTCGATCCTCGGGATCATCCGCCCGGCAAGGCCCCGCCCGGCGATGGGGTTGACGATGATGAGCGTCTTCATGGATCGCTCCTGGAAACGGTGGTCATACCGTGTCGGTGAGGCGGCCGGATATGTCCCGGCCACTCCTATACCCGCCCGAGACGCGAATCAACCGCCATTTCTTTCGCCGGTCCATCCGGGTATCATGAAGAGAATCGGATGTCTTCTCAGAGGAGTCGTGATGAGACTTTTCGTCCTCACCCTGCCACTGTTGGGCCTCCCGTTGCTGACCGCCTGTGCGGTCTTCGGGAGGGGGACACCACCCGCGCCACTCGACACCGTGCCCCGGGTCGATCTCGACCGTTATCTCGGGACCTGGTACGAGATCGCCCGGTTGCCGACCTGGTTCGAGAAGGGGTGTGTGGCCACCACGGCGACCTATGAGAAGATGGAACGGGGCCGGATCCGCGTGATCAACCGCTGCCGGAAGCTGACCCTCGACGGGAAGGCGAAGGAAGCCCGAGGGGTGGCCTGGGTGGTCGATCCGACCACCAACGCGAAACTGAAGGTGCGCTTCTTCTGGCCCTTCTCCGGCGACTACTGGATCGTGGAACTCGACCCCGACTACGGCTGGGCGATGGTGGGTGATCCCTCCCGTGACTATCTCTGGATCCTCTGCCGGACGCCCCGGATGGATGAGGGGACTTACCGCGACCTGGTGGAGCGCGCACGGGCTAAAGGGTTCCCGGTGGAGCGTCTGGAACGCCCCGAGCAGCCGCCCGGGGACTGAGATTAGGTGAGGGTCGCGGCCTCGGGGGGGAGCAGGATCTCCGGGAGCCGTGGTTCACCGGTCTCGTCCGCCGGGATCGGATTCGGTTCCGACCACAGCCGCCCCTCCCGGCAGCGCACCACCACCCGGTCACCACTCCTGCCCAGTACATAGGAGCCGTTCAAGGGGACCTTCCCGAACGGGGTGTCGAGGACGTATCGCGGGATCGCGAAGCCGGTCGTCCGCCCCTGCAACTCCCCCAGGATGCGCATCCCACGTTCGATCGAAGTGCGCAGGTGGGCGGTCCCGGCCACCAGCTGGGCCTGGTAGAGGTAGTAGGGTCGCACCCGGATCGAGACCAGTCCCTCCCCGAGCGCTTTCATCGTCGGGGTCGTGTCGTTGACACCCTTGAGCAGTACGGTCTGGTTGCCGACCGGGATCCCCGAGCGGAGCAGCCGGTCCACCGCTTCGGCCGCCTCGGGGGTGATCTCGCGGGGGTGGTTGAAATGGGTGTTGACCCAGAGCGGATGATGGCGTTCCAGCATCCGGCAGAGTCCAGGGGTGATCCGGAAGGGGAGCTTGACCGGCATCCGGGTACCGATCCGGATGATCTCGAGGTGGGGTATGCGCCGGAGCCGGCCGAGCAGCTCATCGAGCTGGTCGTCGCCCAGGATGAGCGGGTCCCCGCCGGTCAGGAGCACATCCCGGACTTCGGGGTGGGTCTCGAGATAGCGGATGGCCTCCTCCCGGTCACCGCGGTCCGGGGCGGCCCCGGCATCGCCGACCATCCGCTTGCGCAGACAATAGCGGCAGTAGATGGCGCACTCGCTGGTGACCAGGAAGGCCACCCGGTCGGGGTAGTTGTGGATCAGGCCGTTGACCGGTGAGTGGGCGACCTCTTCCAGCGGGTCCACGCTTCCGATGATGTCGGAGGCGGTCTCGGCGAGGCGGGGAACGACCTGCCGTCGGATGGGGCACTCCGGGTCGGTCGGGTCCATCAGCGATGCATAGTAGGGGGTGATGTTGAAGTGGAAGATCTCCCGGGTCGCGGCGATCGCCCGTCGTTCCTCTCCGGTCACCTCCACCCATTCGGCGAGCGCGTCGGTATCCCGCACCCGGTGACGCAGCTGCCACTTCCAGTCGCGCCACTCGGGGGTGGCGGCCCCTTCGCGGCCACGGCCGGTCACGGCCTCCCCTCCTCCCGCTCGAGCCGCAGCCGTTCCAGCCCGGGCGCGAGCAGGGTGGCCAGGAACTCCGGGTAAGGTCGTCCCTCCAGTTCGGCCAGTACGGCGAAGGCGCTGTCGGGGGCGAAGGTCGGGAGGGGGTTGGCCTCGAGGAACCAGGGAGTGCCGCCCGCGTCCACCCGGAAGTCGAAACGGGCGAAGTCGCGGCAGCGCAAGGCCGCCCATGCCCGCCGGGCCAGTCCGCCCAGCCGCCTCTCCAGCTCGGGATCGAGTGTCCCTTCGAGGCGATGCTGCCAGGTTTGTGGTGTGGACCCGCGATGCTCCAGCGCGTGCAGCCCGATCCCGGTCTGCCGCTCGACCGCCCGGGCGAGTACGGGCAGCACCTCCGGCGGGTCGCTACCGACCAGCGTCACGGTATACTCCCCTCCCCCCTCGATGAAGACCTCGACCAGGGCTTCCTGGCGGTAGTCGGCCGTGATGCGGCTCACCTGCCGGCGCAGGGCATCCAGGTCCTCCACCCGGCTCTCCCGGGTGATCCCTTTGGCCGAGCCCTCCGAGCGTGGTTTCACCATCAGGGGCCAGGGACCGGGGAGGTCGCCCGGATCCACTTCCGCCGGACTGGGCCACGAGCGCCAGGCGGGGGTCGGGACACCGGCCGAAGCGACCACGACCTTGGTCCAGACCTTGTCGAGGCTGAGCGAGAGGGTAAGGGCGTCGCTCCCCAGGCAGGGGATGCCGGCCAGGGCGAGTAGGACCGGGACCTGGGCCTCCCGGTCGGGACCGGCCACGCCCTCGGCGATGTTCACAACCGCATCGACCCCGATGTGGCCGGACGCGATGCGGCGCATCAGGGCCGCGGCCCCGCCGATCCGTACGGGGTCGTGGCCCAGGACCTGGAGGGCCGCCTCAAGGGCGCGGATGGTCTCCTCCGGTTCGAACTCAGCGTCCGCATCGGGAGGGTCGGTCGGCCGCCAGGGCCAGTCCCCGTGGAGATCGTAGGTCAATCCGATCCGCATCCGGAGTCTCCGCCCCGCTCCTCCCGTGGGGGAGTCGGACGCCGCCGGGCCCTCAGCGCTCCAGCACGGCCTTGTAGCCGTACTGGAGGATGCCGCCGTGTCCCTCCCGCTGGATACAGCGCAGCATCAGCCGGACCCGTCCGCCGGAAGTGATCTCCTCGAGCCCGCAGTCCACGATCTGGGCGGTGAGCCGGGCGCCGTCGTCGGTCTCGATCACCCCGACCGCGAAAGGGGCCTGGGTCGAGAACTCCTCGGCGGGCGTGAAGACCGTGGTCCACGAGACGATCCGGCCGGAGGGTTTCAGCGGGACGGTCTCGAACCGGCGCTCTCCGCACTCCGGGCAGATCGGTCGCGGAGGGAAAGCGAGGTATCCGCACCCCCCGCACTTGGAGGCCTCCAGGCGATAGCGCTGCGGGATCTCGCGCGTGTAGCGGGGGACGATCATGACATCGCCTCCAGGATGTGGATGACGCAGCTCGCACCCGAGCCGCCCATGTTCTGGGTCAGGCCGATCCGGGCGCCCGAGACCTGCCGGTCGCCGGCCTGGCCGCGGAGCTGCTCGACCGCCTCGATGACCTGGGCGACGCCGGAAGCGCCGACCGGATGTCCCTTGGCCTTGAGGCCGCCGCTGGTGTTGATCGGAAGCTTCCCCCCCAGCCGGGTGAGGCCGGCGGCACTCTCGATCCCGGCCCGTCCCCGCGGGGTGAAACCGAGTTCCTCCATCACGAGCAGCTCGGCGATGCTGAAACAGTCGTGCACCTCGGCGAAGTGGACGTCCTGCGGCTTCAGACCCGCCGACCGGTAGGCCCGTTCGGCGGCCAGTCCGACCGAGGGGATGGTCGTCAGGTCCTTGCGCTCATGCAGGGCCAGGCTGTCGGTGGCCGCGCCCACGGCCCTCACCCGCACGATGGGCCGGCCGAGCTTCTTCGCCTTCTCCAGCGGGGCCACGATGACGGCGGCGGCCCCATCGGTGACCGGAGAGCAGTCGAGCAGGCGCAGGGGGTCGGCGACCAGCGTCGAGCCCGCCACATCCTCGGCGGTGATCTTCATGCGGAACTGGGCGTTCGGGTTCATGACGCCGTGGGCATGGCTCTTGACCGGGACCGCGGAGAGCTGCTCGCGGGTCAGGCCGTACCGCTCCATGTAGGCCCGGGCCATGAGGGCATACAGGCCGGGGAAGGTGATCCCGTGGAAGGCTTCATAGTCCTGGTCGGCGGCCGTGGCCAGGGCGTCGGAGGCGTCCGCCCCGTCGTTCATCTTCTCCACCCCGGCGGCCATCACCAGCTCGCTCTGCCCGGAGGCGACCTCCAGGACGGCCAGCCGCACGGCGTGCCCGCCCGAGGCACAGGCCGACTCCACCCGGACCGCGGGAATCCCCTTCTGTCCCATGTAGTCGGCCATCAGGGGAGCGATGTGCTCCTGGTGGACGAACAGGCCGGGAGTCATGGACCCGACATAGAGCCCATCGAGCCGGTCCACCCCGGCATCCTGCAGGGCGGCCAGTCCGGCCTCGGCCATGAGCGTGCGCAGAGACTTCTCCCAGAGTTCCCCGAACCGGGTCATCCCCACGCCGATGATCGCTACGTCACGCATCTCGGTTCTCCTCGCTTCTTCCGGAAGGGATGATCTAGTCGTTCATCAGGATCTTGCGGCGGAACTTCACGTATTCGCCGTAGCTCAGGTAGATCTTCCGCTCCTCCATCTGCGGGCGGAAACGGGGGGCCAGATCCCGGACCTGTTCGATTTCCTCGGTCACCCGGAAGACGAACGAATCGCTCCCGGCGCCCGAGCCGAACGAGGTGACGAAGATGAGGTCTCCCGGCCGGGCGACGTCCAGGGTGGCGGAGAGCCCGGTGGGGGAGGACCCGGAGTAGGTGTTGCCGATCCAGGGAGTGATCCAGCCCGGCTTCAGCTGCTGCTCGGTGAATCCGAGCTGCTTGCCGGCGCGGAGCGGGAACTTCCCATTCGGCTGGTGGAAGACCGCGTAGGCGAAGTCCTTCGGAGTCAGACCCGACTTCTGAAGCATCCCCCGGCTGGCGCTGAGCACATGGCGGAAGTAGGCCGGTTCACCGGTGAACCGTCCACCGTGCATGGGGTAGTCTCTTCCCTCCCGGCGCCAGAAGTCGGCGGTGTCCGAAGTCCAGGAATAGGTGTGGAGGATCTCGGCGACCACCCGCTCCCGCCCCATGATGAAGGCGGAACCCCCCGCCGAGGCGGTGAATTCGAGGGCGTCTCCCGGGGCTCCTTGGGAAGTGTCCGCCCCGACGCCCAGCGCGTAGTCCATCTCCCCAGACTTCACATGGCTGAAGGCCACATACATCGCCTCGGTCCCGGCCTTGCAGGCGAACTCGAAGTCGGCCACATGGACCTCGGGGCCGATACCGAGGGCGTCGATCAGCACGGTGCCGCTCGGTTTGACCGCGTAGGGATGGGATTCCGAGCCGATGTAAACGGCACCGATGCGTTCCGGCTCGATGCGGGCCCGCATCAGGGCGTATTTGGCGGCCTGGATGGAGATGGTGATGGTGTCCTCGTCCTGGCCCGGTACCGTCTTCTCATAGACCAGGAGTCCGTTCTTGATCGTGTCGGGGTCCTTGCCCCACTGACGGGCGATCTCGTCCACCTTGATCCGATAGACCGGGACGTACGACCCGTAGCCCACGATTCCGACCATGGATGCCCCCCGAGGATGGGATGGTTGTCTCAACCAGGACGCGCTGGGCCGCCGACCCCTCTCCCAAGCAGGGAAGGACGTGCGACCGAGGCGAATCTAACCACGGGCCCCCGCCCGGCGCAATCAGAGAGGGCTGGGGCCCGTCCGTTCGCCCTCCCAATATGGCGTCCAACGGGGGGAGGATGCCACTCCTGCCTCTTCTCACCATCGACAGGCAGTTCATGCAGGTCGGCCTTATCGTCGCCTCCCCGTTCTGTTACAATCCGCCCCTCGGTCGACCCCGAGGTCCCTTCCCGGGACCGGACCTGGCCACAAGGAGTTCCCATGCGCTCTACCCGAAGAGTCCTGCGGCGATCCATGCCGGTATCCCTGCTCCCGGTGCTCTCCGCCGCGGCTTTCCTGCTGTCGGCCGTCGGCTGCTCGACGCCCGGCGGCACCCGGCTCCGTTTCGAGGTCCGCTTCCCGGCCACCCTCCGGTCGGAACCGGTGACCGGGCGGATGTTCGTGATGATCAGTCGGACCGACTCCCGCGAGCCCCGCCTGCAGGTCGGCCGCACCGGGATACCCTTTTTCGGAGTGGACGTGGAGGGACTCCGGCCCGGCCGGGCCGCGGTGATCGGCGGCGAGGTGCTCGGCTCCCCCCTCGAGCGACTAGCCGATCTGCCGGCCGGGGACTACTACGTCCAGGCCATGCTGAATATCTACACCCGTTTCGAGCGGGCCGACGGGCACATCGTCTGGATGCACCAGGACCAGTGGGAGGGGCAGGACTGGCGCCGCTCCCCCGGCAACCTCTACAGCGAGGTCATGCGCGTCCATCTCGACCCCGCCCGGGGCGGGACGGTGCGGCTGGAGATCACCCGGGAGGTCCCTCCGATCGAGCTGCCGTCCGACACCCCCTGGGTGAAGCACATCCGGATCCAGAGCCCGATGCTGACCGCCTTCTGGGGCCAGCCGATGTATCTGGGGGCCACCGTCCTGCTTCCTTCCGGGTATGAGGAGCACCCCGAGGTCCGTTACCCGACCATCCACTATCAGGGCCACTTCTCGACCCGTCCCCCCCTCGGTTTCAACGAGCGGAGCCGGGAGATCTTCCAGGCCTGGACCGGACCCGGTCTGCCGAGGATGATCGCGGTCACCTGGCAGCACCCGACCCCCTACTTCGACGACTCCTACGCGGTCAACTCGGTCAACGTGGGTCCCTACGGGGACGCCCTGCTGCAGGAACTGGTGCCGGAGATCGAGCGCCGTTTCCGCTGCCTCCCCGAGGGTTGGGCGCGTGTGCTGACCGGCGGTTCCACGGGGGGCTGGGAAGCCTTGGCGCTCCAGGTCTGGAATCCCGAGTTCTTCGGCGGTTGCTGGGCCTTCGCCCCCGACCCGGTCGATTTCCGCAACGTGGAGGGTATCCACATCTACGAGGACGAGAACGCCTTCGAGAAGGTCCACGAGTGGTACCGGGTCCCGACCGCCAACACCCGCCGGGAACCCACCGGGGAAGTGGTGCTGACCAGCCGGCAGCGCAACTTCTTTGAGCTGGTTAAAGGGACGAAGGGGCGGAGCGGTGAGCAGCTCGACATCTGGAGTGCCGTCTTCGGACCACTCGGAGAGGATGGCTACTTCAAGCCGCTCTTCGACAAGCGGACCGGTGTGATCGACCACGAGGTCGCCGCGTACTGGCAGGAGCACTACGAGATCCGTCACTACCTGGAGACGAATTGGTCCGAAGTCGGGCCGAAGCTGGTGGGCAAGCTCCACATCTATGCGGGGGACATGGACAATTACTACCTGAATGTCGGATGCTACCACCTGGAGGCGTTCCTGGAGGGGACCAACGATCCCTACTACGGAGGCTCGTTCTCTTTCGGGGCCCGCGGTGGGCACGGCTGGCGGCCGATGTCCAGCCTCGAGCTGGTCCGCATGATGGCCGACCACATCACCCGCCACGCGCCTCGCGGGGTGGATACGCGGAGATGGAAGTACTGATGGTCGCCAGGGATCGATCATCGCCGACCCCAACCAGGGGGTGATGGGGTGAGCCCATTCGAGTGCATCGAGTTGAGCCTCGGTTCTTTCGAGGAACCGGTGCGACACCAGTTCGAGTTGTGGCAGCAGGAGGATCTGGGACACCGGATCTGGGAGAAGGACCCGACCGTCTGGTTCCCCGACCCCAGGCCGGAGATCACCGATCGGCTGGGCTGGCTGGACCTCCCCGAGGTGATGCCGCCGGTCCTCGGCGACCTCGAGGCGTTCGCCGACGAGGTCCGCGCCGCGGGGATCCGCTGGATCGTCCTGCTCGGCATGGGAGGCTCCAGCCTCGCCCCGGAGGTCTACCAGGCTGTCTTCGGGGCCCGGGAGGGCTATCCGACCCTGATCGTCCTGGACAGCACGCACCCGGACTCGGTGCGGGATGTGGATGCCCGGATCGATATCCGTCACACCCTCTTCCTGGTCAGCAGCAAGTCGGGGACCACCCTCGAGACCCTCTCCCTCTTCCGGTTCTTCTGGGCGAGGGCGGCCGGGCAGGTCGCCGAACCAGGCGGGCATTTCATCGCCATCACCGACCCGGGGTCGACCCTGGTGGAACTGGCCGGGCAACGGGGATTCCGTCGCGTCTTTGAGGCTCCCCCCGACATCGGCGGCCGCTTTTCCGCGCTGAGCGTGTTCGGGCTGATCCCGGCCGCGCTGATCGGGATCAATCTGCCGGAGTTCCTGGATCGTGCCCGTCGGGCGGCCCGGTCCTGTGCACGCGAGGTGGCCGTACCTCACAACCCTGCGCTGCGGGTCGGGGCGAGCCTGGGGGAGCTCGCCCTCAGAGGCGTGGACAAACTGACCTTCCTGGTCCCCCCTCCCCTGGCGGCCTATCCGGCCTGGCTGGAGCAGCTGGTGGCCGAGAGCCTGGGCAAGGACGGTCACGGTATCACGCCGATCGCCGGGGAACCGTTGCGTCCGCCCGAGTGCTACAACCGGGACCGGCTCTTCGTCTTATTCGAGCTGGCCTCCGAGCCGGATGAAGGTCTCGGAGATTTCGTGGAGGCCCTGGTGCGGGAGGGCTTCCCGGTGATCCGCAACCGGCTGGCTGACCGGCACGATCTAGCCGCCTCGATCTTCTGCTGGGAACTGGCGGTGGCCGCGGCCGGTTCCCTGCTCGGCGTCCACCCCTTCGACCAGCCCGACGTCCAGCTGGCCAAGACCCTGGCCCATCAGGCGATGGCCGGCGGGTTGACGACCGCAGCGTTGCCCTCGGAACGGATCGCGGATCGGGAGGCGGCCACCCGCGCGCTCCGGGAGTGGCTCGACACTCTCCGGCGCGGGGACTGCGTGACGCTCCAGGCGTTCCTGGGTCCGGATGAGATCATCCGTGAGAACCTCGAGCGGCTGCGGGGGGAGTTCGGCGGACGGTGCCAGGTGGCCACCACCCTGGGCTTCGGACCGCGCTTCCTCCATTCCACCGGGCAGCTGCACAAGGGGGGGCCGGACTCCTCGATCTGTCTGCAGCTGGTGGACGACCCCGCACCCGAACTGCCGGTCCCGGAGACCGACTACGGTTTCGCCCGGCTGATCCGGGCGCAGGCCGACGGTGACTGTCGCGCCCTGCTTGCGCGGGGCCGCCGGGTCCTGCGGATCGAACTGGGGTCCGATCCGGCCGCCGGCCTGGAGGCGTTCGCCGCGCTCGAGCTGTTCTGAGTTCCCCCCCCTCGTCGGTCGGATCCTGCATAATGGGTTTCCGCACTTTCGGGGTCGTGCTAAGATTCCGCGGTCAGCCGGATCATGCGTGCTGATGCTCGGCCTGCCAATGCGTGGATCTCGGAGGGCGAACGGAGCCCGCGATGGATCGTGCCATCGGCATCTGTGCCGGTGCATCCACTATCTCGCTCGTCACCCTTGAGAAGAACGGATCCCGGCCCGCTATCCAACAGGTGACCGTGCGGCCGCACGAGGGGAACCCTCATTCGGTCCTGAAGGAACTGCTGGATACTTTGGCGCCGGACGAGCAGGACGCGATCGCGGTCACAGGACGCCGGTTCAAGGAGAACCTCAACCTTTCCCCCATCTCCGAACCGCTCGCGGTGGAACACGCGCTCCGGTTCGTGAACCGGCAGAGACTACCCTACGACGCCGTCATCAGCGCCGGCGGCGAGACCTTCCTGGTCTATCAGCTCGACGGTGAGGGCCGAATCAGCCGGGTCCATTCGGGGAACAAATGTGCCTCCGGCACGGGGGAGTTCTTCGTCCAGCAGACGAGGCGGATGGACATCCGGCTGGAGGAAGCCGTGGCCATCGCCCAGAGCGAGGAGCCCTATGCCGTCTCGGGACGCTGTTCAGTCTTCTGCAAGAGCGATTGCACCCACGCGACCAACAAGGGGATTCCCAAGGGTCGTGTAGTGGCCGGTCTCGGCCGCATGATGGCTACCAAGGTGCTGGAACTGCTCCAGAATACACCACGGGACAACATCTTGATGGTGGGGGGCACCACCCGGATCGGCGTCATGGTGGACTGCCTCCGCGAGGAGATCGGCAACCTGGTCATCCCGGAGGAAGCCGCCTACTTCGAGGCTTTGGGCGCCGCTCTCTGGGCCTCAGAGAATCCGACCCTCCCCCTTACCTCCACCGAGCGGCTCTACCGCCCCCGGAATTCCCAGTTCGAGTACCACCGGCCGCTCAGGGAATTCGAGCACCGGGTGACCTCATATTCCTCCGAGCGAGGGATCGCGGAATCCGGCGACGTGTGTATCCTCGGTCTTGATGTGGGCTCCACGACGACCAAGGCTGAACTGTTACGGGAATCGGATCTCCAGGTGGTGGCCGGCCACTATCGGCGGACCAATGGGGATCCGGTAGCGGCCTCTCGTGCCTGCTACCGATCCCTGCTGGGCCAACTGAACGGCACCCGAGTCGTCATCCGGGGCCTCGGCGTGACCGGCTCGGGAAGACAGATCGCCGGCCTGCACGCGCTCACCGACGGGGTGATCAATGAGATCATCGCCCACGCGACGGCCGCCTGCCACATCGACCCCGGGGTGGACACCATCTTCGAGATCGGCGGCCAGGATGCGAAGTACACCCATATCACTCACGGGGTGGCCAGCGACTACGCCATGAATGAGGCCTGTTCGGCCGGTACGGGATCCTTCCTCGAGGAATCCGCCCGGGAGACACTGGGCATCAGGATGGAGGATATCGCCGAACAGGCCTTGGCGGGGAACCGACCGCCCAACTTCAGCGATCAATGCGCCGCCTTCATCTCCTCGAACATCAAGAACGCGTTCCACGAGGGGATACAGAAGGAGGACGTGGCGGCCGGCCTCGTGTACTCAATCTGCATGAACTACGTTAACCGGGTCAAGGGGGCGCGCCCGGTGGGTGAGAAAGTGTTCATGCAAGGCGGAGTCTGCTACAACCGGGCCGTGCCGCTGGCCATGGCCGCCCTGTCCGGGAAACAGATCATCGTTCCCCCCGATCCGGGGATGACCGGGGCCTTCGGGGTCGCCCTGGAGGTGAAGAACCGGATCGACCAGGGGCTGATGCGTGAGAGCCGGTTCGACCTGCAGCAGCTCGCGGATCGGGAGGTGGGATACAAGTCCTCGTTCGAATGCACCGGGGGGAAGGAGCGATGCGACATCAGCTGCACGGTGAACCGGATCGTGATTGAGGGCAAGACCTATCCCTTCGGTGGTGCGTGCAATCTGTACTACAACCTCCGCCATGGGCTGAAGGTGGATGCGGGCCGTCACGATCTGGTCGTCCGGCGGCAGCAACTCGTCTTCGAGGAATATGCTCCAGACGGGGACGCCCTGGGACCGGAGGCACCTACGGTGGGCATCCCGAAGTCCTTCCTGGTGAACACCTACTATCCGCTGTTCGCCCATTTCTTCTCCGAGTTGGGTATCCGTCCCGTACTCTCGGAGCAGGTGGATCCTGACGGGATCGACCGGATCACCGCGCCCTTCTGCCACCCCTGCGAGCTGTCGCACGGTTACCTGGCCGACCTGCTGAAGCGGGACACAAGCTACCTCTTCCTGCCCCATGTGCTGGGCGTGGAGGTCGAAGGAGCCGAGGAGTCCCTTTGTACGTGTCCGCTCCTTCAAGGGGAAAGCTACTACCTGCGCAGCGCGTTCGAGGACCTTCTGGAGGACCGGACCGTCCTGGCGCCCGTCATCGATCTCTCCGCCGACCGTGGGACGCAGCGGGCCCAGTTCCAGCGGATGGCCGATGCCCTGAAGCGCGATCCCGAGGAATTGGGACGGGCCTATGACCGGGCGCGTGAGGTGCAGGATCGGCTGCGCCAGCACATGCTCGAGTTGGGAGAGCAGGCCCTCCAGGAGATCGAGGCCGACCCGGATCGGATCGGCGTCGTGCTGGTGGGCCGGCCGTACAACGCATACGCCGGCGATGCCAACAAGGGGATCCCCCACAAGTTCGCCTCACGCGGGGTCACGATCATTCCCGTGGACTTCCTCGAGCTGGGTCCCTACTCCGCCCGAGATCACATGTACTGGTCGATGGGACAGCTCAATCTGAAGGGGGCCCGGCTCATCAAGCGGCACCCACAGCTGTTCGGGTGCTTCATCACGAACTTCTCCTGCGGACCGGACTCGCTCGTCATCGGTTACTTCCGGGACATTCTGGGCTCAAAGCCCTCGCTGACGCTGGAGCTCGACAACCACACCGCCGACGCCGGCTTGGAGACCCGGATCGAGGCTTTCCTGGACATCGTGAACCGGTACCGCGGTCTCCGATCCGCGTCGGCCGAACCGGAACCGAAGGCGAAGTCCTTCCGACCGGCCGCGGCCCGGATCGTGGGCGGCCGATCACGCGTCGACACCTCCGACGGTGAGACGGTCACCCTGTTCGACCCGCGGGTGCGTCTGGTATTCCCCTCGATGAATCCATATTCGGCTCAGGCCTTTGCGGCGACCTACCGAAGCATGGGGATCAGGGCGCTGTCCCTGCCTCCCATGGACGAGGAGTGCCTGTCGCTGGGCCGGGCACACTCGAGCGGCAAGGAATGTCTGCCCCTCCTGCTGACGACGGGTGCACTCATCAGGTATCTGCGCGACGATCGGCTGGAGGATGAGATCACCGTCTACTTCATGCCGACCGGGGACGGCCCGTGTCGACAAGGTCAGTACCGTGACTTCCTGAACGAATACATCCGGAGGCGACAGCTCCGAAACACGGCCGTTCTGAGTATCACCAGTGTGGACGATTACGGCGGGCTGGGCAGCCGGATCCGTCTGCTCAACTGGAACGCCGCAGTCGCTGCGGACGTCTTCGAAGACATCCACAACACGATGCTCGTCCTCTCCGAGGATCCGCCGGCCGCCCACGACCGGCTGCAGGAGATTTGGGCCGGAGTGTTAGCGGGTCTCGAGGATGGTCGCCAGACCTTCCGCCGGGCACTCCGGCAGGCGGCGATCGAGCTTCGAGACAGGCCGCCGATCGCTCCCCTCCACGAAGCTCCCCAAGTCCTGATCGTGGGGGAGATCTTCGTACGCAAGGAAGGCATCGCCCGAAGGTGGCTGCCCGAGCGTCTGGCCGAGAGCGGCATCATCTCCCACGTGGCTCCCATCCACGAGTGGGTCTACTACGTGGACTGGCTGGTGGATAACGGGCTGCTCTCCGGCGATCAGAACCCCCCGGCCCGGCCGATCCGGTGGCTCCAGCAGACGGTCATGCTCAGGGCGGAGCGCTGGATCAAGAAGACCATGGCGGAATCGGGCTGGTACGTACCCCGCCTGATCGACATGGCCGGGACCATCACCGCGGCCCGGGCTCTGATCTCCCCAGCGTTGCGGGGAGAGGCCGTGCTCACCGTCGGCGGCCCCATGGCGGAGGTAGGCAGGGAGTTCTGCGGTGCGATCGCCATCGGGCCGTTCGGCTGCATGCCCAACCGGCTGAGTGAAGCGATCCTCAATCGGACCATGGACCGGGAACATGTGCTCCGGATCCGCCGGGATGCGTTAACCGATCGGGTCACCCGCGAAGTGCCGAGTCTGCCATTCCTGGCCGTGGAGAGCGATGGCAACCCCTTCCCCCAGCTCATCGACGCGCGCCTGGAGAGCTTCGTCGTACAGGCCCTTCGCCTGCACGAGGTGATGAAGCGCGCGGACCAGGAGCTGCGGAGCAGTCTCCTACCGGTCCCGATGCGGTGACGGCCGGCGATACCGGTTGACGGCGTGGTGATGCGGTGGGATCCGGTCCGGGGATGTTCCCTCAATCCGCCAGCAAGTCGGCGCGACGTCCTTCGGTGTCGAGGAGATAGTAGATCGCCGGGGTGGCCAGCAGCGACAGCAGCACCGAGATGGTGAGCGCCCCTATGACCGCGATGGCGAGCGGCTTCAGCATGTCGGCCCCGGCCCCGATCCCCCAGGCCAGCGGGAGCATGCCCAGACCGGCCGCCAGAGAGGTCATGAGGACAGGGCGGAGCCGGCGGTGCCCCGATCTCACCAGGGCATCTCCGAGTCCCAGGCCTCTCTCCCTCAGCAGTTCGACATAGTCGAGCATGAGGATGCCGTTCTTGGCGACGATACCGACCCCGATGATCGCTCCCAGGAAGGAGACGATGTTGAAGGATGTCCCCGTGACGGCCAGCGCCAGGATCGTCCCCACGAGAGCGAGCAGGGCGCCGAACACGATCGAGATCGGTTGATAGAAGGAACGGAACTCCAGGAGCAGGACGGTGAAGACCAGGAAAACCGCCATGGCGAGTACCATGACCAGGTTGCTGAAGGATTCACGCTGCTGTTCGTAGAGACCGCCGAATTCGACCGTGCCGGGAAGCAGGGAGGGGTCCCGGCTCAGCCGCCGGCGGATCTCGACCATCGCGCTGCCCAGGTCCCTCCCCTCCAGGCGGGCGGTCACGGCGACATCCTGCCGCAGGTCCTCGCGGCGGAGTTCGAGCTGGCCCGGTTCGGTCACGACGTCCACGACCTGGGAGAGCTTGATGATGCCGCCGTCGGCCACCCGGATCGGCAGGTCGCGGATATCCCTGAGTCTACTGAGCTTCGTCGGATCGGCCAGGACCCGGATATCCACGACCCGGTCTCCCTCCAGGACCGACGAAGCGGTTTCTCCCAGGAGTGCCGTGTTGACGGTCCGGGCGATGTCCTCCGTGTTCAGGCCGTACCGCTGGGCATCGGGGTAGCGCACGCGGAGGTCGAGTGAGTTGCCGGTCTGCACCAGACCGTCATAGGTGTCCACCACCCCCCTGATCCCGCTGATCTGCTCCTCGATGTGCGGGGCTTCACGTTTCAGGAACTCCAGGTCGGTCGAGAAGATCTTGATCTCGATCGGCTGGGGGGCCCAGGTGAGGTCTCCGATCAAGTCGCTCAGGATGCCGGGGAACTCCCACTCGAAGGCGGGTATCTCGGTGTTGAAGCGCCGCCGCAGATAGGTGATGACCTCCTCGGTGCTCCGCGCGCGACCCGCCTGGAGCTTGACCAGGAAATCCCCCGTGTTCGGTTCGGCGATCGCCAGGGCCAGACGTGCCCCCGTCCTCCGGCTGTAGCTCTCCACTTCGGGCGTGGCCCGCAGGATATCCTCGGCGTGCATGAGCTGGCGGGAGGTCTCACTCAGACTTGTTCCGGGGGGAGCGATGTAGTCGATGACGAACCCCCCCTCGTCCAGCGGCGGGAGGAAGTCCTGTTGAAGCATCTGATAGACCCCGATCCCGGCCAGGACGATGACTGCGCAGGCGGCCAGGGTCAGGGTGAGGTGTCGCAGGACCACCCGGACGGATATCTCATAGAGCTGGATGACACGGGAGAGGAGCGGACCTCCGCCTCCCTCCTCCGGCACGACGGACTCATGCCCCGGGATCACGGCACCCCGGAGCATCCAGCCCGCCACCGCCGGGGTGAGGGTGACGGCCAGCACCAGGGAGGTCAGCAGTGATACGACCATTGTGAGGGCGAGTGCCCGGAAGAAGACCCCGGCGATCCCGACCAGGAAGGCCAGCGGGATGAACACGACGACCGGTGTCAGTGTGGAGCCGAGCAGGGGATGGAAGATCTCCCCCACCCCGGTCTGGATCGCTTCCAGGCGGGAGAGGCCGAGATCCAGTTTGGTGTGGATCGCCTCGACGACGACGATGGCATCGTCGATGACCAGGCCGATGGCCGCCGCGATCCCCCCGAGCGTCATCAGGTTGAAGGTCATCCCCATCAGACGCATCGCCACGAACGTGACCAGCACGGTGACCGGGATGACCAGGATCGCCGTGAAGGTCGTACGCCAGCTCTTGAGGAAGAAGTAGAGGATCCCGACCGAGAGAATGAGGCCGAAGATAATGGCCTCCCAGACGCTGCGCACCGACTCGCGCACCAGGACCGACTGGTCGTAGAAGAACGCCAGTTTCATGTCCGGGGGGAGTTCCTCCTCGAGACCGACGAGCTCGGTCTTGAGCGCACGGGCAATCCCGAGCGTGCTCCCGTCCGGCTGACTCCGGATGTTCAGCAGGACCGCATTGACCCCGTCGGCCGTCACGACGTTGAAGACCGGTTCGGGGCCCCGCTCGACCCGGGCGAAATCCCGGATCCGGATCGGGTGCCCGGCATCGACCCGTACCGTCACGTTGGCGATGTCCTCGGGGCCGTGAACCCGTCCGTCCACGGTCGTCAGGTAGAGCTGGTAGTTCTCTTCATGCATCCCGGCCGCGGCGATCAGGTTGTCCCGGAGCAGTGCATCCGAAACATCCTGGAGTTCCAGCCCGGCCGCCAGCAGTTCCCTCGGGTCCACGATGACGTGGTATTCGGGGGTTCGTCCCCCGACCAGGTCCACGCGGGCGACCCCCGGGATACGGAGGAATCGCGGCTTCAGGTTGTACCGCGCTGTCTCCCACAGGCTGGTGATGTCCCGCGTATGGCTGGTCAGGCTCACGCCCAGGATCGGGAACGCGGAGAAGGTCAGCCGCCAGACTGTGGTCTCGGCGGTCACCGGTAGCGTGCTGCGGATCTGGGCCAGCCGCCCGAGCACGAAGAGCTCGGACTGCACCATGTCCACGTGCCAGTTGAAGAAGACGTTGATCTCGGCCGAACCGCGCCCGGTGGCGGATTTTATCGTCACGGTCCCCGGGATGTCCTTCATGGATTCTTCGATGGGGCGCGTGATCGTGGCGACCATCTCGTCGGAGGGCATGACCCCGTTGTCCACCAGGATGACGACCCTGGGGAAGTCGGTCTGGGGAAAGACCGAGGACGCGGTGTGCAGCGCCGCATAGACACCGGCCGCACAGAGCGCCAGCGCGATGAAGGTGATCGACAGGGTGTGGCGCGTCGCCAGCCCGCCCAGAGGGGATACCCGATCAGTCGCCATCAGGGCCCGTTCCGGCATCTGGGGTTCCGGAAGAGGGGATCACCCGGACCCGGGTCCCCGATGGAAGAGCGTAGGCACCGACCGTGACGACCGAATCTCCGACGGCGAGATGCTCACCGGCCACTTCGATCAGGTCTCCGTCATGGAATCCGGGGACGACTTCGACCAGCCGGGCCACCCCGCCCGAGATCCGCGCCACGACAGGATGCCCGTCCGGGTCGTCGACCACACTCCCTTCCGGAACTACCATGCGGTCGGCGTGCTCGCCGCTCACGATACGGAACGGCAGGACCTCACCGGGGCTGAGGCCGCTACGGGCAGGCAGGCGGACCCGGATCGGGACCGTCCCATCGGTCGGTGAGACGACCGGACTCACGTAGACAAGGGTCCCCCGGCCCGGCAGGGCGGACCCGTCCGGACCCGTCAGCTCGACGGGAAGCCCCGATCTCAGCCCCTCGGCTTCGGACGCCGGGATGCGGGCCGAGATGATCAGGCGGTCGAGATCGATTAGCTCGGCCACCGGTCCGGAAGGATCGACGCCTTCACCGGGACCGGTGTAGATGCGGGAGACCGTCCCAGCGAACGGTGCTGTGATCCTGAGCAGGTCGAGCCGGTCCCGGGCGGAATGGAGTTCCGCCGTCGCCTCGGCGAGCCGCTGGACCGCTTCCTGGTAGCTCCGTTCCGAGGTGTTCCCTTTATCCCGCAGGGCCTGCTCGCGCTCCAGGGCCTGCTGCGCGTAATCCACCCCGCTCCGGGCCTTCTCCAATTCGGCCCGCACCGGCCGGTCATCCAGCTCGAGCAGGATCTCCCCGGCGGCCACCACCGCCCCTTCCACGACGAGCACTCTCGAAACCACTCCAGCCACGGCCGGAGCGACCTGTGAGGCCGCGGCCCGGCCGCTCCCGGCCGGTTCCGGAGCCACCGTTCCGTACCCACCCACGTATGAGTGCACCGTAGCCAGTCTGACGGTCCCGGCCTGGACCGTGACCAGGGTGGCTTCCCGGTCAGCCTCGTCCTCTCCGGGGGAACCACGTAAGATACGGTAGGCGACCAGGAGCACGATAAGGGCCGCGATGGTGAAGACAATGTTCCTGACGTTGCGCTGTTCGTTCATGATCTGTCCGGATCCTTCTTCGGTGGAATGACCGTACCCGCCGCATCCGGCCACGTGATCCCCGATCCTGTCAACGGCTGCTGGATCGCGGCCTCCAGGTCGCCGAGCGCCTGCTGCACCCTCATGACGGCGGAGATCCTGGCCAGGACCCCCTCATCGTACCGAATGCGGGCCCGTGCCGTCTCAAGAGGGCTCAGATCCCCCACCTCCTCACGTTCGAGCGCGGCCCGGCGGATGCGCTCCAGCGAGGCGGCCAGAGAGTCGGCGGCAATCCCCTCGCGGCGCGCGCTCTCATACGTTGAGAGGGTTCGATCCACCTCGGTCATGGCCGCGGCCTGTACGGCGTTGAAGGCCGCGGCCGCCTCCTCGCGCCGGGCCCGGGCCTCGGCGATCCCTCCCCGGTTCCGATTCAGGATCGGGAGGGTGAAGCCCAGACCCAGGGTCCACTTGTCGTCGGTCTGATCGAGCTGGTAGCCCGGGCCGATATCCAGATCGGGATACTGCTTGGCGATCTCGAGCTGGAGCGCCGACTGGCTGGCCGCGTAGACGGCCAGGGCACTGCGCACATCGGTCCGATTGACGGCGGCCGCCCGGCGAACCTGGGCGGGAGAGAGGTCGCCGGGTATACGCTCGAGATCGTCGAAACGGATCGGGAGTGCGGCCAGAGCCTTCTGAGGAACCCCGATCGCCGCCGCCAGGGCAGCCTGCGTTCGGGCGAGGTCCTGCTCCGCTTCCGCCAGTGCAAGGTGCCCGCTTTGCAGGTCGACTCGGATCTCGGAGAGGCGAGCGGCCGCCTCTTCGCCACTCGCCACCCGCTCTTCGGTGCGCCGTACCACCTCCGCCTGCAACTGCTGAAGGTCCTGCTGGATGTGGAGGGTTTCGGTGGCGGCGGAGTATTCGGCCAGGGCCTGGCGGAGCCGGCCGCGCGCGGACCAGGCGGTGCCGGCCAGGTCCCACCGGGACGCTTCGGTGAGTCGTTCCGCTTCGGTCATGCGATAGCCCCGCTTCGAGGCGGTGGTCACTGGTATCGTGAGGTCGACCGTCCATATCCACGGCGGGGGTGCGGTCGTGTCGTAACCCGGGGCGAGCGAGATGGCGGGGTCGGGGCGGAGTCCCGCGCTCACCCTGCCCGCCTCGGCGGTCTTGACCCGGGCCCTGGCCAAGTCCATCTCCGGACTGAAGAAGAAAGCGGCCAGTGTCAGTCGGGAGAGATCCCACGACTCGCCCGCACCCGGCTTCGAGGCTCCATTCGCGGCCAGGTACTCGGCGAGCCCGGGATCGTCGAACGATCGGGCATCGAAGGACTCCGCCGCCTGCCCCGGATCGATGGGATGAGCCTCGAAATGGGCACAGCCCGACGCGAGCAGGATGAGGATGAGTGAAAGGTACCGCTTCAAGGGACTCGACTCCATCCTGTGGGCTTCTGACTCGTCGGGGAGATGCTTCTCTCGGCCGGACCGGCCGGACTTCCCTGGATTCCGAGTGCTCGAACAATCTGGGAGAGCACCATTCCAGAGAGGAAACTAGCACAACCTGGCCTGGATTCCGAAAGGCTAATATTTAACCGGCGCCTCGAAGCGGCACAGGGGAATGTCGTTAGTCGGGATGCGGGGACTTGAACTCGAACGGGAATCGTGGGATCTCTAAGGGCGGCATGGCGCAAGAGGAGGTGGACATGACAATCGCTCGATTCGTGGTTGCTCCCCGTCTCAGCCGGGGGTCGGTCCTGCTCGCAGCAGCTCTTTTGACGGTCTTCGCCTTTCTTCCATCTGCGGCAGCGGATCGCGGCCCGGATATCGCACAGATAGTATCCGTAGCCGCGCCCCAAAAGCCCCTGACACCTGAACTGACCCTCCTGCGCTGGTCGATCTCGGACCTCCATCTCTCGCCGGACGGGAACCGGCTGGCGATGGTCGTTTCGGAGCCGGCCAAGCCGTCGGGCCAGCACCGCAACATCTGGATCTACCGTTTCGAGGATCATTCACTCCGGCCGTTCACGGGCTCGATCAAGTCCGACTCCCATCCCCGCTGGTCGCCGGACGGACGGAACCTGGCCTTCCTTTCGAACCGCGAGGGCTCCAGTCAGGTCTTTCTGATCCCTCTCGACGGCGGGGAAGCCCGGCCGCTCACGGAGAGCAAGACGGGGATCATTTCTTTCGAGTGGGCCCCCGATGGTAAGCGGATCGTCCTGGAGACTACGGTCCCTAAGACCGAAGAGGAAGAGAAGAAGGAAAAGGAGAAGGACGACGCTCGCATCGTCGGGCGGCCTGAGGAGCGCACCCTCCTGCTGATCCTGGACGTCGAATCCAGAACCCTCCAGACGCTCCTTCAGGGTGCCTGGCGGATCGGAGATTATGCCTGGATGCCAGATGGAGCGTCGCTCATCGTGTCAGCCTCCGACAATCCCCAGCGGGAGCTCTTCTCTGAGAAGATCTACCTGGTGAGCGCTGCTGACGGCAAGATGACCCTTTTCGCGAGCCCGCCCGGTCCCTTCGGCAATCTCGAGGTATCTCCGGACGGGAGATTCCTCTCATTCGAATGCTCACGGGGCGACGGGCCGGAGGCTCACGACCTCTTCGTCCAGCCCTTCACCGGCGGCCCGGCCGTGAACCTGACTGCGCGCTCAATCGATCGCCCGGTCGGTCCCTACGTCTGGGAAAGCGCCGAGAGGCTCCTCCTTACCGCAGCCACGGGATTCGGCAATGCCTTTTTCACTGTGACACTAGACGGAATAGCCGAGAAGTCCGGATGGACGCCGCCGCTTCAGGTCGGCTCTTTCGCCAAGGGGAAGAACGGACTGGTTTTCGTCGGCGAATCCGCGACCGAGGCCCCCGAGCTCTGGATAGCCCCTGCGGCCGGGAGTTCAGAAAGAGTGAGCCATTTCAACAAAGATTGGGACGACGTCGGATTGCTCCGACCGGAGATCGTCCGCTATAAGAGCTTCGATGACACAGAGATCGAGGCCGCCCTCCTCAAGCCCGAGAACGCCCGGCCCGGATCCAAGCTCCCAGCCGTCGTCCTCATCCACGGCGGACCGACCGGAGCCTGGACGAACCGGTTCGACGCCTGGGGACAGCTCCTGGCGGCACACGGCTTCATTGTGCTCTCCCCCAACATCCGCGGGTCGACGGGCTATGGCTACGACTTCATGGTCGCCAACCGATTTGACTGGGGAGGCGGCGATTTCAAGGACGTCATGGCCGGCGTCGACTGGCTCGTCAAGCAGGGGATCGCCGACCGGGACCGCATCGGCATCGGCGGCTGGTCCTACGGCGGTTACATGGCCGCCTGGGCCGTGACCCAGACGACGTTCTTCAAGGCTTCTGTCTCCGGTGCCCCGATGACCGATCTGGCCCTGGAATACGGCGCCGAGGATGCGGGCATCAACTCCTACGACACCTGGTTCATGGGGAATCCGTATGAGAACCTGCCGCTTTTCACCGGGCGTTCGCCGGTGACATTCGTCAAGAAGGCGGAGACGCCGACCCTCCTGCTCTGCGGAGAGGACGACACAACGGACCCGGTTGAACAGTGCTACCAGTTCCACCGCGGGCTCAGGCGTTTCGGCGTCGACACAGAACTCGTGGTCTACCCCCGCGAGGGCCACGGCATCCGTGAGGAGAAGCACCGGATCGACGTCCTCAATCGGGTCGTCGGCTGGTTTGAGAAGTACTTGAAAAAATAGGGCGCGGTCGGACTTCTATGAGGTTCAAAGTGCTCGAGAAGTATGGGAGAGCACCACTCCGAACAGAAGACCGGCATAATTCGGCCCGAATTCCGAAACAGTGATCTTGGACAGGCGCGCGTAAAAGGCCCGATTCACCCCTCTCGGGCGTTCTACTGCTCGAGCACCGGCTATCGGCTGGATATGTTCCCGCGCAGCCGGTACGACCGCACGACCGGGTCCCCCGTCTCCAGTTCGCTCGCCACGAAAACCCGGCCATCAGCGATAAGGCCGGCCCTGCCGGGCAGGACCTGGGTGAACAGCCATCCTCCTTTCCGGTCGAACACGAAGTATCGGTATGGGGCTTCCGGGACCGCGGGATCCCGGTACTCCAGCACCCAGAGCCGTCCTTCAGAATCCCAGAGCACTCCTTCCAGGTGCGGGAAAGTCCCGGGGAAGGTCAAAGCCCGGCGGGCCGCCTCCACCCGGCCGGACCGCTCGAACCCGTCCTTCAGGTAGGCCTCCCGATGGGCCTGTGTCACGGGGATCGCCCGGTGGGGGATCACGGTGGCCCAGTGGGAGCCCTCCACCGGTTCCACGAACTCGATCCGGAACGTCTCTCCCATGGACCAGGCGACCGGGAGGTCGCTGGCGAGGGCGCACGCCGTGAACCCGATCGTCATCGGAGGCCAGATGTTGTCCTCCTCGATCGTCGTCACTGGATAGGCGAACGAGGTATCGATGACCATCCCTCTGAACTCCATGTCCGGGCCCCGTGCCTCGATCTTGAGAAAGAAGGTGTTGGTCATCTCGCTCCGTCTCCGCTGCATCCCGAGCGTGATCCGATCCGAAGCAGGTCCGGCGAGCGCGTTCGGGAGTATCGCGCCGGCACCGGCCCACGATTCGGGGAAGGGAGTGGTATCCAGGAGCGTACCGTCCAGATCAAAGATGCTGCGCCGGCGTGTGCGGGCATCGAATACCAGGAGGCGATCCTCCTCCAGGATCCTGGAGGCACCCGAACTGTACTCCCCGGGACCGATCCCGCTCTTCCCGATAGTGCCCAGGTGAGCGCCGTCCCAGGCGAACCTGTGCAGCACTCCGGAGTGGACGAGCAGCCCACCATCGGGCAACACTGCGAACGGGGAGACGTACCGGAAGAAGTAGGTGTCTTCCGACTGGTCGGTGCCGAAGACCACATCGGTCACGACGGAGTAGGGATCAACGGGCACCGTCGCCTCCGTCGTGTACGTTCGGACCGGGATCCCATCCACAACGGAGGTCGTGTAGGCAGATCTGCTTTGTTCGCGGGAACATGCGACAATAAGGGTGAGTATTCCCAGCCAAGGGACGAGGGGCATGGGGGCATCCCGGCAGGTCATGATCGGTTCTCCTTTATCGGAATCCGCCGAATCGATCGAGCTACACTCGACGTTGACTACACTCACGGTGCTCCACTGGGCACGGAAACGAGACAGTGTGCCTGGCATCCTGGGGACGGATTACAGTGCGGGATGTTTATTCCTCACGCCCGCTCTTCTCAGCACGATTGTCCGCTCCCGGGATGGGGACTAGACTGGCGGTCCTGGAGGTGAGCCCAATGAAGAACCGCCGATTCCTTCCCGCTGTCATGCTGCTGCTCATGTTCCCGCTGACCGGTTACGTGGCGGGGAGTGCCGATCCACCCTCAGCCCAGGGTCCCCAGGTCTCTCCCTTCTCGGAGCTGCACTGGCGGGCCATCGGGCCGTTCCGGGGAGGCCGCGGCAAGGCTATAACCGGTGTCCCCGGACAGCCGCACGTCTTCTACACGGGGGTGGTGAACGGAGGTGTCTGGAAGACGGACGACGCGGGCCGCACCTGGAGACCGATCTTCGACGATCAACCGACCGGTTCGATCGGGGACATCGCGGTCGCCCCATCCGCTCCGAACGTGGTGTATGTGGGGAGTGGTGAGGGCCTGCACCGCCCCGACCTCTCGGTGGGTGACGGGATCTATAAATCCACCAACGGCGGGGAGACCTGGACGCATCTGGGACTCCGCAACGGTCAACAGATCCCGCGCATCGCGGTGGATCCCCGTAATCCCGACCGCCTCCTGGTGGCCGTGCTGGGTCATCCCTACGGGCCCAACGAGGAGCGGGGTGTCTTCCGCTCCACCAACGGCGGACGCACCTTCGAGAAGGTCCTCTTCATCGACGTGAACACCGGGGCTTCGGACGTAGACATCGACCCATCCGACCCGAACATCGTCTACGGTTCGTGCAAGGGACAGTTCGAGTGGGAGAACCTGCTCACCGGACAGTCCTTCGCCTACTGGGGCGGCGCCGAGTCGCTGTACGGCATGCCCCCGCGCGATCTGACGTA
>CAZFHZ010000018.1:1008-11744 GCA_964519015.1 uncultured Gemmatimonadota bacterium | reverse complement strand
AACTCGCCGGGGGTCTGCCCGAGGGGGAGAACGGCGTGCAGCAGGCCGACCTGGCGATCGCACCCAGCGATCCCAGACGCCTTTATGCCAATGTGGCGATGGGTCGTGCGGTGGGCATCTTTCGCTCCGATGACAAGGGAGAACATTGGACCAGGATCACCCAGGACTCCCGACCAGCCGGCCGGATCGGCGGCGGCGACCTGCCCGTCCCGGCCGTGGATCCCAAGAACCCCGACATCGTGTACAGTGCCAGCGTGGTGATGTGGCGCTCACTCGATGGTGGCCGCACCTGGACGGCGCTCCGCGGTGCTCCGGGCGGGGATGACTATCAGCGTGTCTGGATCAACCCGGACAACCCCGACATCATCGCCACGGCGGCCGACCAGGGCACGGTGATCTCCCTCAACGGAGGCAGGACCTGGAGTTCCTGGTACAACCAGCCGACCGCCCAGCTCTACCACGCGGCGGCCGACAACGCATTCCCCTACAACCTCTACAGCGGCCAGCAGGAGAGCGGCTCCGCGGGGATCGCCAGCCGGGGGAACGACGGCCAGATCACCTTCCGGGAATGGCACCCGGTGGGCGTGGATGAGTACGGGTACGCCGCGCCCGACCCGCTGGACTCGAACATCGTCTACGGCGGCCGCCGGGTGACCCGGTACGACAAACGCACCGGCCGGCGGGAGACCGTCGGACCCACGCCGGCCGGCGGCGGACGGATCCGCACGGTGCGGACCGCACCCGTGCTCTTCTCACCGGTGGACCCGCACCTCCTCTTCTTCGCCGGGGACACCCTCTGGAAGACCAGGGACGGGGGGAAGAACTGGGAGCAGATCAGTCCCGATTTGAGCCGCGAGACGTACGAGATCCCGGCCAGCGTGGGCACCTACCGCGGCGAGACTTCCGCCCAGCCGGCCCGCCGCGGCGTCATCTACACCGTCGCGCCCTCCTACGTGGACGTGAACACGATCTGGGCAGGCACCGATGACGGGCTCATCCACGTCACCCACGACGGCGGCCGGACCTGGCAGGATGTGACCCCCCCGGATCTGGGTCCCTGGGCCAAGGTCTCCCTGATGGACGCCGGCCACCGCGACCCGATGACCGCCTATGCGGCCATCAATACCCTCCGCATCGACGATCTGCGTCCCCATATCTACCGCACCCACGACGGCGGCCGGACCTGGACGCACATCACCAGCGGGATCCCCGACGGCGGGACGATCAACGTCGTACGGGAGGACCCGCAGCGATCCGGGCTCCTGTTCGCAGGGAGTGAGCAGGCGGTCTACGTATCCTTCGACGACGGGGACCACTGGCAGTCCCTGCGCCTCGACATGGCGCCTTCCTCGGTACGCGACCTGATCATCAAGGAGGACGACTTGGTGGCCGCCACCCACGGCCGCGGGTTCTGGATCCTGGACGACATCACCCCGCTGCGCCAGTGGGGGCCGGCGGTCACGGACGCGACCGCCTCCCTGCTCAAGCCGCAGAGAGCGACCCGGGTGGTCTGGAATATGAACACGGACACCCCGCTGCCGCCGGACGAACCGGCCGGGGAGAACCCGCCCGACGGGGCCGTTCTGCACTACTGGCTGAAGAACGATGTCACCGGGCCGGTGACGCTGGAAATCCTGGACGCCTCGGGCACCGTCGTGCGCACCTTCTCCAGCGCCGATCCGGTCCCGGAGGTGGACCCGAACCTGAGCGTGCCGACCTACTGGCTGCGGCCCCCGCAGTCCATCTCCAACCGGGCCGGACTGCACCGGTTCGTCTGGGACCTCTACTACGAAGCCCGGACAGGGGGAGGGGGACGGGGGGGGACCCGGCTGCCCATTGCGGCCATCGCACACAACACCGTGCCCACGCCGAACGCTCCGTGGGCCGAACCCGGCACCTACACGGTGCGGCTCACCGTGGCGGGCCGGTCGTATACCCAACCGCTCACGGTCCGGGAGGATCCGCGACTGGTCAATCCGTAGAACAGTGGCGGGCGGTCGTCCGGCGACCGCCCGCTGTCCGGAGGGGGGCGTTTCTTCAGTTCCTCGATGGCCCGGCGGGCGTTCTCGGCCTGGCGGCCTTCCGGCACCATCGTCAGGATCCGCTCGTAGCAGGCGATCGCTTCCGGCTTCTTTCCCATCGCGGTGTAGACCCTCGCCTGGGAGAAGAGCGGTCCGACGTCCTCCGGCATCCCGAGCGCCCAGAGCCGGCAGATAGCCAGGGCTTCTTCATACCGCTCGGCCCCCATGGCCTCCATATAGAGCGGCCCCATCAGCGGCGAGACGATGAGCTGCACCCCGGGATCAGAGGCCGCCACCTCCCGCCAGACCCGCTCGGCCGTCTCGACCCCCCGCTCGCGCAGGATCGCGGCGAACTCATCCCGGGTGGGCGGCTGGGGAAGAGCCGGCTTTGAATCGGCTACGACCACCATCCCTGCGGGCACGCCGTGCTGCGAGGGGGGAGCGGTGAGGAAGGCGTGACCTGCCGGATCATCCTTCAGGGTGGCGTCGAAGAAACAACGGACATACCGGAACATCACACCGGCGAAGGTCTCCCGGTAGACGATCCGGGCCGGATCCGGTTCGGCCAGGTCGTGGAGCCGCAGATACCCCGGGCTGAAATCGTCGTGTACCACGCCTTCGAACTGGACCATGTACGCCTCGGAGTACCGCAGTGCCTCCCAGAAGCGCAGGTCCTTGGGCCGGAAGCGCGCCGTCGCCGGCGAGACCATGAGCTGCAGGTAGGCGGCATGGAAATCGGAGTGGGAATAGCCGGGCACGGCTTCGATCAAGCCGAGTTCCACAGGCATGGTGATGGCCCCATCCAGGGTCACGGCCGCATCCACATACGCGTTTCGCTGGGCGAAGAGGATGTTGGACATCCCCCCCCAGCTCATCCCGGTGGTCCCGACCCGCTCGGGATCGACGAACGGAAGAGAACGCATGAAGGCGAAGACGAATTCCAGGTCGCGGGCCTGGACATCCAGGCTGGCCGGCTCGTCGTCGATACCTCGTGCCCGGCGGCCCATGTTGGGCACCGCGGCGACGACGTAACCGTGACTGGCCATGTACTCGAAGAGCGGGCCGTGATCGGCCGATGAATTGTTATAGCCCGGCAGGTGCAGGATCAGAGGGAATCTCCCCGCAGCCGGTCGGGCATCCCGCACCGCCAGGGTCGGAACGGCGAAGAGGGAGTCGAGGGCGGCCTTCACCCGAGGCCGATCCGGTGGAGCGACCCCCCATTCCGCCATCAGCACGTACTTGCGCTCCTCGACCACGGCTGTGCGTACCTCTTCTGTCGGCGGGATGAACGACGTCTCGGTCGCCAGGGCCGGGAAGTACTCCCCGACCCGCATCCGCCCGGCCCCGCCCGTCACAGCGGTGGGATACCAGATCGTGATCTGAAGAGGACGGGCGATCTCCCCCTCGCTGCGCTCTCCGAAGTAGTCGAACTTCTTGTGGAAGGTGCGGCTGTAGTCGTATTCGTGCCGGACCGTATACCCCACCCCGTAGGACCCCGGCTCGAGATCCGGCCAGATACGCTCCCTGACTGTCTGTGCGGAGACCCCGGTGCCTGCTCCCACCAGCAGGAGGAAGACCGGGAGGATCGCGAACTGATGTACCTTGGACATGTCCTATCCTCGTTTCGGAGGTGAAGACTCCACGGGTCGGTCTCGGCACCGTCCCGGTCTTCGCGTCTTGTCTAAGTTTCTTAGTATACGGAGCACCGGCCCGAGAGGTTCCTCAGGAACCTCGATCCCGATCGTGTAGAGAAGCGCCCGGAAGTGCCGGTCGAGCAGGCCGCGGTCAAATCGGGGGTTGGGCGGCGTCGGTACAGGCCGGTATGCTATAGTCCGATGTCCGCGGCGGCCGCCGCCGGATGCCCACCGGCCGCCGGGCGATATCCCAGGCCCCCACGGGAGCGGGTCGATGCCCGGACGAATCCCCAGAACGCCCCTCCTCGGCGCAGCAGTGCTGCTGGTGATCGTGCTGCCGCTGGCCGTCCGGGCGCAGGATTTCGGCCCTCCTCTGATACCGGGAGCCCAGGCCACCCCCCTGCCCGACCATGCCCGGTTGCTGCTGGCTGAGCGGGGACGCCCGGCCGTGGTCACCCTGCTCGACGGGACCCGTCTGACCGGGACCGTCGGGGGGGCCGATGCCTCCGGACTGGTGCTGATGGATGGGGCCGGGTTGATGGGTTCGCGCATGACCCTGGCGTTCGGGTCGAGCGCCGCAACCGGATCCTGGAGGGGGTAGTGCTGGGCGCGGCCGGCGGGGCCGCCCTCGGGTGGTTGTCCCCCTATGGCCCGGAAGGAGACCGGGACATCCAGGGGATCGATGTGCCGCGGCGCGCCCTGCGCGGCGGCTCGCAGGGGGCGCTCATCGGCGCCTTCCTGGGCCTGCTCCAGGGGCTCGACGTCCACCTGCCCCTGACACCGGTCGCCTCCGGGTTGGCCGGACCGACCTTCCCGGGCGCCCGCCTGCTGCGCCCGACCTCGGGGCTGGTCAGCCTCTACCCCGTGGACAGCCTCACCCTCCGGGAGATCGAGGCCAGCCTGCAGACCTTCTCGACCAAGACGGGACTCGAGGAGATCCGGACGATGACCACCGGTCAGACCTGGAACAATCGGGCTGGGGCCACCCTCGCCCTGGAGACCGGCTGGCCGGGTCCTGGCCGCTGGTGGCTGCGCAGCCGACTGGAGTGGACCGAACTGCCCACGGTGCGCCTGACCGTGGAGCCGGGGGGGGGTACCTTCTTCTCTGAGAGCACGACCCTGAGTCGGGACTATCGCGATCTGCGCGTTCTGGTGGGCCCGGTGTTACCGATCGGCGGGATCGCCCGGCTCCCGTTCGCCGAACTCTCCTTTCTCGGGGGGGCGAGCCGGACCACCCTGGGGACCGAATATCGGTACCAGTCCGGTGTCCCCGGCCCGCTGGTGGATGAATCCAGCACTGTCCGGCAGACCGTCTGGCGACCGGTCCTCATGATCGGTGCGGGACTGAGCCTGTTGAACCGCCCCACGCTCTCAGCCGCCTTGCGGCTGGAGGGGGTAATGGGGCTGGGCTTCGAGACCGATCCGCTGCGCGATCCGGACACCCTGGAGATCCTCCTCCCCCGCCACCGGATCACCCCGATCGGACTCCACGTCGGCCTGGAGCTACGCCTCCCCCGCTTCTGATCCTGGAGGACGGGAACAGCAGCCGTGGATATACGGTCCCGCTGCCGGTCCGTCCGGTTAGGGAGAGGCAGGCTACCGGCCTCCCCTCACCGACTCCGATCAGGAGCGTCCCGCCATGCGGAATCCCCGGCTCCGGAACCTCATCCCCCATCGGTCCCCCGCCTTTCCGGCTCTGTTGTTCGCTCTGGCTCTGGTCTCCTGCGGCGGTGAGAAAGCGGTTCCGGAAGGGCACACTTTCCGGACCGAGACCGGGGAGGACGGCGTGCCGACCGCCATCACCTCGATGGTGCCCAAGTACGCTGACCCCCTCTTCTCGATCGTGGAAGTGGTGCGGTTGCATCAGGACGAGGGACGGCCCGAGAGCCTGCTCCACCGGGCCTATCAGTACGAGCGCGGTCCTGACGGGAACTACTACGTGATGGACCGGGGGAACAGCCGGATCGCCGTGTTCGGCCCGGACGGCGAGTTCGTACGGTCCTTCGGGCGAGAAGGCGATGGACCCGGAGAATTCAGAAGCCCCATGCTCCAGGGCGTCGACGATAAGGGCATCGTACTCTACGACTCCCGATCACGGAGGGTGATCCAATTCAGCCTCGGAGGAGAGCTGCTGGGCACCTACTCCTATCCCAAGGCGACCGGTTCCACCCTGAGGATGACACTGGACGGCGACTGCCTGGTCCTGATGAGTTATCAATCCGAACGCCGCCCCGACCTCTCCGGTTACACCTGGTACCTCATGACGGTCGTGACGACCGCCGGCGGCACGCTCGGCTCCATCACCTCCGGCAAGGCTTTCCAGCCCGCACCGGTCCGCATCGAGGGCGGTCCGATGATCGGATTGCAGCATCATTATGGCTCCCTGGCGATGGTCAACCATTACCCCGGGACCGGGTTCCTCGCCGAGGACGGCTCGAAGCCCGAGTTCGTCCGATATGACATCCGGTGCCGGCCACTGAAGAGGTTCTGTATGGAGATGGAATCCCGACCCGTTACCGCGGCGGACCGGGAGGCGGTCTTCGCTCACTACCGGAAGCGGCTGGAAGAGGAGGACGACGAGTCGTCGAAGAGACTCGTCCGAGTGGAGATGGAGCACGCCTCGTTCGCGGATCGGATGCCCTACTATCAGAGCGTCGGCATGGACGGATTCGGCTACTTCTGGGTATACCCGCCCGGGGACATTTTCACCTCCGATCCGCAGGTTCCCACGCGGGTCATGCTCCTGAGCCCGAAGGGGGAATATCTGGGGGATGTAGAGATGCCCCCCGGGATCACAGGGGGGTCCCATCCCTACCTGTGCACGCGATCGGAGAACCCGGAGACGGGAGACTACGACTACATCGTCTACCGGATGGCGTCGGCGGTCCCGGGCTTCACCTACCCCTGATAACCGTCCGGAGATGACACCCACGCCGGAGTATCCCCGGTTGAAGGGGACCGTACCCTTCTGTATCTTTTAAACATGACTACGGGCGGCTCGATATCACACGATCTTCAGCAGGAAACCCCCGAAGCCAAAGTCCGTTGGTTCCGCTCCCTTCCGATATCGGAACGTATGGAATTGCTCTGCTCGTTCGCCGACTTGGCCCTCACGATCAATCCTGCCTTGCAGGAGCGGAAGCATGCTCAACCGGTTACAGGACGTATTCAGATCATTTCAGCAACATGATGTGAGGTATGTCGTCATCGGGGGTATCGCCGTCATCCTCCACGGCGTTCCTCGTGTCACCTTCGACTTGGATATCCTGATCGAGGCGACTCCGGATAATGCCCGGCATCTGCTCGATGCCCTGCTCGACACGGGGCTCAGTACCGCTTCACTCACCTCGGTTGCTGACCTGCTCGATAACGAGATCACGGTCTTCCAGGACCGAGTCCGCGTTGATGTTCAGACCTCGACACCCGGGATCGAATTTCGGGAAGCGTGGGAGAATCGCGTCTCCGTTTCCTACCACGATCAGGAGTTCTTCATCCTCTCTAAGGCAGATCTCATCTCCTCCAAACGGGCCTCCGGAAGGGACGTAGACCTGGAAGACGTCCGCCTTCTGGAACTGCCGGAAGACGCGGACGAGGGATAGGCGGCGCCGTCCCTACCAGGTCCTGCCCCCCGCCCGGGTGCCGCAGAGACTCACTTTCATCCCCAGCGATTCGGCCATCACTGCCTTGGCCAGCAGAGCCTGGTCGGCCTCCCGGGCGCTGCAGGCATAGGCCACCTGGATGTGGTTGGCCTTATGCCGGGCCATCATCTGGTCGCGGTCCACCCCATAGGTGACCGCATGCATGATCGGCCACTGGGGGGTGGTGCTCGCCCATCGCCGCTCGGTCTCCTCCCGCGGGAGTTCCACCACCTTGGCCCGCCCCAGGTCCATGTTGAGCCGATTCTTCTCCACGAAGATGCGCGACCAGACGATCTCCCCCGGCCGGCTGATCCCCTTCAGGGTGCTCCCCCCCAGCCGGAAGTACATCGGGGGCTGCCGCTCACCGATCGCCCCGCGCCAGCCGTCGATGAAGTGCGAAGGAGGCGCTCCCCCGCTGATCTCGAACACCCAGACATAGTCCGGGACGGTGCCGGAACGGTCCCAGTCCCCCCAGCGCAGGTCGTGGAGGGTGTTCTCGGGCGGCTGCCCCATGGCCCGATGCACCCGGTAGGTCATCAGGGCGTCCAAGCCGGCGCACTCGTCCACCTCGTTGAAGTGGGGGAGCGGCTCTCCCCGCCACAGGATCCGCCGGCCGTCGGCGCTGCGCACCGGGGGACGCACCGAATCGTTCAGCATCCCCTCGGCCAGGTCGGAGGCGGGGAGGAGGTCCTTCAGTCCCTGCTGGTACTGGATTCCAATGGTCGCGCAGCCGAAGGTATCGGCCAGCCGCAGGGCGGCGATGTACATGGCGCACTGGGTCAGCACCTGGGGGCGGGTCAGCTCGGTGGCCTCATCCCGCCCGAAACGGAACTGCATGCCCGCCTCGCGCAACCAGCGGTAGACCGCACGCGCTTCGCGCTCGGGGACCTGGAGGGTGGCGTGGAAGAGGGCCGACTGGCTGAGCCGTTCCTTGAAGACTCCGGTGGGGTTGAGCAGGTGGTCGGGGATGATGGCGTTGTACATGCCCATGCACCCCTCGTCGAACACACCCATGATCGCCTTCTCGCGCTGCATCTGGGCGGCCAGCGCCTCCCCCAGCCGGCGCACGGGGCCGGACACCTTCACCCGGCGAAGCGGGGTGAGGTGGGTGAGGTGGTGGCGGAACGCCCCCTGCTCGAGCCAGTTCTTCAACCCGTTCCGGAAGACCTCGTCGGTGAAGTCCTCGCTCCAGAGGGTGGTGAACGCGACCCCCGCCTTGGCCAGGGAGCCGTTCAGGTTGAGCATCCCGACCAGCCCGGGCCACTGGCCCGACCAGTTAGCGACCGTCAGGATCGGACCCCGGTGACTCAAGAGGCCGGGGAGCACGTGATGGGAGTACTGCCAGACCGCCTCGGCCACGATCAGAGGGGCCTGCGGATCGATCGACGCGAAGACCTTCATCCCCTCCTGCTGCGAATCGATGAAGCCGTGCCCGGCTTTCGGCCGATAGGGATGGGCGCGCATCAGCTTGTAGCCGCAGGAAGCCACGGCCCGGGTCAGCGCCCGCTCCATCCGGCGCTGGGCCGGCCAGCAGACCCGGTTGGCCGATTCCCTCAGATCGCCGTTGGCCACCAGCACGACCCGGCCGGGGGCCACTGCTGTTGGAAGGTCCAGCTTCGGTACCCGGTAGGCGGACATGACACGCTCCCTTCCCGGTGTGAGGTCACCCGGGCGAGGTTCAGGCCTCGTCGCGGTGACGCAGCCGGTCCAGGGCCACGGCGGCCACGATGATGGCGCCGGTGACGATCTCCTGGACCCAGTTGTCGAGTCCCAGTTTCGTGCAGCCGTTGTCCACGACGGTCATGATCAGGGCACCTACCATCGAACCGCGGATCGAACCCTCCCCGCCGGCCAGGCTGGCCCCGCCGATCACCACCGCCGCGATGACCTTCAGTTCGTATCCCTCGGCCGTGGTGGGATCCCCCATCGAGAGATAGGAGAACTGGAGCAGGGCGGCCAGTCCGGCACAGCCTACTCCAAGCATGTAGATCAGGAGCTTGGTGCGCGCGATGGGCACTCCGCTCAGGCGGGCCGTGGCCTCGTTGCTCCCCACCGCGAAGATGTGCCGGCCGAACGGGGTGTAACGGAGCAGACCCGCCGTCAGCAGGGCGAGCAGCAGCAGGAGCCACACCCCGGGCGGAAGCAGGACGCCGTGGCTCCCCCCGCCGCTCATCAGTCCCTCCAGCCAGCCTAGGTGGTCGGGATAGACGGGCTGGTTATCCCCCAGTCCCTTGGCCAGTCCCCGCAGGGCCCCCCACATCCCCAGGGTCACGATGAAGGGGGCGATCCGGATGCGCCCCAGGAACCGTTCGTTCAGGGCCAGGATCGCTCCGGCCGCCGCCACTCCGGCCAGCACCGCCAGGGTGTCGGGGACCGCCGGCCAGAGCAGCAGGGTGACCAGCACGCCGCCCAGCAGGGCGGCCAGCCGGCCCACGTGACCGATCACCATCGCTCCGATCGCCGCCCCGACCACCAGACCGGTCACCAGCCCGGCCAGGGCGGCCAGCCAGGGAGGAAGCCCGGCCCTCAGGACCAGGGCGACCACCACCGTGCCGAGGGCGATGGTGGAACCGACCGAGAGGTCGATCCCCCCCGAGATGATGATCAGGGTGGCCCCTATCGCCGCGGTGCCGACCACGGCGGTCTGCAGGAGCATCAGGCGCTGGTTGTCCCACTGCATGAACGCGCCGCCGGCCAGCAGGGCGAAGAGGACCCAGACGAAGAGCAGGCCGACCAGCGGCCCCAGCTCGGCCGCCTTCAGGTGCGCGCGGAGCGGTTTCATGCCGCCTCCGCCCCGGTGGCTTCCCGCATGATGAGGTGCTCGTCCAACTCACCGACCGGACGGGCCGGACCCAGCCGGCCGCGCCGCATCACCGCGATCCGGTCGCAGATCCCCAGCAGCTCCGGCAGGTAGCTGGAGACGATCAACACTCCCCGGGGCGCGCGGGCCCCCTCACCGCGGGCCAATTCGTCGATCAGCCGGTAGATCCCGGCCTTGGCCCCCACGTCGATCCCCCGGGTGGGCTCGTCCAGCAGCAGCACGTCCACGCCGGCATGCAGCAGGCGGGCCAGGGCGACCTTCTGCTGGTTCCCCCCCGAGAGCGCCTTCACGGGCTGCCGGGGGGATGTGCAGTGGATGTCCAGCCGCTCGATCCAGCGGCGGCTGGCCCGCTCCTGCCCGGCCGGGAACACCAGCGGACCGGGGCCGAGCCCCCGCAGGGCGGGCAGGGTGAGATTGTCGGCCACGCTCAGGGAGGCGGCCAGTCCCTCCCCCTGGCGGTCCTCACTCACCATGCCCACCCCCTGCCGCCAGCGGCGGGCCGGCGAGGCGGGTCCCGACCAGGTGCCCACCTTGACCTCGCCCTTCACCACCGCGTCGAGCCCGAAGAGCGCCCGCATAAGTTCGGTCCGCCCCGCCCCGACCAGACCGGCGATGCCGACCA
>CAZFHZ010000018.1:0-998 GCA_964519015.1 uncultured Gemmatimonadota bacterium | reverse complement strand
ACCACCTCCCCCCGCCGCAATTCCAGGGAAGCCTCCTGCGGCCGGCGCCGGCCGGCCAGGTCTTCGAACGAGAGCAGGACCTCACCGGGACGGCGCGCTCCGCGCGGGTAGAGCTCCGCCACGCTCCGCCCCACCATCCAGCCGATCACCCGATCCACCTCGAAGGAGGCGATCTCCCCCTCCCCCACCACCCGACCGTCCCGCAGTACGGTGAAGCGGTCGGCCACCTCCCGCACCTCCTCCAGCACGTGCGAGATGTAGACCAGGGCATGTCCCTCGTCGCGCAGCCGCCGGACGAGTTCGAAGAGTCGCCCGGTGTCCTCCCCGGTCAGGCTGCTGGTCGGTTCGTCCAGCACCAGCACCCGGCAGCCCACCGCCACACTCCGGGCGATCTCGACCAGCTGCTGCTCGGCCGGGGAGAGCCGCCCGACCACAGTATCGGGTTCGATGTCGGGGCGGCCGACCTTCTCCAGGGCCCGGACTGCCCGGCGGCGAAGATCCCGGCGATCCAGGAAGGGTCCGCGCACCGGCTCGCAGCCCAGCAGGATGTTCTCCATCACGTTCAGGTGGGGGGCCAGGGAGAGTTCCTGGTAGATCATGGCCACCCCGGCCTTCCGGCCGTCGGCGGGGGTGCGCGGGGCGTAGGGGACACCATCCAGCCAGAGGCGTCCCTGATCCGGCCGGACCGCCCCCGAGAGGACCTTCATGAGGGTGCTCTTGCCCGCCCCGTTCTCACCGATCAGGGCGTGGACCTGCCCCGAGGTAACCTCCAGGGAGACCCCGTCGAGGGCGAGGGTGGCCCCGAAGCGCTTGTGCACCCCCTCCATGCGCAGGCGGGTGATGCCGGTCGGCGGAGAGGGATTCATCCCGGATTCACGGGAGCAGGCGGCGGAGCGCCGGGTCGTCCATGTTCTGACGGGTGACCAGCACCGCGCCGGTGTCGATGACCGGCGGCACCGCTCGCCCGTCCAGGTGACCGACCAGCGCGCCGACCGCCC
>CAZFHZ010000017.1:0-42097 GCA_964519015.1 uncultured Gemmatimonadota bacterium | reverse complement strand
ACTACGGTCTGGCGAACTACGGCGACCTGGGCACGGTCAACCAGATCTTCCTGAGTATCGGGTTCTGAGGAGCAGCCCGGGACCCGCCGCTACGGACCTGCCCGGCGGAGGACGGAAGGGCCCTCCGGGAAGCAACCCGGGGGGCCTTCCCATGACCTCCTTGTTGCTGCCGGGTTGGGGCGGTATCTATCAGACGATACGACCGGCTCAACGCATCGCCCCGGGAGATGGTGTGTGCCTGTCCCAGTGGTATGGATCCTGTTCTGGCGCCGCATCGGTCCGCTGCTGGCCCTCCTGCCGGTACTGGCGGCCGGCTGCGGAGATAGGGGAGAGGTGTTGACCGGCGCCGACCGGTTGATCGCCCTGGGCTGGGAGGAGGCGACCGGGCTCGGGGTGGTCCCCATCGGGCTGGTCACCAACCACACCGGACGACTGAACGACGGCCGGCTCACCGCCGACGCTCTGCTTGAGGCGGGGCTCCCCCTGGTCGCCCTCTTCAGTCCCGAGCATGGGTTCGTAGGGAGCGCCGCCGAGGGCGCCCGGGTCTACTCGTCCGGGGAGCGCTACCGCGGGGTACCCATCCACAGCCTCTATGGGGAGAGCACCCGTCCTGACCCGGCGACCCTGGAGGGAGTGGGCGTACTCCTCTTCGACATCCAGGACGTGGGAGCGCGCTTCTACACCTACACGAGCACCATGGCCCGCACCATGGAGGCCGCGGCCGAGCGCGGGATTCCCTATGTGGTGCTCGACCGGCCCAACCCGATCGGCGGGTTCGCGGTGGAGGGTCCGGTGCTGGAGCCGGATCAGACCTCCTTCGTCGGGCTCTTCCCGGTGCCGGTCCGGCACGGCTTCACGGTCGGGGAGTACGCCCGCTGGATCCGCGATCGGCACCTGCTGCCCGGGCTGGAACGGCTCGACCTGCGGGTGGTCGAACTCCAGGGGTGGCGGCGCCGCATGCTCTTCGCCTCGACCGGGCTCACCTGGACCCCCCCCTCACCCAACATTCGCACTCCGGCCACCGCCCTGGTCTACCCGGGCACCTGCCTGGTCGAGGGGACCAACGTCTCGGAGGGGCGGGGGACCGAGCATCCCTTCGAGATGATCGGCGCCCCTTGGGCCGACGGTCCCGCGCTGACCGACCGCCTCAACGGGCTCGCTCTGCCGGGGGTGCGCTTCGAAGCCACCGCCTTCGTCCCGGGTGAGCTGGGCACCGCCGTGGAGGTGAAGTGGAAAGGGGAACTCTGCCGGGGGGTGCGCCTGGTGGTGACCGATCCGGCGGCCTTCCGCCCCTTCCTCACCGGGGTGGCGGTGGTGGATGCCTTTCGGCGGCTCCATCCTGACCGTTTCATCTGGCGGGGGGCCCACTTCGACCGGCTGGCCGGCGTCCGGTGGCTGCGGGAGGGGATCGAACTGGGTCTCTCGGTGTTCGATATGGAGCGGCGCTGGCAGCCCTCCACCGATGGGTGGGCCCGCCAGGCCACCCTTTCCCGGCTCTATCCCTGAACCGACCATGCGCATCCTCCATGTAGTGAGCGAGGCGTACCCCCTGGTCAAGACGGGGGGGCTGGCCGATGTGGCCGGCGCCCTGCCGGCGGCCCAGCGACGGCTCGGTCTGGACGCCCGCCTGCTGATCCCCGCCTATCCCGACGCCCTCCGGCGGCTGGATCCGGAAGGTCCCCCGGTCGAACTGGGGGAACTGCTCGCCGGTACCGGCACGGCCCGTCTGCTCCCCGGCCGGATGCCGGGTTCGGGGGTGCCGGTCTGGCTGCTGGCCTGCCCGTCGCTCTACCAGCGCCCGGGGGGACTCTACCTCGATGCGCGGGGCCGGGATTGGCCCGATAACCACCTTCGGTTCGGGCTGCTCGGCCGGGCGGCGGCCCGCCTGGCCGACCCGGACGCGCCGGCCGGCTGGCGCTGCGAGATCGTCCATGCCCACGACTGGCACGCCGGGCTGGCCCCGGCCTACCTGGCGCTGCGGCCGGGGTCCCGCCCCGCCACCGTGATGACCGTCCATAACTTCTTCTTCTCGGGTAAATTCGCCCTGGCGGCGGCCGCCCTGCTCGGGCTCCCCGGTGCGTGCGTGCAGCCGGAGGGGGTGGAGTTCTATGGGAGCCTCTCCTTCCTGAAGGCCGGGCTTTACTACGCCGACCGGATCACTACGGTCAGCCCGACCTACGCCCGCGAGATCCAAACCCCCGAGGGGGGGATGGGTTTCGACGGGCTGCTGCGCAAGCGCTCCGCTCATCTGCGGGGGATCCTGAACGGGATCGACGAAGAGTTGTGGGACCCGGCGCGCGATCCCCTCCTGGCGGCACCCTTCGATGCGCAGCAGATCGAGGAGAAAGCGACCAACAAGGCCGCCCTCCAGCGCGGGCTCGATCTGTCGGAGTCCCCCCGCACCTTTCTGGCCGGCGTGGTGGGCCGGCTGACCGAGCAGAAGGGGATCGACCTGGTGGTGGCGGCCCTGCCGGAACTGCTCGGACTGGGGGCCCAGGTGGCCGTACTCGGCAGTGGGGACCGGGTTCTGGAAAGAGCGCTGGCCAAAGCCGCCCGGACTCATCCCGGTCGGGTGGCGGTGCGGATCGGTTACGACGAATCGCAAGCGCACCGCTTCCAGGCGGGTTGCGACCTCTTCCTGATGCCGAGTCGCTTCGAGCCGTGCGGCCTCACCCAGATGCAGGCGATGCGGTACGGCACCCCCCCGCTGGCCCGCCGCACCGGCGGGCTGGCTGACACGGTTGTGGATGTCTCGGAGTGGGGGCGGGGGACCGGCTTCCTCTTCGAGGAGATCTCGCCGGAGGCGTTGGTGGCCTCCTTCCGGCGCGCCCGGGAGCGCTACAGCGCGCGGAAAACGTGGCGGTCACTCCAACGCCGATGTATGGTGCAGCGTTTCAGCTGGGAGGTGTCCGCCCGGCGCTATCAGGAACTCTACCAGGAACTGACCATATCGTGATCCAGAAGCTGACCGAAGCCGCCCTTCAGGACGACTACCTCTTCGATCCCACCAACCACGAGTCGATCAAGCAGCGGCTGATCAACTTCATGGTCTACATGGTGGGGAAGGATCCCCTCTACGCCTCCCGGCGGGACTGGTTCTTCGCGGTGGCTTCCCTGGTCCGGGGGATCCTGAGCGAGCGCTACATCAACACCGCCCGGGCGCAGTTCGACCGTGAGGTCAAGCGGATCTACTACCTCTCCCTGGAGTACCTGCCCGGGCGCGGTCTGATGAAACACCTGCTCGACCTCGGACTGGTCGAGCCCTTCCGGAAGGTGCTGGCGGATTGCGGGCAGGACCTGGACATCCTCGCCGACTGTGAGACCGACCCGGGCCTGGGCAACGGCGGCCTGGGCCGGCTCGCGGCCTGCTACCTGGATGCCCTGGCCACTCACGGCTATCCCGGCCTGGGTTACGGTATCCGCTACGACTACGGGATGTTCCGCCAGCGCATCGAGAACGGGCAGCAGATCGAGAGTCCCGAACACTGGCTGCGTTACGGCAATCCCTGGGAGTTCCCGCGCCCGAGCATCATCTACCCGGTGCGCTTCGGGGGACGGACCGAGCAGGTGAAGGGGAGCGACGGCGAGGAGCACTCGGTCTGGCTGGCGACCGAGGATGTACTGGCCATGGCCTTCGATGTACCCATCTCCGGGTTCGGCGGCCACACCGTGACCAACCTGCGGCTCTGGTCGGCCCGCTCCACCCGCGAATTCGACCTGCGCTATTTCAACGAGGGGAACTACATCGAGGCGGTCAAGGATAAGACCCTGAGCGAGAACCTGACCCGGGTGCTCTACCCGAGCGACCGTACCCTCTCGGGGCAGGAACTACGTCTCAAACAGGAGTACTTCTTCGTCGCCGCCTCCCTGCAGGACATCCTGGTGCGTTTCCGGCGCTACCGGGAGTCCCTCGACGCTCTCCCCGACAAGGTAGCCATCCAGCTCAACGACACCCATCCTGCCCTGGTGGTGCCCGAGCTGATGCGGATCCTGGTGGACGAGGAGAGGTTCGATTGGGAGCGGGCGTGGGAATTGACCACCCGTACCGTCTCCTACACCAACCATACCCTGCTGCCCGAGGCGCTCGAGACCTGGCCGGTCCCGATGCTCCAGGCACTGCTTCCCCGGCACCTGGAGATCATCTTCCGGATCAACAGCCAATTCCTGGAGCGGGTCAAACACGCTTTCCCCGGCGAGCCCGACGCCCGGCACCGGCTCTCCCTGGTGGACGATAAGAGCCGGCGGGTCCGCATGGCCCACCTGGCCTTCGTGGGGAGTCACAAGGTCAACGGGGTGGCGCAGCTGCACGCCCAGCTGATGCGCAGTACGACCTTTGCCGACCTCGACCGCATGTTCCCCGACCGGATCGTGGGGATTACCAACGGGATCACTCCCCGGCGCTGGCTCCTCCAGGCCAATCCGGGGTTGGCCGCCCTGGTCACCGAGGTGGTGGGGCCGGGCTGGATCACCGACCTCGACAAGATCGCCGGCCTGGCTCCCCTGGCCTCCGATCCCGCCTTCCTGGAGCGGTTCGAGCGGGTCAAGCGGGAGCGGAAAGAGCACCTGACCGGGTGCATCCGGGACCGTCACGGGACGGAACTGGACCCTGACAGCCTGTTCGACATCCAGGTCAAACGCATCCACGAGTACAAGCGGCAACTCCTGAACGTGCTGCACGTGATCAGCCGCTACAACCGGATCCGGGAGGGTCGGCTTACCGATCCGGTGCCGCGCACCGTGATTCTGGCCGGCAAGGCCGCCCCCGGCTATTTCATGGCCAAGCTGATCATCCGGCTCATCCACGACGTGGGGGAAGTGATCAGTACCGACCCCAAGGTCAGTCCCTTCCTCCGGCTGCATTTCATCCCCGACTACGGCGTGACCGCGGCCGAACGGATCATCCCGGCCGGCGACCTGTCCGAGCAGATCTCCACGGCCGGCATGGAGGCTTCCGGGACCGGCAACATGAAGTTCGCCCTGAACGGTGCGCTCACCATCGGAACCCTGGATGGAGCGAATATTGAGATCCGGGATGTGGTGGGGGCGGATAACTTCTTCCTCTTCGGGCTGACCGCCGACCAGGTGCGCGAGCTGCGCGCTCAGGGCTACGATCCGCGGGCTTACGTGGAAGCCGAACCCGATCTAAAGCAGGCGCTCGATCAGATCGGGAGCGGATGGTTCTCCTCCGATGAGCCCGATCGCTACAAGGGTATCTCCGAAGCTCTGCTCGAGCACGGCGACTACTTCATGCTCTGTGCCGATTTCGCCACCTACCGGGACGCCCAGGACCGGGTGGACGAAGCCTGGCGGGACCGCCCCCGCTGGCTCGGCATGGCAATGCGCAACGTGGCCGCCATGGGGCCCTTCTCCGGCGACCGCGCTGTCCACCAGTACGCCCGCGACATCTGGGGGATCACGCCTCAGGAGTCCTGAGCCGCCGTAGTGAGGCGTCCCACCGTACGGCCTGTTCGCTCCTGGGACTGATGCTCCGGCAGAGTGGCGGCCTGGCGGACTATTCCGTGAGGGGGTGGACACCTTCGAGTGCAAGATCGACCCGGACGCCTTCGAGGGGAGTGCCTTGGGGGTGTTCCGGGATGCCTACCCCAAAGGCATCGACTACGTGGTCTCCCCCGCCGTCGAGGATGCCTGGCAGCGCCGCGTCGGCGGGCGGGTGGTCCAGTTCATCGGCTGTCAGGACCTGTTCTATCTCGCCTGATCGGTCGGGTCGGATTCACCTCATAATCGATCCGTCGGTCGGCATCGTGCTCGGTGCCGGCGGGCCGATCCAGGCCGCCGTTGAGGGGGTAGTAGAAGGTCTTCTTGAGCTGCTGGGTAACCTCACCATGGCGGGCGTGACCGCGAAATGTCCCCCAGAACTGCATCAGCCTGAACTGCACGATGCCGGGCAGTTCACGCCGCAGTACCTTCCCGCGCCGGGCCTGCCGAGCGTCGCTGATGGCATTGCCGAAGAAGAAGCGAAGAAAGCTCCCCAAGCCGAACCGCTGTTCGGGGTAGATCGAGCGCAGTGCGATCGCCTCGCGCCGGTACCGGTTGAAGATCCTGGCCGGGGTCTCGGAATGCACGTGGATAACTTCGGCCTCGGCGCTGTAGGCGATCTGGTAACCGCGCTGGGTGGCCCGTTTGGCCCAGTCGATATCTTCGAGCCCGGTCAGGGTCTCGTCATACGGGAGTTCTTGCCACACCGAGCGGCGGATGGCGGCGTTGGCGTTGTTGCAGAAAGTGTGCGCCTGATTCATATCCGATGCCTCGCCGAACCAGTGGGCGAAGACCTGGTGTTCGGAGAAGCGGGTGCGCTTATCCCCCCGCTGTTTCCCATAAACCAGGGCGATGCGTTCGTCCTCGAAAGGCGCGATCAGGCGCTCGAGCCAGTCCCGGTTCACGGGGTAGACATGACCGCTGGCGATGACGATCACGTTGCCCCCGGCCACCCGGCACCCCAGGTTCAGCGAGCGGCCGAACGAGAAGTCGGCCGGATCGATATGCAGGATCTGTACCGGATAGTCCGAAACGATCGAGAGGGTGGCATCGGTCGAACCGGAGTCGACAAGGATCACCTCCCGGTCGACCCGGGTCTGCTGCTCGATCCCGCTTAACAGGCGTCCGATGTGTTCCGCTTCATTAAAACAGCGGATGACAATAGAGATTCTCATTTCATCGACCAAGATAGCAGCAGATCTGAATATTCGAGAACCAGATATCTTCAGTCCGCTCGAAGTGCTGGACACCTGTGGGATGTAGTCCCGGGGATACTGCGCCCGGCTCGATCCGGACATGGCCGTGTCGGGTCCATGTTACCGGCTGACCATTCAGCGCCCGGGAGTTAATCTATAGGCAGTCCATCCGAGCCGTCCAACACCCGCGAAAGGGCTCGCCATGAAGATCGGGATCATCATCTGTGACCGGTACCGCTCCTGCGGCGGGGGGAAGTGTTTCCGCTCGGTCCGCGAGCGGGCCGGTGCCTTCAGCCGTTATCCGGCCGACGAACCGCTTGAGGTGGTCGGCTTCTCGAGCTGCCTGGGCTGCCCCGGCGGGAACGTGGAATACGTCCCCGAGGAGATGATCAAGAACGGGGCGGAGGCCATCCACCTGGCCACCGGGCTGGTGGTGGGCTATCCCCCCTGTCCCTACCTGGACGACTTCGTCGCTTTCGTCGAACAGCGCTACGAGATCCCGGTGGTGGTGGGGACCCATCCAATCCCGGAGAAGTACCGGGTCGTGCATCAGCACCTGGACTCCTGGCCGGTCCTGGAACGCTACGACGACCTGATGGCGACCGAAGCGATCCGCCAGGCGTACGACTGAAACGCTCCCTGTCCTGAGCATCCGGGCCTTCCCGCTGCGAGACAGGTCTGTCTGCCTCGCCACGAGTTATTATAGATTATCTATAGAAACTTTTCACTGCGACTTCCGTAGAACCATGTAAAATAAAGCAGAATCGATTGGTCGCCCTGACGTTGAGTGTAGATTACCTACATAAAAATCGGTACGATCGAACATCTTCACCGCGACGTACCGACCTGTCCCTCAAGGTATTCACCTGAAACCGGACAACGGCGCATGAAAGATTCTCGGAGCGATCACCTGCAAGGTACCCTGGACCTTCTCATCCTCAAGACCCTGGCCCTCGGTTCGAACCACGGCTGGGCCGTTGCCCAACACATCCAACGGACCTCGACCGGGATCCTGCAGGTTAACCAGGGATCACTCTATCCGGCCCTTCAGCGACTTCAACTCCGGGGGTGGATCGAATCGGAATGGAAGAGAACCGAGAAGAACCGACGTGCCCGATACTACCGCCTGACGTCGTTGGGCAGCAGTGAGCTTGAGAAAGCGTCCCGCCAGTGGCGCCGATTCGCCGTGGCAGTGGAACTGGTTCTTCAGGAGAGCTAGGGAGGTAGAGGTGATGATGCTCCTTCAACGCATCCGGTACCTGTTCAAGCGGGCTCGGTTGCATCTCCGGTACCTCACCCGGAAAGGTGAGGCTGAAGGGGAGATGGACGAGGAGCTGCATTTCCATCTGGAACAGACCATCGAATCCAACCTCCGCGCCGGCATGGGCAAGGAGGAATCCAGGAGACAGGCCTTGATCTCATTCGGTGGGGTCGATCGGTACAAAGAACAGATCCGGGAAGCCCGGGGCCTGCGGTCGCTGGAAGACTGCCTGCGGGATATCCATCACGCCCTCAAACAGTTGCGTCGGAACCCCGGATTCTCGTTGGTGGCGATCCTGACCCTGGCCCTGGGGATCGGTGCCACGGTCGCCATCTTCGGTGTGGTCAACGGGGTGCTGATCGAATCCCTTCCTTATCCCGATCCCGACGGACTCTTCGCAGTCCGTCAGAAGGCTCCGGCTATCGATATCGAAGCGATGGGACTGAGTACAGGTCAGTACTTCTTCTACCGGGATGAGAACCAGACCCTGGAAGACCTGGGCTTGTCGATGTGGTTCCGATTACCGGTCACGGGATCGACCGAGCCGGAGGAAGTGCTTGCCCTGGGGGTGACCGACGGCACACTCCCCCTCCTGGGTGTCCGGCCTACGCTCGGCCGCATCTTCACCCACTATGATGACACTCTCGAAGCACCACCTACGATCATCCTCGGCAACGGTTACTGGCGGCGCCGATTCGGTGGTGATCCCGACGTGATCGGTCGTTCGATCACGGTGAACGGGATGCCGATGGAGATCGTGGGTGTCCTGCCGGAACGGTTCAGTTATCTGGACCGGAATCCCGAGCTGATCCTCCCTTTCCAGCTCGATCCGACTCAGGCAGGTGTCGGGGGATTCAACTTCATGGCGCTGGCGAGGCTCAGATCAGGTGTGACAGCCGAGGCCGCCCATGCGGATCTGGTCCGGATGCTCCCCCTGGCGATCGAGCGATACGGAGGGAATACGCTCGACGCCATGCAAAAGTGGGAGGTTGCCCCGGTCCTCCTCCCTTTCAAGTCGTTGATCCTGGGGAACGTCAGCACGGTCCTCCTGATCATCCTGGGGGCGGTGGGACTGGTCTTTATCATCGCTCTGACGAATGTCGCCAATCTGCTCCTTGTTCGCTCTGAGGACAGGCGCCTTGAGATCGCCATCCGTGTCTCCCTCGGAGCGAGGCCGGCACGGATCGCCTGGGAGTCCATCGTGGACGGTCTGTGTCTGGGGGCCGTAGCAGGAATGATAGGACTCTGTCTCGCCTGGGGGGGGGGCCGGCTCCTCAGCCTCATGGCCTCCGGTAGTCTTCCTCGCCTCAGCGGTGTCGGCATCGATGCGACGGTTCTGCTCTTCGCGCTCCTGGTGTCCGTGATCGGGGGCCTGGCTCTCGGACTCTTCCCGGTCCTCACGCATGGCCGGCGATCCGTGGCGGATTCGATCAGACAGGGAGCGCAGGGCATCGATCGGACCGGGCGGCGGCAACATGTGCGGAATGCTCTGGCTGTACTGCAACTCGCCCTGGCCCTGGTTCTCCTCGTCGCTTCGGGATTGATGATCAGGAGCGTGCAGGCCCTCTGGCAGGTACGCCCGGGTGTTGATCACCCGGACGACATCCTGACCTTCGCGCTGACCCTTCCCGCAAGCGAGACCCCGTCTCTTGATGCCGTCCCCCGAGCCCATGAAGAAATCCTTCGACGGATCGAGGAGGTGCCGGGTGTCGTCGCTGTGGCGCTCTCGACCTCTGTTCCCATGGATAGACGTGACTTTGAGAACACCGTCGTGGTGGAAGAACGACCGAATGATGTCTCTCCGACACGTCTGTTTAACTTTGTATCCGCAGGCTACTTCCGGACGATGGGTATTCCCGTTCTGGTGGGACGACCGATCGAGTGGGTCGACGTCCATGAGAGAAGACCGGTCACGGTCATCAGCCGCGGTTTCGCCGATGAGTACTGGGGCGATCCGGCCGCTGCCATCGGCAAGCGCATTGCCGTCGGACCTGCCGCGGTGTGGCAGGAGATCGTGGGAGTCGTCGGTGACGTGCATGACCGCGGATTGGATCACGATCCCAAGGCCACTGTGTACTGGCCGACGGCGGTCGCCAATCTATGGGGCAATCCGGTCTTCGTGTCCCGCACCCAGGTCTACTCCATCAGGACGGACACAGGAGATGCCCTGAAGCTCCTCGACCGGGTCCGTGACGCGGTGTGGTCGATCAATCCCAATCTCCCGCTGGCCGCGATCCGGACCGAACAGGAGTTGATTGAGGCATCCACATCGAGGATTTCGCTGATTATGGTCCTGCTGAGCATCTCGGCCGGTCTGGCGTTGTTGCTCGGGATCGTGGGACTGTATAGCGTCATATCCTATGCGGTGTCCATCCGTACCAGGGAACTGGGTCTCCGGATCGCGATCGGGGCGCAGGCCAGGGATATCGTGTCGATGGTCCTGCGCCAAGGCCTCATGATTACGGCATTGGGGATTGCCATCGGTCTCGCTGCTGCGGTCGGTATGACCCGTCTGATGACATCCGTACTGTTCGGTGTGAATCCAATAAATCTGCCAACCTATGGAGCGGTCTCATTCATTCTGGCCGTCGTGACGCTCCTCGCCAGTTACTTCCCGGCCCGTCGAGCGGCAACCGTCGATCCCATCGTCTCGCTAAAGCACGAATAGCAGAACCGAACAATCCCATCAGTAACGGACCAGTCCTGCGTCCGGCTCGATCCGGGTACGGTCGAGCCGGATTCACGTTACCGGCTGACCGATCCGCTCCCGGAGGGTAATCTGATGGCGACCTAATCGATCCTGCCGTCACCCGGCCGGGAGGACAGGTGCTGGAGAAGATCTTCACGACCGTCGGGGTAGCCGGCTTCCTGGCTGTCTTCCAGGCCACCGGGGCCGGATTCATCCGCGGTTCCTGGTCCCTGATCAGCGAGGCTCGCCGGCAATCCAAGTATGGTCAACTGGCCGGCGGGATCGGGATCGGGCTCTTCGGATCCGCCTGGAGCCTCTTCCCGATCGTCATTGCTTCCGGGATATCCGGCTGGACGGGGGGGATCGCCCAGACGGTGATCCTGGGGGTCCTGCTCTGGAGCGTCTTCGTCCCGCTCCGCGCAGCGGGCGATGAAGGGAAGAGGGGGACCGGACCGCCCGAGCCGGGCGGCGAGAAGCCACCGGCCACCACAGAGCCACCTCCTGCAGCCGGGGGGCTCCGGAACCGTCTCCTGCCCGCCCTGACCACCCTCCTGATCGCGCTCGCCTACCTGCTGGCCCTGCGGGGCCTCTGGCTGCCGGGGGTATCGGGGGATTGGCTCAGCCTGCTGGTCAAGGTCGAGTTCCTGGTCATCCACTCCTTCCCCTTCCTGGCCCTGATCACCCTCCCCCGCCTGAAGTGGCGGCGCTGGCGCATCTTCCAGTGGTTCCTCTTCGTCACCTGGATGTGTCTCTACCTGGCCTTCGCGGTGGCCGACGAGAGCGGCCTGGCGGGGATCGCCGCCTTCCTGGTCGCGACCGCCGGCACCTACCTGGGGTTCCTGCTGCGCTGGAGCGATGCCCGGAGGATCGCCGCGCTGGCCAAACGGTGGCTGATGAGCTTCATCCTGTTCATGGCGGCGGCCGGGATCGCCGGCTCGGAGGACTGGCGGCTCTCGTCGGCACTTCTGCTGCACGGGCTGCTCTACTTCGCCGCGGTGGGGCTGCTGGAAGCTAGCGGGCTCTACGACCGGGATTGGCTCGGCTCTTTTCGGAAGGCTTCTCCGGGCTGATGTCTGGAGTCGAGGTCGAAGCTCGCTGTGCTCAGCGGGTGCGGTATTCCGCCAGCGCCCAGTACTCACCCACTCCCTGATCGATCCAGGCGATGAGGCCGACGCCCTCCGCCCAGAACTCCCGGCGAATCCGGGGATCGAAGGGGGAGCGTGGGTCCGGCGCTCTGGTGAAACGCGGTTGGAGATAGTGCGCCGAGGAAGCGAACGTCAGGACATGTTCGAAACACCGGAACTCGCCGGCCGGGACCCGGATGAGTGTATCCGCGGCGGCCTCTATCCAGGAGTACGCCCCGGGTTCCTCATACGGTCGGACGGTCGCGGTCGGCGAGTAGACGACGACCCGGCCTTCCGGACGGGGATAGAAGACATCCAGGAGTCCGACGGAGGAATCCGCCCAGTATCCTTTCTCCCCCCCGAGGAATCTCGGGAATTCCCCGTCACTGACGACCTTGAACACATCACCGACCGGAACGGCGGACAGGAAGCGGCCGGTGATCTTCTTCCAGCCTCCCTCGGGTATCCATTCCATCATGGGCCGGTCGTACCAGTAATACTCGCCACCCCACTGATCCAGATCGATCCGGGATGGTGCGGCCCGGTGGTCGACGACCCGGACGCTGAGCGTATCCTGCGGACCGGTGAAGTCCCCGCTCGGCCACAGGGGCAGCCTGTAATAGACCCATTCCGTCCCCAGTCGCAGCTGGATATGGAACGCGGATGGATCCTGGACCATGTGACGCCGCCAGAACAGTCCGGAGCAGGCCGACAGAAGCAGGAGCGCCAGGAGAAAAGGGCCCGCTCTTCGGAACGCCTTGGAATGGTTCATGACAGATCCTCCCCCCCCTCGGCATCAGGACGGATCACGCGGTGCAGGTGTTTATTTACGATCGGTCTCACCCGTCCCGGCGGGCGAATCCAGGCCCCGCGGGTCAGGCGGCCGGGGGGGCGGGTCCCTCGCGCTCCCGCACGATTGCCTCGGCGGTGGTGCGCAGGTAGAGGTCGGCCGAGAGGTCCTCGAGCGGGCGGGCCGGCCGCCGGCGCCAGTTGGGGTATTCGTCCACCGTCCCCGGCTGGTTGAGCTGGCGCTCCTCCAGCAGCAGGTCGTCCAGGTTGGCCATCATCAGCCCGGCCGGTGAGCGGGCCAGGAAGCACTGTACACCCCGGGCGACCTCTTTGAGGTCACCGGGCCCGGAGGTCTCTCCGCCGGGCAGACCCTGGTCGGCCAGGGCGGCCCGGAGTTGTTCCCGGTCGCGCGCCCGCTCCACGGCCGCCTCCTCCGGCGGGCGGTCGGCCAGCAGTCCGAGGGCGACGCGTTCCGCCAGGTCGCTTCCCTGCCACCAGCCGGCCAGGGTGGGGAGGTCGTGGGAGGTGAAGGTCGCCACCGCGCGCTCCGGATACTGGTCGGGCCGGTGGAAGAGCCCGTCGGGCCAGCGCTCGAAGAGCATGAGCCGGTATGACCAGATGCGCTCGGCCTCGAGCCGCTCCCGCAATCCCTCCGGGACGGTCCCCAGGTCCTCCCCCACCACCAGGCACCGGTGGCGTCGGCTCTCCAGGGTCACGATGCCGAGCAGGTCGTCGAAGGGGTAGTCCACGTAGGAACCCTCGACGGCCGGTGCCCCGTCCGGGATCCAGAAGAGCCGGCGCAGGGCCATGACGTGGTCGATCCGCAACGCCGCCGCATGCCGCAGGTTGGCCCGCAGCAGCCGGATGAAGGGTGCGTATCCGGCCGCCCGCAGCGCCCGTGGCTCCAGCGGCGGCATCCCCCAGGTCTGCCCCTGGAGGTTGAACGCGTCGGGGGGGGCTCCGAAGGCGACCCCCCGGGCGAAGAGGCCGGGCTGCGACCAGACCTCGGCACCCTGCGGGTGGGCGCCCACCGCCAGGTCACGGTAGAGACCCTCCAGCCCGGCCTGACGGGTGGTGTGCGCGACCGCTTTCAGCTGTCGGTCGGCCTGCCACTGCAGGAAGCGGTGGAAGTCGAGCCGGGTTTGGTGGGTGACCACGAAGGCCATGGCCGCGGCCGAGTCCGGATCGCGCAGGGCGGCCGGCACGCGTCCCCGGTGCTCTTCCTGGATCGATTCGAACAAGGCGTAGTACTCCAGCGCCCGCCCTTCGCGCATCCGGAAGGCCGCGTAGTCCTCCGCCTCCCCCGGCAGCGGAAGTCCAGCCGACCGGCGCTCCCGGAAGGCGGTGTGGAGCAGCCCGAGCAGTTCCCGTTTGCGGCGCGCGAGCGCGGGGTAGTCGATCAGGTCGCGGGAGCGGGTCCGCTCGAGGGCCCGGCGGAAGGAGGCCGAGCCCATCCGCTTCCTCACGGCCTCGCACTCGGTGAAACCGGTGACCGCACTCACTTCGAGGTAGAGCGGGTTGAGGAAGCGGCGGTCGCTCGGGGCGTACGGACTGCGGCGGTCGGGGTGGCGGCCGAAGAGGGCATGCAGGGGATTGAGACCGATGTAATCGGCCCCCACTCCGGCGGCCAGATCGACCAGACGCCGGAGCTGCCCGAAGTCGCCTATTCCCAGGTCGTGGTGTCCACGCAGACTGTAGAGGTGGGCGGCGATGCCCCAGCGGCGCTTCCCCAATCCCATCCAGGGGGGTTCCCAGGCGCTCGGGGGGGCGAGCACGACCCGGGTGGCCGCGCCCGTCCCGCCGGGCAGCTCCACGGTTAGGTCCCAGTACCCTTCCGGGAGCCCATCGGGGAGCGGCAGGCCGAGCCGCCGCAGCCGCTGCCCATCGAAGGCGGCCCGGTCCAGGACGACCAGCGAAGGGAGGGGGATCGTCCCGCGGCGGGGGTGCCGGCTCTCCTCTTCCGGTTCGCCGGCGGCGGGTACCAGGGTCCAGTGCACCACTCCCTCCAGGCCGCTCTCGGGCCGGGTGAGGGGCACCAGGGCGCTCTCCCCCGGCCGGCGGCGCAGCACCACCACCGGCGGGAGGGCGCCCTCCCAGGCCTCCCCGGAGAGCCGGTGGAGGCTCTCGGCCGTCTCCGCCTCGGTCCCGGCCGGGATGTCCATCGCGGCCAGCAGCTGCTTCAGGGTGCCCTCGGGCGTCTCGTAGCGCCGGCCGAAGATGTCCCACCACTCCAGGGCAATGCCCGCCCGGCGGGCCAGGGCGCGCAGCGGCCGGGGAGCGCTCATCGGTCCCTCTCCCTGACCAGTACGGCCAGGCTGAAGGGAGGGAGTTCGAGCCGGGGAGCGATCGATCCCTCGATCCCTTCCGCCGAGGTGATCCGGACCTGCCAGCGGCCGGTGCCCGCCTCCGCCTCGCCGGGCAGGGTGCAGGCGAGCGACTCGGGGGAGGGATTGAGCAGCACGAGCAGGGGAGGGGATTCCCCCAGCAGGAAGCCCAGGCCCCCCTTCCCCCGCCAGTCCCCCTCCGTCATCACCCGCCCGTCGGGATGCCACCAGAGGAGGTCGGGGCGGTCGCCCGTCCGCGGGGGGCGGCCGGTGTAGAAGCCGGCAGAGGAGAGATCGGGGCGGCTGTGACGCAGCCATACCAGCCGGGCGCAGAAGTCGACCAGTCCGGGATCGGCCTCCGACCAGTCGAGCCAGCCGGTCGGATTGTCCTGGCAGTAGGGGTTGTTGTTGCCGCCGTGGGTGCGGCCCAGTTCGTCTCCGGCGGCCAGCAGGGGGATCCCCTTGGAGAGCAGAACCGTGGCGAGCAGGTTGCGGACCTGCCGGTCCCGGATCGCTTCGATCCTGGGATCGTCGGAGGATCCCTCCACCCCGTGGTTCCAGGAGACTTCATGAGCGTTCCCGTCCCGGTTCCCCTCGTCGTTGGCCTCGTTGTGCCGCCGGGCGTAGGAAACGGCGTCGCGCAGCGAAAAGCCGTCGTGAACGGCCACGTAGTTGATGCTCGCCCGGGCGTCGCGGGAAGTGAAGCGGTCCTGGGAGCCGCCCAGGCGGGTGGCCGCCTCGGCCCGGGCGTCCTCGTCCCCCCGCCAGAGGTGCCGCACGGCGTCGCGATAGCGGTCGTTCCACTCGGCCCAGGGGGCGGGGAAGCGCCCCGGGGCATAGCCCTCGGCGGTGGCATCCCACGGTTCGGCGATCAGTTTGATCCCGGCCAGTCCCGGCTCGTCGGCGATCGCGGCCAGCAGGGGGGCGTCGGGGCGGAACCCGCCGGCATCCCGCACCAGCGCCCCGGCCAGGTCGAAGCGGAAGCCGTCCACCCCCATCTCCTCGACCCAGTAGCGGAGCGAATCGACGATCAGCCCCGTGACCTCGGGGTGGAAGGCGGCCAGCACGTTGCCGGTGCCCGCCCAGTCCGCATAGCGGCGCCGGTCGGGCCCGGCCGGTACGTACCAGAGGGTGTTGTCGATCCCGCGCAGGCCCAGGGTGGGACCGAGTTCGTCCCCCTCCGCGGTGTGGTTGTAGACCACGTCGAGGAGGACCTCGATCCCGGCCCGGTGGAAGCGATCCACCATCTGCCGGAACTCGACCACCGGGTCGGCCACCGCGTAGCGGGGTTCCGGGGTGAAGAAGGCGTATGGGTTGTAGCCCCAGTAGTTGGTCAGGCCGCGCCGGACCAGGTGGGTCTCGTCGGCGAAGGGAAAGACCGGGAGGAGCTCGACGGCCGTCACGCCGAGCCGGTCGAGGTGGCGCAGGACGGGGTCGGAGGCCAGCCCGAGGTAGGTGCCGCGCAGGGGAGGGTCCACCTCGGGGTGCTGCCTGGTGCCGCCCCCGACATGGACCTCCCAGATCAGCAGATCGGACCAGGGGACGGCGGGGCGGGCCGGACGTCCGTCGGTCATCTCCGCCGGCGAGGGGGCCACCGCGCCGCGGGGCACGAAGGGGGCGCTGTCGCGCGTATCGAAATCGAGATCGGCTCCCGCCCCGTTATAGACGTGCCCGTAGAGGGCGGGGTCCCAGCGCACCCCCCCCTCCAGGCGACGGGCCCAGGGATCCACCAGCAGCTTGTTCGGGTTGAAACGATGCCCCTCGAGCGGGCGCCACGGTCCGTGCACCCGCCAGCCGTAGCGGAGCCCCGGGCCCGCCCCCGGCAGCAGGCCGTGCCAGCGGCCGTCGCTTCGGCCGGGCAGGCCGAGCCGGTCGGTCTCCCGGCCCCGCTCGTCGAAGAGGCAGAGCTCAACCCTCTCGGCGTGGACACTGGGCAGGGTGAAACGCACTCCCCCGGGGACACACTCGGCGCCCGGCCGACCGGGCGTGGCCGCCTCGAGCCCTCGGGCGGGAGGTCGGGGCACGGCCGCTCACTCCGGCTGCGGGAGTAGCAGGATCCCGGCCAGGGGGGGGAGGGTCAGCTCGACCGACCAGGCGTGTCCGTGCCGGGGCACCGGCTGGGCCACCACCCCGACGGGGTTCCCCACGTCGCTCCCGCCGTAGAAGCGGGAGTCGGAGTTGAAAACCTCGATCCACCGGCCGCCGCGGGGCACCCCCACCCGATAGCGGTGACGCACCACCGGCGTGAAGTTGCAGACCACCAGCACCTCGGGATCCGCTCCGTCGGAGCGGCGCAGCCAGGAGAGGACGTTCTGGCGGTTGTCGTTGCAGTCGATCCAGGCAAATCCCCCCGGTTCGCAATCGAGCCGGTGGAGGGCCGGCAGGCGGCGGTAGAGGTGGTTCAGGTCTCTCACCAGGGCCTGGACTCCGCCATGGGCGGGTTCCTCGAGCAGATGCCAGTCGAGGCTGCGGTCGTGCCGCCACTCCCCCGGCTGGGCGAACTCCCCTCCCATGAAAAGAAGTTTCTTCCCCGGCAGGGCGTACTGGAAGGTCAGGTAGGCGCGCAGGTTGGCGAACCGCTGCCAGGCGTCCCCCGGCATCTTCCCCAGCAGGGAACCCTTGCCGTGCACCACCTCGTCGTGGGAGAGGGGGAGGACGAAGTTCTCGTGGAAGGCGTAAATCAGGCCGAAGGTCAGAAGATCGTGGTGCCAGGAACGGTGCACGGGGTCGTGGGCCATGAAGCGGAGCGTATCGTTCATCCACCCCATGTTCCATTTATAGCCGAAGCCCAGCCCTCCCAGGTGGACGGGGTGGGAGACCATGGGCCAGGCGGTCGACTCCTCGGCTACCGTGAAGGCCCCCGGTTCCTCCCCGTAGACGAGCGTGTTCATCCTCCGCAGGAATTCGATCGCCTCCAGGTTCTCCCGCCCGCCGAAGCGGTTGGGCAGCCACTCCCCCGGCGGCCGGCTGTAGTCGAGGTAGAGCATCGAGGCCACCGCGTCCACCCGCAGCGCGTCGATGTGGTACTCCTTCAGCCAGAAGAGGGCGTTGGCCAGCAGGAAGTTGCGTACCTCGCTCCGCCCGTAGTTGTAGACCAGCGTGCCCCAGTCGGCGTGGCGGCCCTGGCGGGGATCGGCATGTTCGTAGAGGTGGGTGCCGTCGAAGCGGACCAGGCCGTACTCATCCTCGGGGAAGTGCCCCGCCACCCAGTCGAGGATCACTCCGATCCCCTCCCGGTGGCAGCGGTCCACGAAGGCGCGGAAGTCGCCGGGGGGACCGTGGCGGCTGGTCGGGGCGAAGAGGCCGAGGGGCTGGTAGCCCCAGGAGCCGTCGAAGGGGTGTTCGGATACGGGCAGCAGTTCGAGATGGGTGAAGCCCAGCTCCTTCACATAGGGGATGAGCCGGTCGGCGAGTTCGCGATAGGTCAGGGGGCGGTCCCCTTCCTCGGGGACCCGGCGCCAGGAACCGAGGTGGACCTCGTAGATCGAGAGGGGAGCCCGCCGGTGGGCTCCGGCGCCGCGCCCCCGCAGCCACTCCTCGTCCGACCAGCGGAAGCCGGCCAGATCGTGCACCACCGCCGCGGTCCGGGGCGGCACTTCGCACCGGAAGGCGAACGGGTCGGTCTTGAGCGGCAGGATCTCCCCGTCGGCGCCGAGGAGTTCGTACTTATAGAGCGTCTCCTCGCCCAGGCCGGGAACGAAGATCTCCCACACCCCGCAGCCGGGATGGCGACGCATCGGATGCCGGCGACCGTCCCAGGCGTTGAAGTCCCCCACCACGCTGACCCGCCGGGCATTGGGCGCCCAGACGGCGAAGGAAACACCGGCCACCCCTTCCAGCGTGCGGGGATGGGCGCCCAGCTTCTCCCAGGAGCGCAAGTGGGTTCCCTCGGCCAGGAAGTAGCGGTCGAGTTCGCCCAGCACCGGAGGGAAGCGGAAGGGATCGTCCACCTCCTCGGTCCCCTCGGGCCAAGTGACCCGGAGCCGGTAGGGAAAGGGGTGGGTGCGACCGGGGAGCGGGGCGGTGAAGAAACCCTCGGGGTGCACCCGCTCGAGCTCACCGGCCGGGGTGGAATCGATGGCATCCACCACTTCCACCCGTTCGGCCCCCGGCTGGAAGGTACGGACCACCACCGCTTCACCGGCCGATCCCGGGTGCATCCCCAGGAAAGCGAAGGGGTCGGGGTGCTCCCCCCGGCGAATGGCCTCGATCTCGCGATCCCGTGTCTTGCGGTCCATGGTACCAGAACCTAACTGTCCAGTGCCCGGACCCGCAAGCCGGTCGCTACTTCTTCGTACGGGAGGACTTCCTGGTCGCGGTTTTCTTCGGGGCCGTCTTCTTCGCGGAAATCTTCTTCTTCGGAGCGGGTGAACCGGCCGCGGCCTTCTTCTCCGCCTCCACTTCGGCCATCACCTCACGCTCGGCCTGCATCCAGTGTGCCTGGTCACGTCCGTGTGAGCCGTTCTCGGCCAGCCAGAGGTCGAACGCGCGCCGGCGGATGCGCTCTTCGATCTGTGGATCGTACATGATGGTTCCCTTTCTGTGTCCGGTTCCCTCCAGCACAATACGGCCCCGACGGGTGACGGTCCGGCGACTGCCTGGTGACGGATGCAGGTGTGGTGTCCCGGGCCCCTGCGGGGGAAGTACAAGCTCTACGCCGGCGACCTCCGGGTAAAGGGAAATCGCATCCACCGGCCGGACGCCTTGGCCGGAGCGGGCCGGAGCGATAGACTGGACGGATCCGCCCCCCGGTGGGGGCACACCCCGGCTGGAACGGTCGAAGGAGACCCGATGCGAGGACCGGAGCCCCCCATTCTCCTCCCGATACTGCTGGTTCTGTTCCTTTCCGGCTGTGGCGGGGAGGCGGGTCCTGTCCCCGTACCCGACCCGGCCGACGCCACCCGTTTCCTGCTCGTCGGCGGCTGGGAGTTCCGCCGGGCCGATCAGCGGGAATGGCACTCCGCCACGGTGCCCGGTTGCATCCATACCGACTTGCGGGCCACCGGCCTCATCGGGGACCCTTTCTGGCGCGACGCCGAGGAGGGCCTGCAGTGGATCGGCCGGGCCGACTGGCTCTACCGCGACCGCTTCCAGGTCGACGGGACCATCCTGGCCCGAAAACAGGTGGAGCTGGTCTTCGAAGGGCTCGACACCTACGCCGAAGTCCGTTTGAACGGTGAAGTGGTGCTGCAGGCCGACAACATGTTCCGGACCTGGCGGGTGGACGTGACCGGGCGCCTGCGGGCCGGTCCGAACGAGCTCGTGGTACTCCTGCGATCCCCCATCAACGAGGTTCTGCCGCGGATGGCGGGACGCTCCTGGCAGCTCCCCGCCTCCAACGACCAGGGGGAGAAGACGAGCCCCTATACCCGCAAGGCCCCCTACCACTTCGGCTGGGACTGGGGTCCCCGTTACGTCACCAGCGGCATCTGGCGGCCCGTCTACCTGGAGGCGTGGGACGGCCCGCGCATCCGCGACCTGCAGGTCAGGCAGGACCGGCTGGGGGAGAAGTCGGCCAGCCTGACCGCGATCGTGGAGGTGGAATCCGCGCTCCCCGGGGTGGTCGAGGTAGTGGTCCGGAATCCGAACCAGCGCTTCTCCGAGGTCTCCAGCTCCGTCGAACTCTCCACGGGGAGCAACCGTATCGAGGTCGGCCTGGTCGTCCCCTCACCACTGCTCTGGTGGCCCAACGGCCTGGGGTTGCAGAGCATGTACGGGGTGGAGGTGGAACTGCGCCGCCACGGCCGGGTCCTCGACCGGGCCCACGAACGGATCGGCCTGCGCAGTGTGGAACTGCGCCGGGAGCGGGATGAGTGGGGGGAGAGTTTCACCTTCGTGATTAACGGAGTACCGGTCTTCGCCAAGGGGGGGAACTGGATCCCGGCCGATTCCTTCCCCTCCCGCCTCACGCCGCAGCGCTACCGTGAACTGCTGACCGCCTGCCGTGACGCCAACATGAACATGCTGCGGGTCTGGGGTGGGGGGATCTACGAGTCGGACACCTTCTACGCGCTGTGCGACGAACTCGGCCTGATGGTCTGGCAGGACTTCATGTTCTCCTGTTCCATGTATCCGGGGGACGAGGCCTTCCTGGCCAACGTGCGGGCGGAGGCGACCGATCAGGTCCGCCGGCTGCGCGACCATCCCGCCCTGGTGCTCTGGTGCGGGAACAACGAGGTGGAGACCGCCTGGCGGCACTGGGGATGGCAGCGGCAGCTGCCCGCTTCGGTGTGGGAGGACTACCTCAAGCTCTTCCACGGGGTGCTCCCCGAGGTGGTCGCCGAGCACGATCCGGCCCGGCCCTACTGGCCCTCCTCCCCTTCCTCGGACCTGCGGGAGGACCCTGATTCCCAGCGTATGGGGGATGTGCACTACTGGGGGGTCTGGCACGGGGAAGAACCCTTCGAGTCCTATGAAGCACAGTTTCCCCGCTTCATGAGCGAATACGGTTTCCAGTCCTTCCCCACCCTGGAGAGTGTCGAGTCCTACACCGATCCGGCGGACCGGGACATCGACTCGGTGGTGATGCGGGCCCACCAGAAACACCCCCGCGGCAACCAGCTCATCCGCACCTATCTGCTCCAACGCTATCCGGAAGCAAAGGATCTCTCCTCCTTCCTCTACCTGAGCCAGGTGCTGCAGGCCGAGGGGATCCGGATCGGGGCCGAACACCTGCGCCGGATCATGCCGCGCAACATGGGTTCCCTCTACTGGCAGATCGACGACTGCTGGCCGGTGGCCTCCTGGTCGGGCATCGACTGGTACGGCCGCTGGAAGGCGCTCCACTACTACGCCCGCCGCTTCTACGCTCCGGTGCTGGTGAGCCCTCACATTGAGGGGGATCGGGTGGGAGTGTGGATCGTCTCCGACCGGCGGGAAGACTTCCCGGCCGAACTGCGCCTGGATCTGCTCGATGTGGAAGGACGCCTGCTCCGCAGTGAGCGGCGTGAGGTGGAGGTCCCCGCAGTGACCAGCCGGGAGGCGTTCTCACTGGCGCGCGCGGAGTGGATCGGGGAGCGCGATCCCGCCGGACTGGTCCTGCGCTGCGAACTGTGGGAGGCAGGGGAGCGGATCGCCGAGCACCTCCTCTACTTCACCCTCCCGCAAAAAGCCCAGATCCCCGATCCCCAGATCCTGACGGCCGTCGCCGTCGGTCCGGCGGGGATCACGGTGACGTTGCAGGCCCACCGGCTGGCCCGCGACGTCCACCTGCGGGCCGAGGGGATCGCCGGCCGGTTCTCCGACGACTACTTCGACCTGGTGCCGGGGGAGCGCCGGGTGGTCCGATTCCTGACCGGTGAACCGGTCTCGGCGGCCCGGTTCGAAGCGAATCTGCGGGTGATCTCACTCTATGACGCGATCCGGCACTGACCACCGGACCGGGACCGGACCAGGGATGCCGGCGTTCCTGCTGCTGGCGTTCCTGGTCGGTTGCACCGGGACCGGGGAGAGCCCGCTCGATTCGGTCGATCCCTTCATCGGTACCGATGCCCACGGGCACACCCACCCGGCGGCTTCGCTCCCCTTCGGCATGGTCCAGGCCGGACCCGATACCCGGCTGCAGGGGTGGGACGGCTCCAGCGGCTACCACTGGAGCGATTCTGTGATCTACGGGTTCAGTCACACCCATCTGAGCGGCACCGGCATCCCCGATTACGGCGATGTGCTGCTGATGCCCACGGTCGGTGTGGTGCGCTGGAACAACGGAGCCGACGGCCGCCCGGGCTACGGCTCCCGCTTCGATCATCACCGCGAGCGGGCCCAGCCCGGCTACTACGCCGTCCACCTGGACGACCCGGGGGTGGAGGTGGAACTGACCGCCACCCGCCGGGCGGCCCTCCACCGCTACCGCTTCCCGGCCACCGACTCGGCCGGCGTCATCCTCGACCTGGTCCACCGCGACCCGGTCACCGACGCTTCGATCCGCTTCGTCTCCGACACCGAGCTCGAAGGCTGGCGTTTCTCCTCCTCCTGGGCACGGGACCAGCGGGTCTTCTTCGTGATCCGCTTCTCCCGTCCCTTCGATCGGCGCGGGATCGCGGTCGGGGATTCCCTGCGCGGCGGGATCGAGGAGGCGCGGGGGAGGAGACTGAAGGCCTTCGTCGGATTCACCGGGGCGTGGGAGGAACCCCTGCTGGTCAAGGTCGGCCTCTCCGGGGTGGACATCGAAGGGGCCCGCCGCAACCTGGAGCACGAGCTTCCCGGCTGGGACTTCGAGGCGGTGCGGTCGAAGGCCGAGGAAGTCTGGTCGGCCGAACTGGGCAAGGTGGAGGTGAAGGGGGGGAGCCGGGCGCGGCGGCGCATCTTCTACACCGCCCTCTACCATGCCTTCCTCGCTCCCAACCTCTTCTCCGACACCGACGGCCGCTACCGGGGGCTGGACGGTGAGGTCCACCCGTCGGCGGGGCACGACGTCTACACCGTCTTCTCTCTCTGGGACACCTTCCGGGCCGCCCATCCCCTGTATGTGCTGCTCCAGCCGGAGCGCAGCGTCGACTTCATCCGGACCATGCTGCTCCACTACCGGCAGGGGGGACGCCTGCCGGTGTGGGAGCTGGCCGGCAATGAGACCGACACCATGATCGGCTACCATGCCGTGCCGGTCATCGTAGACGCCTGGATGAAGGGGATCCGCGACTTCGATCCCCGGCTGGCCCTGGAGGCCATGGTGGCCGGTGCCGACGGCGACCGCTTCGGCCTGGCCGCCTATCGGCGTGACGGTTACATCCCCTCGGACCAGGCGGGGGAATCGGTCTCCCGCACCCTGGAGTACGCCTACGACGACTGGTGCATCGCCCGCTTCGCCGAAGCACTGGGAGAGAGAGAGACCGCCGCACGGTTCGACCGCCGGGCCCAGTCGTGGAAGAACGTCTTCGACCCCGCCACGGGATTCATGCGAGCCAAGGTGGGCGCCCACTGGTTTGAACCCTTCGACTCCCGGGAGGTCAACTTCAACTACACCGAGGCCAACGCCTGGCAGTACCGCTTCTTCGTCCCGCACGATCTCTCCGGGCTGATGGACCTGTTGGGCGGATCCCAGGCCTTCGGCGACCGGCTCGACAGCCTCTTCACCGCACCGCCCGGGACTACCGGGCGGGAGCAGGCGGACATCACCGGGACGATCGGGCAGTACGCCCACGGGAACGAGCCGAGCCACCACCTGGCCTGGCTCTACGACTTCGCCGGGCAACCGTGGCAGACGGCCCGGCGGGTCCGGGAGATCGCCGACCGTCTCTACACCGACCGGCCCGACGGCCTGCCGGGCAACGAGGACTGCGGCCAGATGAGCGCCTGGTACGTCTTCGCGGCGCTCGGCTTCTATCCGGTGGTGCCCGGTTCGACCCGGTATGCGCTGGCCGCTCCCCTCTTCCCGGAGGCGACCCTCCATCTGGCCGGGAGAAGGACCTTCACCCTCCACGCCCGGGGGACCTCCCCCTACCGACCTTTCGTCCGGGAGACCTCCCTGGACGGCAGTTTCCGAACCCGCTCCTGGCTCGAGCACGCCGAACTGCTGGCCGGGGGGGAGCTTTTCTTCAAGATGTCGCCCAGCCCGGGTCTGGCCTGGGGGATCGCCCCGGACGACCGGCCCGTCTCGCGGATCGAGGGTCCCCCCATCACGCCCGTCCCCTTCGTGGCGGCCGGGGAGCGCGTCTTCCGGGGTTCCACCGAGGTCGCGCTGGGGGTGCCGGGAGGGGAAGGGGCGATCCACTACACGCTCGACGGGTCGGAACCGTCCACGGTCTCGACCCGATACGAACGGCCCTTCCGGTTGGACCGCTCCGCGGTGCTGCAGATGGCGGCCGTGCGAACCGGGAGCGGGCCCAGCGCCGTGGTGGCGGCCTCGTTCCACCGGGTACCGGAAGAGGTGACCGTCTCCCTGGAGCATCCGTTCTCCGGCCAGTATGCTGCCGGCGGAGGACTTGCCCTCATCGACGGGGTCCGGGGCGGGGAGGATTTCCGCACCGGGACCTGGCAGGGTTTCCAGGGGGTCGACTTGGTGGCCACCATCGATCTGGGCTCGGTGCGTGAGGTGGGGCGGCTGGCCGCCGGCTTCCTGCAGGACGTCGGCTCCTGGATCTGGCTGCCGACCGAGGTGGTCTGGGAACTCAGCCGTGACGGCCGGCAGTGGCAGGAGCTCGGCCGGGTGGCCGGGGAGGTGGACGAACGGGCCTACGGCAGTCTCCGCCGCGACTTCACGCTCACCCTGGAATCCTCGCTCCCCGCCCGCTTCGTGCGCCTGAGGGCGATCAACCGGGGTACCTGCCCCGACTGGCACCCCGGCGCCGGGGGAGAGGCCTGGCTCTTCGCCGACGAGATCGTGATCGGATCGTGAGCCCCCCGGCTCAGTTCTGCCGCAGGGCTTCCACCGGGTCGACCCGGGTGGCCCGCCAGGCCGGGATGAGGGTGGCCAGCCCCCCGGTGGCCAGCAGGACGACCATGACCACCGCCAGGGTTACGGGATCGGAGGGCTCGATGCCGAAGAGCATCAGTCCCAGTGCTTTCCCCAGCAGGAAGGCCAGGACCGCTCCCAGCACACCGCCGACCAGCAACTGGACGCTCCCCTGGCGGACGATAAGGCGGACCACCCGGCGGGCGTCGGCGCCCAGGGCCATCCGCACTCCGATCTCCAGCGTGCGCCGGCCGACCGTGAAGGCCATCACCCCATAGAGCCCCACCGCGGCCAGGAAGAGCGCGGCCGCCCCCCCCACGATCATCAACCAGCCGAAGACCGAGTAGACCCAGGTGTTCTCCTTGATCGCATCCTTCAAGGTCTGAGTCCAGTAGATGGGCAGGTTCGGGTCGAGGCTCACCACCACGTCGCGCAAGGGGGGGATGAAGGAGAGCGGGTCGCCCCGGGTCTTCAGGGCCAGGCTGACGAAATTGAAGTCATCCAGGTACATGCTGTAGTAGGCGATGGCCGGATTCTCATTCTCCGGGTCGGTGTACTCGTTCCCGACCACGCCTACGACCTCATACCACGGTTCGTTCGGATCGGGGGAGGCACCGCGGGCCAGCAGCCCGATCGGGTCACGCCCCTCAAGGTAGCGGTCGACGAAAGCCTGGTTGATCACCGCCGTGACGGGACCGTCGATGTCCACCTCAGCCAGGGCGCGGCCTTTCAGGACCGGGATACCCATGGTCTCGAAGTAGCCGGGGGTGACCGGCTTGAGCCGGGTCTCGGGATACTGCACGTTGGGATCGAACTCCTCCCCCTGGGTCAGGAACTGGCCGCCGTTGGAACCCCGCACCGGCAGAAAGGGGGTGAGGGTGGCTGAGACCACTCCGGGCATCGCTTCCAGGCGCAGCTGCAACTCCCGCCAGAAACGTCGGCGGCTGTCTACATTGGGGTAATCCCCTTCGAAGAGCCCGACGCGGGCGGTCAGCACGTTCTCCATCTTCACCCCGAAATCGAAGGTGCTCAGTTTGAGCACGCTGCGGGTCATCAGGCCGGCGGCGAAGAGCAGGCCGATGGAGAAGGCGATCTCGACCACCACCAGCCCCCGGCTGAAGCGGGACATCCGGAAGCCGGTGGCCCCCCGGCTCTCGTCCTTGAGGACGGTGTTGATGTCGGTGCGCGAGGCCTGCAGGGCGGGCAGCAGGCCCGAGACCAGGGCGGCGAAGAGGGTCAGGCCGAGCACGAAGAGGACCACCCGGCCGTTGATCGAGAAATCAAACCACCAGGGTGGATCGGTGAAGGCGATCGCCCGGTCGAAGTAGGTGATCCCGAAGTGGCCGAGGACCAGTCCCACCAGCGCTCCGGCGACTGCCAGGAGGGCGGCCTCGAGCAGCAGCATGCCGATGATACGTCGGGGAGTTGCCCCCAGCGAGGTGCGCACGGCCACCTCACGGGAGCGCACGATGGCCCGGGCCAGCAGCAGGTTGGCGACATTGATGCAGGCGATCAGCAGGATGGCCAGGAAGGCCGCCTGCATGACCCAGATCACGACCCGGCTCTGGGCGTCCATGATCGAGTCGCCGGTGGATTGGATCACGGCCACCACGCCCCGGTTCGTGTCGGGGTACTGCTCGGCCAGGCGGGCGCTGATCCCCTCCATCTCCGTCCGCGCCCGGGCCAGCGGTACGTCCCGGCGCAGCCGGCCCATGGCTTGGAGCTGGATTCCGTTGCCGCGCTCGAGCTGGCGGGGATCCTGACGCTGGGGAACCCAGACGTCGTCGTTCTCCGGGAAGAGGAATCCCTCGGGCATGACCCCGATGATGGTGGAGTTCATCCCGTTCACGCGTACCGCCCGGCCGAGCACGCCCGCGTCGCCCCCGAAGCGGTCCTGCCAGAGTTGATAGCTGATCACCGTCACGTGAGGATTCTCGGGCAGCATCTCCTCGTCGGTGAAGAGACGCCCCAGCAACGGGTTCACCTTGACCACCCGGAAGAGGTCGGGCTGGCAGAAGGCCCCGTCGAAGCGTTCGGGGCGGTCCTCGCCGAAGGTCATGTTGATCGTGCCGCTGTACCAGCCCCCCAGTTCCTCGAAGGAAGTCTGCTGGGCCTGCCAGTCCTCCAGGTCGTGGATCGTCACGCCCATCCGCTGGGCGCCCTGGTCCGGATTGGACCGCCACAGCATCATGATCCGCCCGGGATCCTCGAAGGGGAGCGGTTGGAGCAGGCTGCCGTTGATGATGCTGAACATGACCGCAGAGAGACCGATCCCCAGGCCGAGGGTGAGCACGCAGGTCGCGGTCAAACCGGGGTTCTTGAGCAGCAGCCGGAGGCTGTGGCGCAGGTCGGTCAGGAAAGAGTCCATGCGACGCCTTCTGTGTAGGTGGCGGGTCCGAGGCACTCGAACGCGCGGAAGCCCCCACAGCTCAACTCCGCGTCGCCGTACCTTCAAGGATACGCACCCAGCTAGCGTGAAGTTGCGACTACCTGTCCCCGGCCCGGCCTTGAGGCGCTTGCCCGGGCCGGTCCGGGCAGGCCCTCCCGGACCGCTCCGCTGCGCTGCGAAAGGTCCGTTTCGGGCCTGTCCCGTCCCGGCCTCCGTGGTGGCGCTTGGCCGGGCCGGGGGCCGACTGGCGCCCGTCCGAGGGGCCGCCTATAATCCCTTGATTCCGTAACGGCCAGCGCGGCGCACCCACTCATCCGGGAGTCCTCCATGGCGCAACCGACCTCTCCTCCAACCCCGACCTCCTCCCCCGGTCTGCTCCGGGTGCTCGGCTTCTGGGATATCGTCAGCATCGTCATCGGTGGGGTGATCGGGTCGGGGATCTTCCTGGTCCCGGCCAGCATCGCCGCCGGTATCTCCTCGCCCGTCCTCATCTTCGCGGTCTGGATCACCGGGGGGGTGCTCAGCTTCTTCGGGGCGCTGGCCTTCGCCGAACTGGGCTCGATGATGCCCGAGGCGGGGGGGGTCTACGTCTACCTGCGCGAGGCCTACGGCTCCTTGCTCGCTTTCCTCTTCGGCTGGACGCTCTTCCTGGTCATCGACTCGGGGGCGGTGGCCACCCTCGCAGTGGCCTTCTCCTCCCTCTACCTCCCCCAGTTCCTCCCCCTCTCCCCGGTGTTGATGAAGGTGGTGGCGGTGCTCTTCATCGCCGCTCTGATGCTCATCAACTACCTGGGGGTACGCTGGGGGGCCAACGTCCAGAACGTGCTGACCATCATCAAGTTCGGCGCCCTGCTTGGTCTGTGCGTGATGGCCTTCCTGCTCATCGACGGTGAACCGCAAAACTGGGTGAGTCCGGCCCCCGAACCCTTCTCGGCCGACCTGGTCGGTCGCTTCGGGGTGGCCCTGGTGGCCGTGCTCTGGGCCTTTAAGGGGTGGGAGGCGGCCACCTACAGCGGGGGGGAGACGCGGGACGGGGCGCGCAACCTGCCGCTCGGGATCCTGGCCGGCACCTTGGCCGTCATCTTCATCTACCTGATCGCCAACCTGGCCTACCTGTGGGCCTTCCCGGCCTCCGAGATCGCCCACCTGCCGCGGGTGGCCAGTGACGTGATGGCCCTGGCCGTGGGGCCGGTGGGGGCCACCATCATCGCGGTGATCATCCTGCTCTCCATCACCGGGGCGACCAACCAGAACCTGCTCTGCTCCCCCCGGGTCTACTTCGCCATGGCCCAGGACGGACTCTTCTTCCGGCGCATCGCGGCCGTCCACCCGCGCTTCCGCACCCCTCACGTGGCCATCCTGGCCATCGGGACCTGGAGCATGCTCCTGAGCGTCTCGGGGACCTTCGAACAGCTCTTCACCTATGTCATCTTCGGCCAGTGGCTCTTCTTCGGGCTGACCGTGGCGGCCGTCTTCGTGCTGCGGCGCAAGCGCCCGGACACCCCCCGGCCGATCCGGACCCTCGGTTACCCGGTCACGCCGGCCCTCTTCATCCTGGCCGCCGCCTACATCGCGGTGAACAGCCTGATCAGCCAGTTCTGGAACGCCCTGGCGGGTCTGGGGATCATCCTGCTCGGTCTGCCGGCCTATCTCTACTGGCGGCGCAAGTCGGCGTCGGCAGGCTGAGTGGGCGCTCTCCCTCCCTCCCCGTCTTCTGAACGAGCGGGGAGAGGGGGACCAGGTGGCCTGTTACCTGCGGCGCGTCCCCTGACCGGATCCCCTTACGGAGCAACGGCCGGGCCGTTATCATGCGGGCGTGGAACCGCACCTGCTGCTCTGGCTCCTGTTCGGTGTCCTGGTCCTGGTCACGCTGGCCCTCGACCTCGGTATCTTCAACCGGGAGTCGCGCGCCCTAACCACGCGGCAGGCGGTCCGCTGGAGCGTGCTCTGGATCTCGCTCGGACTGGCCTTCGCGCTCCCCATGGGGCTGGAGCTGGGGCGGGAAGCGGCGCTCTCCTACCTGACCGCCTACGTGGTCGAGAAGTCGCTCAGTGTCGACAATATCTTCCTCTTCCTGATCGTCTTCCGGCATTTCGGGGTGCCGGCCCGGCACCAGCACCGGGTGCTCTTCTGGGGTATATTGTCGGCCATTCTCTTCCGAGGGGTGATGATCGGCGCCGGCGTGGCCGCCATCCACCGTTTCGAGTGGCTCTCCTACCTGCTCGGGGGGGTGCTCATCTACTCGGGGGTGCGGCTGCTCATCCGGGGGGACATGGCCCCCGACCCGGGTCGCAACCGGGTGGTCCTGCTGCTGCGCCGCTTCCTCCCCCTGACCCGCCGCTTCGGTCACGGCCGTTTCTTCTACCGGCGGGGGCGGCGCTTCTGGGCGACTCCGCTGCTGCTGGTCCTGGTGGCCATCGAGACCACCGACCTGGTCTTTGCCCTTGACTCGGTCCCGGCCGTGCTGGCGGTCACCCGCGATCCCCTGGTGGCTTACACCTCGAACATCTTCGCCATCCTGGGACTGCGCGCACTCTACTTCGCCCTGGCCGGAATCCTCCAGCGGCTCCGTTTCCTCCACTACGGACTCTCGCTCATCCTCTGCCTGATCGGGCTGCGCATGCTGGGGGAGAGGCTCGTCCACGTGCCCACGACCACCGTCCTCGCCCTGGTGCTCGGTGTGCTGGCCGTCACCACCCTCCTCTCCCTGCTCTGGCCGGCCCGCGAGGAACCGCCGGCCCGCGAGGAACCGCCGGCCCGCGAGGAGCCGCCGGCTCGCGAGGAGCCGCCGGCCGGGGAAAATACGATCGAGTGAAACCTGGGGTATGTTCGAGTAGTAGTATGGAGTACACAATACCGTTCTGCTCCCCCGAGAGGGCCCGATGACCCGAATCCTCCACGACCTCCGCTTCACCCTACGCCAGATGCGCAAGAACCCCGGTTTCGCCGCCGCCGTGGTGCTCTGCCTGGCCGTCGGCATAGGCGCCAACGTGGCCCTCTTCGAGTTCGCCCGGGGCACGCTCTCGCCCGACCTGCCGATCGCCGACCGCGACCGGATCGTGCGCGTCTACACGCGCTGGGCGGGGGAGAACGGTTTCGAATACGGCTCGGTCTCCATCCCCGACTACGAGGACTGGCGCGACCGGATGACCTCCTTCGAGAGCACGGCGGTGGAGACCTTCATGCCGGTCCACGTTTCGACCGGCGAGGAGACCGAACGCACCTGGGGGACCATCGTATCGGGCAACTACTTCCGCACCCTGGGGGTGGGCATGGAACTGGGGCGGGACTTCCTCCCGGAGGAGTACGCCCAGGAAGGCACCCACTCCGTTCTCATCCTCTCCTACGGCCTGTGGCAGAGCCGGTTCGGAGGGGATCCGGCGGTGATCGGGAGTTCGGTGCGTCTCAACGGGGACCCCTTCACGGTGGTCGGGGTGGCCGACCGGCGCTTCCGATCGGGGCAGGTCGGATTCGTCAGTTCCCTCTGGGTGCCCCTCTCGATGCGCGGGCAGATCCTGCGCGGTTACTCCTTCGGCCGGGGCAACCATTTCCTGATGTGCGCGGTGGCCCGCCTGGCGCCGGGAGCGACGCTGGAACAGGCCCAGGGGGAGATGGACGCCCTCATGGCGAACCTGGAGGAGCTCTACCCCGACAGCAACAAGGGGGCGAGGGGGGTGATCCTCTCGGAACGGGCCTCCAGTCTCCACCCGATCGTCCGCCCGGGGTTCCAGGCGGCGGTCCTGCTGCTTACGGTGGTCTGCGGCCTGCTCCTGCTGCTCACCTGCGCCAACGTGGCCGGCCTGGTGCTGGCCCGCTCGGCCGCCCGGCGCCGCGAGCTGGGGGTACGCCGGGCGCTGGGAGCCGACCGGCGCACCCTGGTGGGGCAGATGATGGTCGAGAGCCTGGTCTACGCGCTGCTCGCCGGTGGGGTCGGCTATCTCCTCTCCCTGCTGATGATCCCCCTGACCAACATGGCTCAGCCGACCATGGACATCCCGATGGAATTCGGTACCGACTTGAATCCCTCCTCACTCTGGTTCACTCCCCTGCTGGCGGTCGTCGCCGCCTTCCTGCTGGGTCTGTTGCCGGCCCTGGAGATGGCCCGCACCGATGTGGTCGGGATCCTGCATGGTGGTCGCACCACCGGCGATCGGCGCAGCCACCGGCTGCGGCACTTGCTGGTGGCCGGCCAGGTGGCCGCCTCCATGGTGCTGCTGATCGGTTCCGGATTGGTCCTGCGCAGTCTCCGTAACGCACAGAACATCGATCCCGGGTTCGACCCCGGCCACCAGGTGGTGGCCACCTTCGACCTCGACCTGCAGGGCTACGACGAGGCCCGCGGCCGGCAGTTCTACCGGGACTTGAAACAGCGTCTGGCCGAGCTCCCCGGGGTCCGCTCGGTCGGCATGTCCCAGATCATCCCGCTCAACTTGAGCATGAGCACCAACTGGATCTGGCCCGAAGGGTGGGAGTCCCCCGACGGACGTCCGGCCGACGTCAGCCGCAACCAGGTGGATGAAGGCTACTTCGCGGCCATGGGGGTCCGGATCCTGCGCGGCACCGGGTTCGAGTCGATGACCGAGGCAGCGCCCCGCCAGGCCCTGGTCGTGAACCAGGCCTTCGTGGACCGCTACTGGCCGGGTCAGGATCCGCTCGGCAAGACCGTCCGTTACGGCAACGAACCCGACGCCCCCAGCTATGAAGTGATCGGGCTGACCGGGACCGGGAAGTACTTCTCCCTGGGGGAGAAGCCCACCCCCTACATGTACCGCCCCTTCCAGCTCCGTTACGACGGGGCGATGAACGTGCACGTACGGACCGATGTGGAGCCCGAGAGCCTCTTCCCCGAGGTCCGGCGCATCCTACGGGAGATGGACCCCGACCTGCCGGTGGCCGCCCTGGCGACCATGCAGGACAGGCTCGACTTCGCCCTCCTCCCGGCCCGGGCCATCGGGGTCTCGGTCTCCATCTTCGCCGTCCTGGCCCTGCTGCTGGCCGCCCTGGGATTATGGGGACTGATCGCCTACGGCGTGGTCCAGCAGACCCGGGAGATCGGCATCCGCATCGCCCTGGGTGCCCGTCCGGCCCAGGTTGTGGCCGCCGTCATGGGCCGGGGGGTGGTGCTGGTCGCCGTCGGGGCCGGGATCGGCCTGGTTCTGGGGGTGCTGGGGGCCTCGGCGGTCTCCGGTATGCTCTACGACGTCGGCGCCTTCGAACCGGTCTCCTTCCTGGCCGCGCTCGGGGTGCTGGTCGCCGCCACTCTGCTGGCGAGCTGGCTCCCCGCCCGGCGGGCGACCAAGGTCGATCCGGTGCGGGTGCTCAACGCGCAATAGCACCTGATTTGTCTGCTCTGACCGCATTGCAGGGGCGAGAGGCGGAGGAAATGGTGAAAAGGATCAGGCCACTGAACTGCTTCTGGTTCTTGCTTTTGATGCCGGCCACGATATCGGCCCAGGAAATGGAGACGAGATACATCTCATACGACAACCGGGATTATCCCCTCTATCCGAAGAAGATATCCGAACTTCCGGATCTACCCTCTCCCGGCACCACCGAACTGGGTCTCGAGTTCATCATCGCCCATACGACCGATGATCAATGGCTGCTCTTCCCGGTCACGGTCGAGAATGGGGATTCCATGGACTACAAACAGCGGCTGTACGGCAAGGGCCGGCAGCTCCTGGTGGACGCCACGGACTTCCCGACCCTGGCCAGAACCGGTCTCCACAGTGGATCGGAACTGGATGGGATCACGACCATGACCGGGCGGACGGTCGCCGAGATCACCAGGATCGGTCGTCCGATGCAATACTCACGGGCCGGTTTCCTGCGGGAGGATGAGGACATCGTATCCGTCCTCAAGCGGGACGACCGGCTGGTCCGAGCCCTCTCGCTGACGCATGCGGAACTGGCCAGGCCGCTGTTCCATCTGTGGAACATCGTGCTGGAGGGGATCAGGAACGGAGTGTGGCTGTTCGACAGAATGGGGATCGACTACCTGCTCTACAACGGCCTAAGCGTACATGTGAGCTGGCAGGGGGGGAGAGGGTGGCAGGAATCCATCTTCGACGATGAGATCCTGGGCCAGTACCACCTGGAGATGTGGCGGGACATGGACCCCTCTGAGGTCTCGTTCCTGGAGGACGCCTATCCGGCCTTGACCCGGGAGGAGATGGCCCAATTCATCAAGAGCCTGTCCCATATCCACACCGGTGAGATGGTGCCTTACTACATCATGCGATACGGCTTCTATGAGGGGCACACGGACTTCCGTGCCGATCCCATCGCGATCACCTACCTGTTCGAATTGAAGGAGATCCCCGAGATCGAGGCTTGTTTCGAAGGCAGGCTGTTCGAAGTGCTCGTCCCGCCGCCACCCCGCGAATGAAGTCCGTACCGCAGAGCCTCTGAGCCATCGTCTCGTGGCGGCTCATCGGAAAAGTCCCTGAATCGGACCTGCTTATCCCCTTGATATGCTTACCCCCTAAGTAAATCCTAGATCCATGGACCTGCCTGAGGATATCCGAAGACGCTTTCCCCCGAAGCGGCCCACCGTCTGTATTGATTGCTCGAACGGCCACTACGATCCCTATGCCCATGTGCTGTCGAAGGTTGTCCGGGGCTTCGTGCGCGACCTGGAAGACGCCCGCCCTGGGGCATCCTCACCCGAGCCCTTCCATGGTCCTAATCCACCGGAGCGGGTCCCTGCTGGACGTTGAACTCGGTTCTGGAATCGAGTTACTTTCTCTATCGGTGCCCCTACTTCATCTTCGCATACGTAAGCATGAGGAGCCTCCCATGCCCGGACGCCGAAGTGCCCGCCTCCTGTTCCTCCTGCTGCTTTCCTCCGCCGTGGCCTTCGGAGGCTGCGACAACCTGACCGGTGACGGGAAGGGAGGCCCACTGGCCGAACTGGCCGGCGTCTGGCTGGCCACCCACTACGTGATGACCAACCCGGCCAACACTCTCCAGAGCGTGGACCTGATCGCCGAAGGGGAGTGGGTCTCGATCATGATCGATTCCGACGGCGGGTTCACCTACTCCGAGTATGAAGCAGGCATGCCTCCCAGCACCGACGAAGGTCTGGTGACCGTCGAAGGGGACACGCTGTGGGTCGCCATCGCCGGAGAGTCCGAGCCCTATCTGCTCCGCTACGAGTTGTCCGGCGACCTCCTGACCCTGAGAACCGATCAGGAGGAGTGGGATTTCGACAACGACGGCACCGCTGAACCTGCCCGGGCCGTCTACACGTTCGCGCGCCAGCCGAGCAGCAAAGGGGTGAGTGTGGTCCAGCTGTCCGGCTCCTGGAAGTCGACCGCCGCCACCATCTCGCTCGAAGGCAGCCCCGGGGTGTCGGTCGATCTGGCCGCCCGGGGGGGCTTCTTCGCCCTCGAGTTGAATCCCGTCGGCATGGTCACCATCGTGCGCGCCTGGCCGGCCAGGGACGCGGATGTGGACTGGGGCCTAGTCACCCTGCAGGGGGATTCGCTGCGGGCCGACCTGGAGGGCACCGACGCCGCCTTCGGCTTCCAGTACAGCGGGGGCGTGCTCACCCTGCGCCAGAAGGGAGTGGGCTGGGACTTCAGCGGCGACGGGCACGATCAACCGGCCGTGCTGAGTGTGTCCCTCTCCGCAGCCGACGAGATCGAACCGCAGTATCTGGTCATTCCTATGGCCACCGGGACCTTCACCTTCACCAGCCAGGAGAATCCCTCGCTCACCACTACCGTCGTCGGGCCCATCACGAACTTCGGTCTGCGGATCGAATCGGACGGCACCTACGAATCGGTCGCCATCATCAACGGCGCTCCGGCGCGGCACGACTGGGGTTGGTACGACGTGGTGGGCGACCTGCTGGTGCTTTCGAGTGAACCGCTCGGGAACGCCCAGGCCTATCGCTACGCCTTCGACGGCCAGGGGATCGACCTGGAAGGGAACAACGAGACTTTCTACTTCGAGCAGGACGGCCGGGAGCACCGGGCCAAGGTGCAGCTCCGCATCGGCCCCTACACCTGGACCGTGCCCGAGATGGCGGGCACCTTCCAGAGCGAGACGGTCAAGGTCAACGACAACAATAATCCCTCCGGCGTGCTCGATTTCTCAGCCACCGATGTGGTGACCTTGACCCTGCAGAGCGATGGATCCTACCAGTTCGACTGGATGCGGGACGAGACCACGGTCCGCAGCGTGACCGGCCAGATGCGGAATATCGGTACGATCTTCATCCTCTCCGGATTCAATCCGACCGGACTCGATTACGGCATCTTCAGCTATTTCCCGGACGGGGCGGAATGGGCACCCACCACCAATCTCCTGCTCAGCCTGGTGGATGAGCGGTATGGGGGATCGGAGGATCCGGTCTGGTTCGAACTCTGGTTCGCCCGTACCGGCGGCGATATCCGGTAGCCTCGCCGATCACTGCAAGACCGCTGGGAAACCAGAGACCATCCCGAGCCCGTGGTCTGTCCATCTTCTCATCGGGACGATCGGCGCCGTCTCCTTCTATCACTACGATCCCTATGCCCAGGTGTTGTCGAAGGTCGTCCGAGGGTTCGAGCGCGACCTGGAAGATGCCCGCCGGTTCGTATCAAGCGGAATAGTGGAACCGGCCCGGTTGCGGCAGCTCGTAAAGGGTATCCCGCCAGCCGCCTATTCAGATCGCAGCACCACTGCCGGATCCACCCGGCCGGCCAGCAGGGCGGGGGGGAATGCCGCCGTCAGTGACACCATGAGGAGTACGGCCGCTACGGTCGTGAAGGTTGCAGGATCGGCGGCGCCCACCCCGAAGAGGAAGGGCCGGAATAGCCTTGTGGCCGCCAGGGCTATTACGATCCCGGCTCCTCCCCCGAAGAGGGCCAGCCGTATGCCCTCGGTCAGCATGAGCACGGAACGGGGATCGGCTCCTAGGGACATGCGGATCCCCATCTCCCGCCAGCGTCTCGATACGGCATAGCGCACCACCCCATGCAGGCCGATGACGGCCAGGGTGAGCACGATGCCGGCGAACAGGCTTGAGAGTAGAGCGGTGAGACGCCTCAGAACGAACAGGATACCGATATGTTCCTCCATGGTCTTGCAGCCCGACACGACCAGGTCGGGATATGATTCCCGCAGCATACGGAATATCTTCCCGGCCGTTACCCCGGCCTCATCGTGGGTCGCGGCCAGGATCGTCACCCAGGCGTTGTATTCTTGGGTGAAGGGGAGGTAGATGAAGGGTAGGGGGGCTTCCTCCAGAGAACGGATCTTGACCGTCCTGACGACCCCGACGACGGTGGGATCAGGGAATCCCGGAGATTCAATGGTGATGGTCCGGCCGATGGGGCTCTCACCGGGCCAGAAACGTCGGGCGAAGGTCTCATTGACGATGGCCACGGGACGACTGTCGACGTGATCTCCCTGGTTGAAGTTCCGGCCTTCTAGAAAGGGGATTCCGGCGGCGGTGAAGAAGCCCTCATCCACCGACGTAAAATCCACCATGTGGGCGCTGCGGTGCGGGGGTGGAGGAGTGCCCGCCACGTTCACATCCAGGAACATATAGTTGACTATGTTCAGGTGGGGGTTGCATACGATCCCGACCTGCGTGACCTCCGGGAGAGTCTCGACCTCGTCGAGGAAGGAACCTACCATAGCCCTGCCCTCGGCCGGGGAGTACTCCCGGGAGGGGATCATGAAGGAAAGCATGGCCGTTGGCCTGGAACCGAATCCCGGATCCAGAACCCTAAGAGTGGTGAAGCTGCGCAGGAACAATCCCGCGGTGACCAGGAGTATTGCCGAAACGGCTATCTGCCCCGCCACGAGGAACCTGATCGTGGTTATGGTCCTCACCCTGCCACCGCCGGCGCTTTCATACTTCAGAGTTGGAGCAACTTCGAACCGGGTGGCCCGCAGGGCGGGCCCCAGCCCGACCAGCACCCCGCAGACCAGTGCAATCGTCAGGGTGAAACCAAGCACTGTCTGATCGAGCCTTATATCCAGATTGAGCATGCCCGGCAGCGGGATGGTGTTCACCAGGTGAAGGGCCCAGGAGGCAAGGATCAGGCCCGCTGCTCCTCCGGCGGCGGCCAGGAGCATGGTTTCGGTCAGGAGCTGGCCGATCAGGCGCCCCCTTCCGGCACCCAGAGCCAGCCGCACGGCAACCTCCTTGCGCCGGTCCACGGCCCGTGCCAGCAGGGTGCCCGACAGGTTGACACAGGCGACGAGCAGGATCAGGCCGACCATCACCATGCTCAGCACATTCGCGGTCACCACCAGCCGGTCGTAGGAGGGGTGGAGCACCACCTCGGCTGTGGGCACCGCCTGAAGGGTGTCCCCCGTCTGCCAGACATCGGGAAAGGATTCCCGTAGATGTTGGGTCAGGGTGTTGAGAACGGCGTCCACTTCCGGGAGCCGGGTGCCGGGGCTCAGCCGGGCCAGCGGGAAGAACGAATTGGTGCCGCGCGATGCGAGCGGATCACTCTCCAGGGGCATGAGATCGCCGACCATCATGATCGGTGCGAAGAAGTCCGGCGCCACGCCGGGTATCGGGCTGGTGAATGCCTCCGGTGCCACCCCCACGATGGTGTAATCCCGGCCGGCGATGCGAATCGACCGCCCGAGGACCGCCGGGTCTTTCCCCAGCGACTTTTTCCAGTACCGGTGGCTTAGCACTATCACGGGATGCGCGCCGGGCGCGATGTGGTCTTCGGGCAGGATGGTCCGTCCGTAGTGTGCTACCAGGCCGAGGAGGGGGAAGTAGTTCCCGGTGACCAGAACTCCCACGAGCGGTTCCACCCGGTCTTCGTACTCCCGTTGGGTGATGACGAGCTGGAACCCCCCCAGGTCCTCGAAGATATCAGACGACACATCCCGGAGCTCCAGATAGTCGGGGTAGTTCAGGGGACCGAACTGGAACCCTTCCCGATCGCGATAGACGTTCACCAGTTCCCCTGGTTCAGTGTAGGGGAGGGGGCGGAAGAGGAAGGTGTTCATGATGCTGAAGATGACTGTGTTGGCCCCGATCCCCAGGGCCAGGGAGAGGACGGCGGTGGTGGTGAATCCCGGGTTCCGGGTTATACGACGCAGGGCGTAGCGCAGATCGTGATGAAGGATATCTGTGAGTCCTGACCTCATGACATTTCCCGGCGTATTCCTGTTCTACCAGGTTGAGTGAGATTACCGGTATCAACTGTGATGACTACATATACCCGATAATCCATCATATTGTTGCCCGTTTTGGCGCTTTCCGTATTTACGATCTCTATGCCAAGATGTTGTCGAAGGTCGTCCGGGGCTTCGAGCACGACCCATGCCGTCCTTCGCGGCGGATCATCTCGATCCCTCACTCCGGGTGGAAGCGCGCATCCAAACCAGCCCTGCAGAGCATTCCGCAACCTGGGCACTTCCTTGACCGGAGTGCACCTATGGCATCACCAGTCTACGTCGTTCCCGGTCGTATTCTCGAGGAATCTCACTTTCTCTATACCCGAACGCCTCGTATGCACGCCGGACCAGCCGGAAGCCGACGTGATCCGGAGCCTCGATCAACTGATCCATTCCCACCGAAATCGGGTCATTCCAGGTCAGGTCCTCGGACTCCTCGAAGGCCCTGGGCTCCGCCAGCCGGAAGGCCAGGCTGCCGGTTGAGCCAGGCCGCAGCTTCCAGCCTTTGATACCGAAGAGAGCCATATCCGCCAGCACGCCGCCGGCAGGTCCCTCCTTACCGCATTCCTGGTACACGTGCTTGGCCAGCCGAGCCAGAGAGGTCGGTAATTCCAGCAGCACGAAAGGCCAGATCTCCAGGTCTCCCCCTTTCCAATGCAGCATCTTGAGTTCGCTTTCGAATTGTATCCCGCCCCACTCGTAGACAGTCGTCTTCATGTATCCATCGATTCCGGTCCATCTGTGCTGCTTGCCGACTCTCGGTCGATCGTCCGGAACCGTAAAATTCCAACCAATGAGTCGATTCCCGGTGGCCGTAGCATGCTGCAGGAACCGAGTCAAAGCCTCGGAGTCCAGATCCAGTACCATTGGAGTCTCCGGTTCGAACCGAATCCAGCATATGGGACGTCGGCTTCTTGCGAGTTCTGTCTTCGCCTCGACCATCCGTTCCCGTGCTTCCTGGCCCGGAGGCTGACTGGCTTCTGAGCCGAAGGCTTCAGATACTTCTTGCCTGCTCATCGGCCGGTTCCGATCCCCCACCCGCACGATGAACTCCCGGGCTCCACCCCTGAGGAGAGCATACGGTGCTCGACCATTCTTCGGAGTGACCTGGACGCAGATCGGTCCCTCCTCCAGAGCTTCGATCTCCACTTCATCATCAAGCGGCGAGGGCTCGATGAGGTCAATCAGGCTGTCCCTGAGCGCTCGACTCCTGGATATCGAATCCTCGATGTGCTCGATGGAGGTCGCTGTGCCGTCCTGCTCTCTCAGGCCGATCCAGACGGCGCCGCCTTCAGCGTTCAGCATCCCGACAATTTCCCGTGCCACTGTAACGGGAGCATTCAAAGCCTCGCTGCTCTTGAATTCGAGCCTCAGACCTTCCTTGTCGCCCAGGGGAATGCGCGTATGTTTGTTCATGGCGTGACCACCGCCACTTCTGGGTGAAGCAGGAACCGGCTAAGCGGAACGACAGAGATGCCGTTCTGTTCGCGCGCTTCATATCCTGTATAGATGAGCATGCCGGCTTCGAATCCCTCGCGGTCCACGATGGTCGCGAGCCGTCCGATCTTGTCCGAGCGTGCTTCACGAGACGCCGCCACCTCGATTGCGACGGTCTTGCCCGAGTGATTGAGGAGAAAGTCACACTCCTCCTGCCTCTTATTGCTGAAGAAAGACAGTTCCCCCTCCGATTCCGCTGCGACGTGGCGAAGGTGCCGGTAAACAGCGGACTCGATGACTCTGCCCCTGAGCGCCCCCTGGTCGAATGAACCGGTGGCGAAGGCGCCCACGATGCCATGATCACTCGCGTAGTACTTCGGATACGCCTTGTGGCTGGATGAAGGAGACCGCGAGTAGCGGTCCAGCCGCGACAGGAGCAGTGTATTCTCCAGCTTGAGGATCCAGTCCCTGACACTGCGGGGATCCCGATCGAGAGCGTCCTTGGCTATTCCCGATGCATTGAAAAGAAGACCTGAGTTCTGGACGACGTAAACGAACAGGTCCTTCGGCCCTTTGACCTCACCGCCCTGTCGGGCCAAGTCCCCTTCAATGGCCCGGCCTGCAATGTCTTCACGGATGCGTCGGGTCACATCGCCGGGATCTTCCGCCAGTGCGTGTTCCGGGAAGCCTCCTATCCTCAGATATCTTTCCAGCAACCGGGGTTGCCTGGCAGCCGCCTCCACCGCAGGCGGTTCCTCACCGGCGTTGATGCTGACGAATTCAGAGAAGAGAAGTCCTTCCAGGATGACCTCGTCCCATCTGCCCTGTCCGGATTCTGCCGACCCACCCTGAAGCAACGTCGACGAGGAGTCGGTGGCGAGGATCAGGTCCTCCCCCTCATCCACCTTTCGCTTCAGCCAGAGATCCCACTTCGCTGCACGGCCGACTTCATCCATGAGCAGGATTCTCGGTGTCGACGAATCAGTGCTCTCCGGCCGGAGCTGCTCAACTTCATCCAGCCGGGGTTCGCCGATGATCCGGTCATCGTCGAAGGAGAAGTAGAGGATGTTACGCGGCGGCCAACCGGCTGCGAGTAGGTCCTGGATGCACTGGAGCATCATAGTGGTCTTGCCTACCTGGCGCGGCCCGCGCAGGACCGTCGCACGGCGGTTGGTGGAATCCCCCAGCCTGTCGCGGACCTTGGCCTGCAGGTTGCGACGGAATGTGATGCCCGTGGGAGGTATTCCAGGGTCCTCCCACCAGGGATTCTGCGCAGTGGCAATGGACTCTAGATTCATGACAATGTCATAATATACATAGTAATAGAGCATGTCAATGTATTAATAATCAATTATGCCATGCGCTCCCAGGTTTCGACGACTTTGGATTCGCTGGCGTCCAGGCCCATCAGCGTGACTGCATGGAATGCAGCCGCTACTTCTCACAGTCAGCAACGGATTCCGTGTCTGTTGCTTTCCTATGACCAGGACGGCACCAATCTCAGGAAGATCCTCAACCACAACGGGCCCAGAAGACGGATCGAATGCAACGTAGGGCGAGAAGCGCTGCCTCAGCTATTCAGCGGATCTGTCCCGCTATTCAAGATCACGAGGTACTCCGAGTAGGCGTACCTACGATCCCGCTGCCGTCCGGTGAGTTCGCGTGTGATCCCAAGATCGGTGAGTCGATCAAGGGTTGTCATGGCAGTCTGAAACGCCAGTCCTGACTTCTCAGCAGCCGCCCGTATTGTGAGGATCGGGCTGGCACGGAGGATACGGTGTATGCTGAGCGAAGAACCTGAGACTCTCTTGAGTGCGGAGAGCCGTTCCTCGTCTCGCGCAAACAGGGCGTGTATCTCCT
>CAZFHZ010000016.1:28884-42136 GCA_964519015.1 uncultured Gemmatimonadota bacterium | reverse complement strand
ATCTTGCTGACGTAGTACGAGTAACTGATTCCCGTCAGACCGAGCGTGATAATCCTGTAGATTCCAACTTCGCAATTGAACTCCCGGAACACTTGGTGCTGTTACAGATTCAACTAGTTTTCCGTCTATGGAAAAGGTCGATAATCTTCGAGTATTGAGGTCGAAGAGCGACACGGAATGGTCTTTTACGTCTTGGACTCTTGGACTCTGTAGCTCTCCAGGTCCATAGCCTTTTCGGCCTATAGTGTGCAAATACTGGCCATCAGATGAATAAACCAATACTGCTGCTCTGAATTCATCCACGATATACAGATTCCCTTCACTATCAGAGAAGAACTGGCGAGGGAATCCTAATGCGGTCTCTTCCGTTGTTCCCGCTGGGATTATCAGTTCAATATCATATTGGAATAGTTCAGAGTCATACAGTGGGCCACCGGTTGTTTCGGCAACTTGAATTCCACCTTCGATATAGGTTTGGAATTGGTGGCTTGATGATCTGGTCTGCGAACTGCAGCAGCAGAGGATTCCGATGAGTATCACCGATATATACTTCGCTGGATGGAGCACGTGTTGTCTCCTGATGGTTCTTTTCCAATTATAAACCCTCCTCCAATAGACGTCAGGCACCTTGCTTCGTATAGATCCTCCTGGGCATTACATTCCAACATCGGACTCTATAACCGTTTTCATCATCCTATACCTTGATTGATCGCCCAACAAGCGCATGCAGTTGTCTGCGGCGGTGATCTCTGTCATCCTTGCTCCTGGTTAAGTGCCGCTGCAACTGACGCGCAGGCCGTTAGGACCACAACGGGACTTAACACTGTCAGAGGGGATTATCCAGATATATGCTTCATGTCTAAGCGCTCTCTCTGCTGCTCAGCAGAAGGGCCCACATGGGTAGATTCATAGGAATCAAACTCCTCCTCACTGCATTCTCTGCTTTCATTTGTGCCTCTTGCTCAAGCAAGGAACCAGAGTATCTGATAGAATTAGTCGACGGTGTGTCCGTGCGCACATACGCTCATGATTACGTGCCTCCTGAGAATCCATACCAAGTAGAAGAACGGTTTGTTATCGGTGCTAACCAAGGAGAGGATACCTTCATCATGTACGGGGGCGCTCCGTCGGCGGTCAGCAATGATGGCATCCTGTACGTGGTAGATATACGAGACGCGAAGGTATATCGATTTTCTGCGGAGGGAGATCTTCTCGGCAGTTTTGGCAAGCGTGGTAGTGGACCCGGCGAGTTCACATATCCTTCGCAGATAATTGTCGACCAGGGCAGAGTATATGTGCCTGATCGGATGGAGAACCGCCTTTCGATCATGACTGAGGAAGGCGTCTTTCTGAGTCAACTGCGATCATCCACCAATCAGTTCTTCAGCGGTACTATTGCACTCTTCGGTGCTGATTTGGATCGCCGATATGTGACCGCCGGGATTCTAGATCTACGACTAGTAGAACGTATCTGAAGTTGTGTAAGTACTCATCCTATGTTATACTGGGGCATGTTTACTTCTCCCCAGCCCCTCGACTTATCTCCAGGCGAACGCTCCGAACTGGAGACCATGGCGCGCTCACGTAACCTGAGTGCCGCCCTCGTCCAGCGCGCCCAAATGATTCTGGCTCTCGCGAAGGGTACCCCTTATGCGGCATTACGGGCACGCTTTAGTATCAGTGATCCAACTATCGCCCGATGGCGCAAGCGGTTTCAGTCCCGCCGTGTTGCCGGCCTGCGGGACCGCCCCCGCGATGGCCGTGGAGATCGACTCTCGCCCAAGATGGAGGCCAAGATCCTGGCGCTCACCCAACAGCCACCTCCCCGGCCCTACACGCATTGGACGACACGTCGTATGGCGGCTCAACTCGGCATCAGTCACATGACCGTCCATCGGGTCTGGCAACGAGCAGGACTGAAACCTCATCGGCTGGAGCGCTATGTGGCCAGTCCCGATCCCGACTTTGAGCGTAAGGCCGCCGATATCATCGGGCTCTATCTCAACCCACCTGCGCATGCGGCCGTCTTCTGTGTCGATGAGAAGACGGCTATCCAAGCTCTGGACCGGCGCGATCCCATCCTGCCCCTCTCGCCCGGCCGAGCGGAACGGCACGGCTTTGAGTACGTGCGCCACGGCACCCTCTCGCTCTATGCGACGTTGGAAGTCGGGACCGGAAAGGTGGAGGGCATGCCCGCCGAGCGGCACACCAGTGAAGCGTTCGTCCGCTTCCTCGATAAGGTGGTGGCCACCCAACCAAAGAGACGCCAGATCCACATCATCTGCGACAACCTCTCGGCCCACAAGACCAAGCGTGTAGCCGCTTGGCTCGAGGAGCATCCTCGTGTGACGATCCACTACACCCCCACCTATGCTTCCTGGTTGAACCAGATCGAACTCTGGTTTTCCAAGATCCAGCGGGACATGATCACACGCGGCATCTTCACCTCACTGAGCGATCTGCGCCGCAAGCTGATGCAGTACATCCGAGCCCACAACAAAGCCTGCCAGCCTTTCGTGTGGACTTACCGCAATGTCAAACGACGTATCCGTACTAACGCGATGTGAGTTACATTTCACTAGTACCCGGCGTGACTACCCTTTCCATGTGTCAATCCCAGACGGTCACGGTGTTACAGGGTATGTAATGGTTGAGCAGGTCAAGTCGCTTGACTTCCGCACTCGGAATGTAAGACGCATCGGGAAAGCACCCGATCAAGTCCTACAAGAGGCCTTGTCACTCCTTGACTCCTGCATCTACTGAAAGGGGCGCTAACCCGCCGATTGAGCCGAGTCGGGAACCTCCCTCACTTTTGTAGTCATTCTCACCTAGCAACCGAGAGATGCTTATGGCGCTACAGGTCTACGCGGATGGGAAATGGAGAACCGCATGCTCGGGAGCCGAGGATATCTGAGCCCGTCCGAGATCAGGAGTCGGCATCGCCGCCAGTCGACAGCGGACCGGAAGGGCATCTGGATGAACGCAATTGCAAGTGGTGGGATGTCTCCGAACTGTCGGGGCTGAGCGGGAAGCCGCCGTCGATCATTTCCTGAAGCGAAAGACCCGAATTCGCAATCCAGGGAGTGACTACCGTTCCGGCTCGTGGGTGTCGATGCACCCAACCATCCAGCTGAGCTCTTCGTTAAACCAGGCATACAGATAAGGCGAAGCCGGAGGGCAATCATGACGAAGATGACCCATCCAGAGATCCGTCCGCGGCCATATCCCCCGCTCAGAGGTCCGCGATTCCCCACCCTGATTGCTCTCACACTCAGCATACTGATCACCGCCTGCGGGACCGGCAGAGATGGAGGCGAGGTCACCCGGGAGACGCTGGCTTCCGGCATCGCGCGGACGACCTGGCACCGGATCCCCGAGATCGGGCTCGGTCTGGACACCCTGGCCGTCTGGCATCTCTGGAGGAGCGATTCCGGTTACGATTTCAACGATGTCCACTGGGCGGTAGGGTCCCCCGACGGCTTCTATCTGCTCGATGCCGGTAACCGGCAGGTCGTCCGGGTCGACCGGCAGGGGCGTCCGGTCCACATCTTCGGGCGCCGGGGATCAGGCCCCGGTGAGTTCGAGTATCCCCTACAGATGTTCATCCGCGGCGACGAGATCTGGGTGGGGGATATCGGCCTGCGACGGTACGCCGTCTTCGGACGGGATGGCTCGTTCCAGCGGGTGGTGCACTGGCCGGGACCGGGCCGGTATGACTACGAAGGCTTCGTGATCACGCCCGACGGCAGAGAGCTTCTTTTGACCCGGTCCGGCGACGGTTTCCGCGGTCTCAGTATCTCCCTCCTAGATGGTTCACCGGCGGACACCCTCGCGGTGATGCGTACTCAGCCCACTGCCAATGCGAGCGTCATCTTCCCAGGATTGGGCCCCACGACCATGTTCGATCCGCCCGCCTATACCCCCGAGCTGCACTGGGCCTGGGGAGGTGGGGACCGGGTGTATACGGTGACCACCGCCGATTACCGGATCGAGGAACGAGACCTGACCGGCCGCATCCAGCGGGAATTGGTCGCTCCGACTCCCGACCTGGCAGTGACCGGAGCCGACCGGGCGGCCTTTATCATCCGACTGGCCGACCTGTACGGAGTGGACCGGGAGGATTTCCAGCGGAGCAACCCGGGTCTGGAGAACCGGCTTCCGTTCGCAGAACGGCGCCCGGCGATCGAGCGGATCGTGGTCGACCCGCTGGGCCGGATCTGGGTGCTCGCCAATACCACCGAGAACAGCGGGCAGAGGCTCGATGTGTTCGATCGGGATCTCACCTTCCTCGGAAGCCGGCCGAACCTCCCACCGCCGGTGGCCTTCACGCCGGATGGAGATGCCCTCTTCCGCATCACCGGCGGCGATGCGAACGGTACCGACCTCTTCTTCGTCGCCCGGGTGGGGACCCCTCCGGCCTGAAACCCGACCGGCATCTCGCTGGAGGACCGGGCCACCGCCTCGGGCTCGCGCGAGCGGGCCGGTGCGGTCCTTCTTCTTTTCCAGGTCGGCGCCTCCGATACAGCCACCTACCTGGGCGTGGCCGCTGTCCTGGTCACCGCGGGCATCCTGGCCTGCCTGCTGCCGGCCCGCCGGGCCCTGCGGGTGGATCCGATCGAGGTACTGCGGGCGGAATGACGCGTTTTTATTGAATCCTCCGGCCGTTCTTCGGTTTCTTACCAGGTGAGGGGCTGCGATGCTCCGGCGGAGGTCGGAGAAGGTCAGCGGCCACACCCGGGACCTGGGAACGGACGGATAGGCGAGATGGCGGAGAAGAAGCGCTTCAACTGGAAGGCGTTCACCACCCTCTACATCGTGCTGAGTGGCGCGATCATCACCGTGACCGGCCTGGTGCTCTACCTCTCCCCACCCGGGCGGGTGGCGCACTGGGTGGAGTGGCGCTTCATCGGGCTGACCAAGGGACAGTGGCAGGCCCTCCACACCATCTTCGCCTTCCTCTTCGTGGTGGCCGCCCTGGTCCACCTCTACTTCAACTGGGCCATCTTCTGGAGCTACCTGAAGCACCGGCTGCAGGCCGGCCTGCGGATGAAGCGGGAGACGGGCCTGGCCACCCTCTTCACCCTCGGTTTCTTCCTGCTCACCCTCCTGGAGGTCCCCCCCTTCAGCAGCGTGATGGCGCTCGGTGAGTACCTGACCCAGTCGTGGTCGAACGAGCAGAGCGAACCGCCGGTCCCCCATGCCGAGGAGTTGACCGTCGCCCAGTACGCCCGGGCCGTCGGGATGCGCGTCGAACAGGTGGTGGAACGGCTGACCGCGGCCGGGATCGCCGGGGTGGACACCTCGGCCGTCCTGGGGGACCTGGCGGAAGCGAACGCTGCTACCCCCAAGGCATTGGCCGACCTGGTGGCTCCCCGCTCTGGCGCCGGAGGGGGAGCCGGCGGCGGGGGGGGCGGCGGAGCAGGCGCCGGAGGACAGGGGGGCGGCTGGGGGCGGATGACCGTCCAGCAGCTGTGCGAGCGGGAGGGCGTGCCGCTGGAAACGGGCCTGGCCCGCCTGGCCGCGGCCGGCATCCCGGCCAAGGGAGGGGACAACCTGCGGGTCCTGGCCCAGGCCCACGACCGGGAAGCCTACGAACTCGCTCCGATCATCCGGGGGAGCAAGGAGAAGTAGTCCTCCGCACAGGCTCCCCTTGCGTCCGGCCCGCCCATCCACAAAGCTGGAAGCAGGGGCGGTCGGCGCCGGTCGCCCGGAACCATGATCCCGGCCAGGGGGGACGAGATGAGCGATCGCCTGCGGGTGGCCTCCGTGCAGTATTGGATCCGGCCCGTCCGTTCGATGGATGAGTTCGCCCAGCAGGTCGAAGGGCTGGTCTGGACGGCTCAGGACTACAAGGCTCACCTGCTCGTCTTCCCCGAGTATTTCACTGTCCAGCTCCTGACCCTCGGCGACCTGAAGAAACCTATCCCCGAACAGGTCCGTATCCTGGCGCGACGCGAGGAGACGTTCGTCGAGCTCATGAGCCGGTTGGCCCGGGAGAGCGGGCTCTACATCGTGGCCGGCACCATCCCGGTGATCGACGACGGGGACGAGCGGGTCTTCAACCACTCCCTCTTCTTCGCCCCCAACGGCGAGCATGCCTTCCAGGGAAAGCTGCACATGACCCGCTGGGAGCGGGAAGAGTGGCTGGTCAGTCCCCGCCAGCGCCTGCGGATATTCGAGACCGACTTCGGACCGGTGGCCATCGCCATCTGCTACGACGTGGAGTTCCCCGAGATCGCCCGGGCGGCCGCCCGCGAGGGGTGCTACATCCTGGTGGTACCTTCCTGCACCGACGAGCGTCAGGGCTACCTGCGGGTGCGGTACTGCGCCCAGGCCCGGGCGATCGAGAACCAGATCTACGTGGTATTATCCAGCACGGTCGGCTCGATCCCCATGGTGCCGGCCGTCTCGCTCAACTACGGCCAGTCGGCCATCCTCACTCCGAGCGATTTCCCCTTCGCCCGCGACGGCATCCTGGCCGAGGGGAACACCAACCAGGAGATGATGGTCATCGGCGAACTCAACCTCGACACCATCCGGGAGTCGCGAGAGCGGGGGACGGTGCTCCCGCTGCGTGATTCCATCACCACCGCCGAAGTGCTGGCCACTCTCGACCGGGTCGAGCTCTGAGCCGGGACCCCATGGCCAAGCGCAAGCCCGATATCCGCGCCGAGATCGAGATCGCCAACACCCGGCCGGAGCACTTCTCCCGCATCATCGGTCTCTGCCTCGATGTCTACCCCAGCAGCAAGCCGTGGAACGAAGCGCAGCTGGCCAGTCACCTTCAGGTCTTCCCCGAAGGGCAGACGGTGGCCATCCACCGGCCGAGTGAGCTGGTGGTGGGAATGGCCGCAAGCCTGATCGTGACCTGGGACGATTATGAGTTCGATCACACCTGGCGGGAGATCACCGACGCCGGATTCTTCACCACCCACGACCCCGAGAACGGCCGCACCCTCTACGGCGCCGAGATCATCGTCGACCCGGCCTGGCAGGGGCTGGGGATCGGCAAGGAGCTCTATGTGACCCGTCGCGAGCTCTGCCGGCGGCTGGGACTGGCACGGATCCGGGCGGGGGCGCGCCTGGCCGGCTACAGCGACTACTCCGGCCGCATGAGCGCGCTGGAGTATGTGCAGAAGGTCATCGCCGGGGAGATCGGAGACCCCACCCTATCCTTCCAGATCAGCCAGGGCTTCCACGTGCTGGCCATCACCGATACCTACCTCTCCAAGGACCCGGAGAGTCAGGGTTTCGCCGCCGTGATCGAATGGGTCAACGAGGAGGTCGCCCGACCCGAGGATTACTTGGGTCGGGACCCGCGCTTCGACCCGCCCGGGGACTAAACGGAGGGCGGTGCGCCGGTGCCTTCCCCGGGCGTGGGCCCCGCGTCGCTGTGGACGGTCTGATGGTCCTCGATCGCTTCCAGGTGGGTGAATACCCGGGCCGCGGGTTCCATCCGCCGTTCGATCTCCTCTTCGATCCCGGTCGCGATCTGATGAGCCTGCCGCAGCGGCATGGCGCCGGGATAGAGCAGGTGGACCTCCACCCAATGGGCGTCCCCCAGGTCGCGGTGGCGCAGGTCGTGGTAGCCGATGCCGTGGCGGGTGGTCTCCCGGTCGAGGATCTCTTTCAACTGCTGGTTGACTGCCGGTTCGGCGGTATCCATGAGCCCCCCGATGCTCCGCCGGATCAGGCCCACTCCCGAGAAGAGGATGTTGAGGGCGACCAGGATGGCGCAGATCGGGTCCCAGGGGAGCCAGTCGGTGGTCAGGGTGAGGCCCAGCCCGACCAGCACACCCAGGCTGGTCCAGGAATCGGTCAGGACGTGCTTCCCATCGGCTTCCAGGATGATCGAGTGGTGCTTCCGGCCGAGCCGGACCAGGTAGAAACCGAGGATGGCGTTGACGATCACCGCCACCGCGGTCAGCGCCGTGCCGAGCCCGAGGTTCTCCAGGTAGAGGCCGGTCAGCCACTTGCGGACGGCCTCGAAGATGATGAAGAGCGCCGCCAGGATGATCAGGGCGCCCTCGAACCCGCTCGAGAAGTAGCCGATCTTCGAGTAGCCGTAGGGGAACCGCTCGTCGGCCGGACGGACGGAGAGCCGGAGACTGTAGGAGGCGAAGGCGACCGCAACCACGTGCACGACCGACTCGGCCGCGTCGCTCAGGATGGCGGCCGACCCGGTCAGGGCGTAGGCCGTGCTCTTCATGGCCAGCATGCCGAAGCCGATGACCAGGGAGATGTTCATCCCGAGCCGCAGGGCCCGGGTGTCGGGGGTGGGGGAACGGTGCTCGAGCATGGGGGGAGATTGCCCTGCCCCGACCCCTCCTCGCAACCCCATTCGACGACCTGCTCTTTGCACCTTTCCCCCCCGCCCCGCTTGGGGCAGAATCGGGGTATGCGCCCTCCTCTCCGACCCCCCGAACGTGCCCTGATCCTGCTCGCAGCCGCGCTACCCCTCCTCCCTGCCTCCGATGGGGTTTCGGCCCGGCAACTGCCCGAACCGGGCCGGGCGTGGCGGACGGTCCGTACGACCCACTTCGAGGTCCACTACCCGGTCGAGCTGGAGAGCTGGACCCGGGCCCTGCTGGAGCGGCTGGAGTCGGTCCAGGCGGCTGTCTCCGACCTGGTCGGAAGTGCCCCGGAGCGGCGCGTGACGGTGGTGGTGGACGATCCGGTCAACGTGGCTAACGGCTCGGCCTGGCCCGGACCGGCCATCTTCTTCTGGCCCACCCCGGCCGGACCCGGCCCGGTCAGCGGGGAGAACCGCGGCTGGGCCGAGATCGTGGCCGTCCACGAGTTCGCCCATATCGCCCACCTGACCCGTCCCTCCCGCGACCCGTGGCGCCGGCTGACCGGGGCGCTCTCCCCCGTACCGCTGGAGCCGATCTGGCTGAGCGCCCCACGCTGGGTAATCGAGGGCTACGCCACCTGGGTCGAGGGGAAGATCACCGGGAGCGGCCGACCGCACGGAGTGTGGCGCCCGGCCATCCTGCGTCAGTGGGCCCTGGAGGGACAGCTCCCCGACTATGCGGCCATGAGCGCCAGTAGCGGCTTCCTGGGCGGCACGATGGCCTACCTGGCCGGTTCGGCCTTCCTGGAGTGGCTCACCGAACGGAGCGGCGAGGCCTCCCTCCCCGCCCTCTGGGCCCGGCTTACCGCCCTCCGCAGGCGCACCTTCGGAGAGGCCTTCGCCGGCGTCTTCGGAGGCCCCCCCGAGGAACTCTACGGCCGCTTCTGCGCGGAACTGACCGGACGGGCGCTGGCCATCGAGGCCGAGCTGACTGGAGCTGGGCTGGCCGCCGGGGAGCAGGTCCAGCGGCTGGCGGGCTACACCGGGGCCCCCACCCTCTCCCCCGATGGCAAGTTCGTCGCCCTGGTGCTCCGGCCCGAGGGAGAACCCTCCCGGCTGGTGATCTGGCCGACCGGACCCGACACGCTCACCACGGCCGAGGAGGCGGCCGAGCGGCGGGCGCGGGAGCGTGACCCCGAGGATGTGCCCGACCTCCCCTGGCAGCCCCGCCCGAAGAAGCCGGTGGCCGTCCTCCACCCGGTGGCCGGACGCGGCCATGCGGAACCCCGCTGGCTTCCCGACGGCCGGCTGCTGGTGATCCGCTCCGAGCCGCTGCCCGATGGACGGCTCCGTCCCGACCTCTTCATCTGGGACTGGCCGCGAGGGGTACTGCAGCGGATCACCCGGGGGGCGGCCATCCACCAGGCCGATCCCGACCCGGACGGCCGCCGGGCGGTCGGCCTGCGCAGCCGGGGGGGATACACCGACCTGGTGGAGATCGACCTGACCGGCCCGGGCCAGCGGTTGCTGGTGGAGGGGGACCTCGAGCACCCCTTCGACCGGCCCCGGGTGTCCCCGGACGGCCGCCGGATCCTAGTCAGCCGGCAGGAGGGGGGTCTCTGGCGGCTCTACCTGCTGGAGCGGGACGGGAGCGGCGGGCGGCCGATCGGTCCCGACGACGGGGCCTCGCGCTTCGACGCCGCCTGGCTGCCGGACGGAGAGCGCCTGGTCTGCACCTCCACGGCGGGGGGAATCCCCGGCCTGGAACGGGTCGAGGTGGCCAGTGGGAAGACCCGCCCGCTGACCCGGGTGACGGGGGCGGCCTTCGCCCCGGCCCCCGACCCGGCCGGATCGTCGGTCTACTTTCTGGGACTGTGGAGCCGCGGCTGGGACCTGCGCCGGCTGCCCGACACCACGGCTGAGCTCGGTCCGTCGCCCCTCCTGGATCCCGCCCTGAGTCCGGCCGCCCCCCGCCCCATTGAAGCGGGGATCGAGCTGGCCGCCGCCCCCGTGCCGCCGGCCCACGCCTACGGACTGGGTCCGCGCCGGCATGTGCTCCTGCCGCAGGGGGGGTACGCCCGGGAGGGGCGCCGGTGGGGATTGACCCTGGCTCAGATCGACCCGATCGGCCGACTGACCCTGACCCTGTCGGGGAGTGGCGGGGCGGCCCCCTTCTGGCGGGGGCTCTCCCTGCGCGCCGCCTGGCGTGGACCGCTGACGGTCGAGGGGAGTGGTTTCGACATCCGCAGCGCCCCCGCCCGGCTGGACGAGGTCCGCTACCGGGGAGGGCTCGGCCGGTTGGTCTGGCGCCGGACCCAGACCACGGGAGTCCTGGAGGCCACAGTCGGTTACAGCACCGGCTCGCTCACCCGCGACCTCCCGGCCGGGGGGGACCGTTCCCTGGTGCTGGCCTCGCTGCGGGCCGGCGCCTTCCACACCCCGGCCGGTCTGCAGCTGGCCGCTTCCCTCGACCTCCAGGGGGCGCGGGGGACTACGGCCGGCGCGGATTGGAGCCGCTGGCTGGGCGCTTTGACGGTGGGCGCGGGGAGTGCCGCCGGGGGCCGGCTGGGGGGGACGGTCTGGTACGGCCGGCTGCAGGGAACCGCGGACCCCTTCGAGCGCTTCAGCGTGGGCGGCCCCGACAACGGGCTGATCGAACCGGGACTGCTCGCCCAGCGCATCCCCATGCCCGCCCTGGCCACCGGCTGGCTGAGCGGGGAGCACTACGCCGCCTACCGTACCGAGTACCGGGCCGGCCCGGTCACCTTCTGGTACTGGGGGGGGACCACCCGGGAGAAGCTCGACGGCTGGGAGAAGCTCTACGGAGTGGAGACCGTGCTGAGCGAGGCGGGGATCCCCTGGATGAGGATCCCCGGCCTCGACCTGCGGATGGGCTGGGCGCAGCGGGTGGACGATCCCTCCCCCCGCCGCAACCGCTTCTGGATCGGGCTGGCCTGGCGCCCCTGAGCCCCCGGCTCAGCGAAGCGAGAGGCGCAGGCCCGCGAAGATCTCCCGCTCCGGTCCCGGCTGGTAGGAGTTGCCGTCCGGGTCCGGTTCGGTGAAGGCGATGTACTCCACCCCGGTCAGGTTGCGTCCCTGCAGCGAGACTTCCCAATCCAGCCCACCGACCGGCACACGCCAGGCCAGGCGGGCGTTGATCAGGGTGTAGCCATCCACCGTGACCCCGTTGGAGGGATCGACATACCAACGGCTGAGGGTATCGCTCCCGATCCCCAGGGTGAGATCGCTGCGCACGTTCCAGGAGAGGTCGGTCACCAGCTGGTGGTCGGGGCAGTTGGGGAGCCCGTTCCCCTCGATCTCCCCCCAGAAACTGGTCGAGGAGAGGTAGCGGAAGTGCGACCAGGTGTAGGCGGCCTGCAGCCAGAGCGGATCGATCGGGTTCCAGTTCAGGTAGAGCTCGGCTCCGAACCGCCGGCTGTTCCCACCGTTCCGGTAGAAGGTCTCCAGCGGCCGCTCGGTGATCCGGTAGCGGTCGAAGTCTCCCTCCGTCTCCAGGTGGAAGAGGGTCAGATCGTAGAGCAGGCGCCGGCCGCCCAGACCACGCACCCCGATCTCCTCGCCGCGGGAGGTGGCCGGCTCCAGGAAACGGTTGAAGCCTCCCTGCGCCTCCGGGTTGTTGGCCAGCTCCTCGGTAGCCGGCGGCAGGAAGCCCTGCCCCCAGTTCGCGTAGAGACTGGTGGCCGCGGTCGGGCTCCAGGTCAGGCCCAGGCGTACGGTGGCCCGGGCGAAGTCGGCGTCCCCGGAGAGGTCGATCCCGTCGGCTTGCAGATGGTCCTCCAGCCGGTTGGCGATGCGGTCGTAGCGCAGGTTGACCATCCCCCCCCACGCCCCGCCCAGATCGAACCGGTCGAAGAGGAAGAAGCCCATCCCCCCCTGGTCGATGGTCTGGTCGCTGAGCAGTTCCGGGCCTTCCACGGCCCCCCCCAGGTTGGGGTGGCGGTATTCGTCGATGGTCTGCCACTGCAGGTCGGTGCCCCCCCCCAGGGCATGGGTGATCCCGCCGGTGGTGAAGGCCCGGGTCGCTTGCAGCGTCACTCCCGGTCCGGAGAGAGTGCGGTGCTGGACTGAGGAGGGGACCGGCTCCCGGTAGCGGGTGTCTCGCACATAGGCGTTGAAATCGAGCCGGGTCGCCTCGTCCAGGGTGTAGCGGCCGACCACGCCGCCGGTGAGCCGGTGGGTCTCCTGGAGTTCGTTGTAGACCGCCGCGTCCGGGTTGGCCTGCCGGCGGTTATCGGCCAGCCAGGTCAGGTTGAGCCCCTCGGCGTTCTCGTTGAAGAAGCCGGTCCAGGCCACCACCGGCTGCAGCCAGAGGCGCTCGGAGGCCTGCCACTCCCCCTTGGCGTAGAGGTTGGTCGCCGCGTAAGCGGTGTGGTCACGGTAGCCCGTGCCCATGGTGCGGCTGACCGAGAGCCGGTAGCCCAGATCCCCGAGGTTGCCCGAGGTCTGGCCGCCTGTTTTCCAGAAACCATGCGAGCCGATGCGGAGGTCGGCGCTGGGCCCGCCGGCCTCGCCCCCGGCCGGGAGGGTGACGATGTTGATCACACCGGCGCTGGAGCCGCCGCCGTAGAGCGAAGCGCCGGGGCCGCGCAGCACTTCGATCCGCCCCACGTTCCCCCAGTCCACATCGTAGAGGTCGGGGGCGAAGCCGGTGGGGTCGTTGATGGGGAGCCCGTCCTGGAGCACCTTGATACCGCGGATCCCCCGTTCGGAGAGGATACCCTGGCCCCGCATCGACAGGTGGACCCGCTCCCCGTCGGCCTGGTTGTCGACCTTGACCCCGGGGACCAGCCGGACGGCCTCATCGACCGCGATGGTCCGGGGCATACTGGACAGTCCGGTGCGGTCGACCAGGGCGGTCGCGGCCGGGGTCTCGCGCAGGGGGATGCCGGTGCGCAGGGCGGTCACCACGAGCGTCATCCGCTCATAGAAGCGCAGCGT
>CAZFHZ010000016.1:0-28874 GCA_964519015.1 uncultured Gemmatimonadota bacterium | reverse complement strand
ACTTGCAAAGCGGGTGCGGTACTGGGACAAGGCCGGTACGGCCGGCGGTGGTGCCGACCTGGGGGAGGGGAAGGGCACGGGCACCGGCGGGAAGGAAGAGACCGGACCCGAGGAGGAGGATCAGGGTGGTACGGAAGAGGGTGTTACGCATGGCGTCATCACCTGCCGGGTAGCATCTGGGGTTGAAACCTCGGCTTGTCGCGCTCCCCCGGGGAGGGGGTAGTGGGCAGGCATGTCTGAAGGAATAGTACTCCCCGCCGGCTATTCTTCAAGGTCCTTGAATTGCCGCCCGGACACCCTCAATCCGGGAGATAGTGCTCCCGGAACCGCCCGCTCCGCCGCCCCACGGCGGAGCGGATCCCCTCCGGCGCACTTCCCCGGCCGGCCGCATCGTTACGGGTGAACGACCCGGCTGACCATGCCCAGTGGTTCCCCTTCCGAGACCGGGGGCGTGGCCACCACGTAGTTGACCACCCCCTCGAAGGGCGCGCGGATCTCCTGGATGGGGTCGCCGAAGAGGTCGAATAGGGTGCCGAGCAGCCCCCCCTCGACGATGTACCAGCCGTCCTGCACGGCCGGCACCCAGATGCCGGTGACCGGGCTGCGGACCACCTCGTAGTCCTCGAGCCAGACCACCGGTCCCGGCTCGGTGACCTCACCGGCCACCATCTTGAAGTAGCGGAGCAGGTTCCAGACTCCCCGCTCGGCCAGCTGGACCAGCTCCTCGTCGTTGCCGCCCAGCCGGCCGGTCTCGGTGGTGATGGCCGGTTTGCCGCGCAGCACGGCGGTGTTCGCCGTATAGACCGAGGCGTTCACATCCTGCGGGCGCTCGCGGTCGATCACGATGTGGTCGAGTCCGAAGTAGCGGGTCATCTCCCGGGAGACGTCATCCACCCGCTCGTTGCCGCCGATCATCCAGTAGCTGTAGGGACGGAGCGCCTCGTTCGCGTCCCCCCCATGCAGGTCGACCAGGTAGTCGCAGCGCGCGATGACCTCACGGGTGATCACATCGGCGATCCGGTCACACACCGTGCCGTCGGCCTTCCCGGGGTAGACCCGGTTCAGGTTCTTGCCGTCCACTGGGCTGTAGTAGACGGTCCGGCCGAGGAAGGAGGGGAGATTGGCCACGTGCACCAGGATCACGGCGCCCCGCAGGGTGGCCGGGTCGAGTTCGCGGCGCACCCGCTGGAGGGCCGTGATGGGCGGGTATTCATAGCCGTGGGTGCCGGCGACCAGGGCCAGTACCGGGCCGGGCGTCCGCCCGTTGATGAGGGTGACCGGGATGCGGGTCCCCGCGTCCACCCCGGCCGGGACCTCCAGGAAGCCGGAGACCCGGGTGCCGGCCGCGGCCCGCAGCGGACCGACCACCAGGGGCGCCTTCTGGGCGCCTGTCGACACCGGGAGCGAAGCCGCCAGCAGCAGGGCGGCCAGAGGAAGGTGGCTGGGTCGCATGGGCTCTTCTCCGTGGTCAGTGTTCGGGGCGGCGGGCGCCCGGACCTGTAAGCACCCGACCAGGGGGCGATGGAGGACGTCCCCGTCTCGGTGGTAACCCACAATCGGCGGGTGAGGCAAGGGGCGCTTGACATCCCCGGCGGTCTGTGCGAGAGCCGTAGGGGGGAGGGGCCCGCCCGGTCCCGCCCCGGGCCGCTCCCGCCGCGGGCGGTCCGACCCGGTCAGGAAGGAGTCTCGCTCATGAGCGATGTATTCCCCCCGCCGACCGAGGCCCGGCTGGACGGCTGGGAGCTGCACTGGTCCGAACTCGAGCCCACCGGCGAAGGGGCGGAGGCCCTCCGGGCGCTCTGCGTCGCGGAGGCCGAAGAGGCCCGCCGGCGCTGGAGCAGCGGAGTGCCGGTCGAACACCCGACCGTGTCCTCCCTGCGCCGCCTATTCCGGGCCGCCGGCACCGACCCCACCCGCTACCGCCCCTCCTCGGAAGCGCTCCTGCGCCGGGTCCTCAAGGGGGAAGAGCTGCCGGCCATCCATCCCCTGGTCGACCTCAATAACCTGATCTCGCTTCGGCTGCTGGTCCCCTGCTGCGTCATCGACCCGGAGCGCGTGGCGCCCCCCTTCACCTTCCGGGCCGGCACGGCCGGGGAACAGATGGACTCGCTGCGCGGTCCCTTCTCGCTGGAAGGCAAGCCGCTCCTGGCCGATGTCCAGGGACCTTTCGGCACCCCGATCACCGACAGCGAGCGGGTGCGGGTCCGGCCTGAGACCGGCCGGACCTGGCTGGTCGCCTACCTGCCCGCCGGAGGTTCGGCCGAAGGAGAACCCTCCGCCGTGCTGGCCGACCTGTGCGCGCGCGCCCCGGTGGCGCGCCTGCTCACCACCTGAGCCCGGCCGCCCCGGCCGGGGGAGGTCTCGTCATGCGCCACCCTCGCCGATCACGATCCGCCCTGAGACGGGCTCTCAGCCTGGCGCTCCCGCTCCTGGCAGCCGGCTGCGGTCGGCCGCGGAGCGGACTCGAGGACCTGCTCGACCCGGGCCGGCTCCCCTGGCTGAAGGACGCCACCTTCCACCAGGTCGCCTCCACCGACACCACCGGGGGGAACGCCGACCGGGTGGTGCTGGCCCCCGGCCAGACCTTCACCCTGGCCGACCTGCGCGGCCCCGGGGTGATCACCCGGCTCTGGATCACCGTCTCCAGCCGCGACCCCTGGTACCTGCGCCGGCTGCTGCTGCGCATGTACTGGGACGGGGAGACAACGCCCAGCGTCGAGGTCCCGCTGGGGGACTTCTTCGGGACCGGGTTCGAGAAGCCGCATTACCTCTCCGCCTGGCTGGGAGTCTCCAGCGGCGGGTTCTTCTGCTACTGGCCGATGCCCTTCCAGCGGCGGGCCCGGCTGGAGGTGGTCAACGGAACCGGCCTGCCGGTGGACGCTTTCTATTACCACGTCGACTGGCAGCAGCTCGATCGCCGGCTCGAGCGGGACGTGGCCTACTTCCACGCCCAGTGGCGCCGGCAGGCGCGCACCGAGGCGGGGGTGAACTACACCGTCCTGGAGGCGGCCGGCCGCGGCCACCTGGTCGGGGTGAACCTGAACCTGCAGAGCTACAACGGCCAGCTCTGGTTCCTGGAGGGGGACGAGATGGTCTGGGTGGATGGGGAGCCCGCCCCCTCCATGGTCGGAACCGGGACCGAGGACTACTTCACCTCCGGCTGGTACTTCGACCGGGGGCCTTTCGCCGGTCCGCTCCACGGACTGATCCTCAAGGATGAGATCCGCGGCCGGGTGGCCGCCTACCGCTTCCACCTGGGGGATGCCATCGGGTTCCATCGCTCGCTCCGCTTCGAGATCGAGCACGGCCACGCCAACACCGAACTGGCCGACTACAGCAGTACGGCCTACTGGTACCAGCGGGAACCGCACGCCCCCTTCCCCCTCATGCCCGGCGCCAATGCCCGCATCCCCCTGCGGGTGCTGGTGCCCGAGGGGGCGCTGGAGGGAGAGGACCTGCGGCCGGCCCCCTCCTCCCCGACCCCTTCCCCGGGGAGTGTCGAGGTCACCGACATGAGCACCTGGGGCCCCGACTGGAGTGGCGGTCGGACGCTCCGCATCGACCTGGGCCGGGCCGCGCGCTCCAGCTGGACCCTCCCGGTGGCGGTCGGCGACCGCTACCGGGTCGCGCTCTATCTGACCCGCGGTCCGGCCTACGGCCGGGGCCGCTTCCGGCTGGACGGCCGCTCCCTGGCCTCCCCCTTCGACGGCGCCTCCGAGCTGGTCGCCCCGAGCGGCCCCATCCTGTCCGAGCCCCTCCCCCTGCACCCCCCCGGGGCGGTGCTGGAGATCACGGCCGATCCGGCCGCCGGTCCCGGGAGCGGGTGGGTGGGCCTGGATGCCGTCCACCTGGAACCGGTCCGGGAGTTCGTGACCGAGTGGCAGGTCATCGGCCCCTTCGACAATCCCCGGAGCGGCGAGCTCTCCGAAGGAATGGACATCCCCTACCCCCCCGAGCGCGGCTTCGACCCGGCGGGCCGTTACACCGGGCTGGCGGGGGCGGAAGTGAGCTGGCAGCGGGTGCGGGCGCGCGCCGACGGGCTGGTGGACCTGAACGTCCTGCTCAGCCCCAACGAGGGATGCCTGGCCTACGGGGCGGTCTGGGTCTACAGCCCTGATGCGCGCACGGCCGACTGCCTGCTGGGAAGCGACGACTGGGTCGCTCTCTATCTCAACGGGGAGCGGGTGCACAGCCGGCTCATCCACCGGGCCGCCCTCCCCGACGAGGACCGGGTGAGCCTGCGGTTGCGGCCGGGCTGGAACGCGCTGCTCATCAAGGTGGGTGACGACTATGGCGGCTGGGGGTACTATCTCCGTTTCGCGGATCCCGACGGGGTCCTGCGGGTGCGGGCCGCGCCGCCGACCCTTTGAAGCGGGGCCGTATCGATGGATGGAGGTCCGGGCCCGGGCCCGGGCCGAACCGGGGAGGTTTGAGGATGCGCCGATGGTTCTTCCCGCTTTTAGTGACCCTGCTGGTGACCGGCTGTCTCGACCTGCAGACCACGGTGGTGCTGCAGCGCGACCTCTCCGGCACCGCGGCCATGAGTATCGGCGTGGACATGGAACCGATGGTCTACTTCATGGCCACGATCGGTAAGGCGTTCGAAGGGAAATCGGGACCCCCGACCGAACAGGAGCTGGCCGACGCCCGACAGGAACTGCTGGCCGAACAGGCGCAGGAGACCTTCGACCCGGAGGAGATCAAGGCGGATGCCGCCCGGGACCTGCCGGCGGGGGTCGAGCTGACCGAGGTCACCCGGCAGGAGGAGGGACTCAAGACCACCTATCTGATGATGTTCACCTTCGATGACGTGCGGAAGCTGCAGCAGGTGGACCTCTCGGGGGCCGCCGGACCGCCGGACGAATACTCGCCGGAAGCCGAGATGCAGAGCGAGATGAACAACCCCTTCTCCGAGCTGACCCTGATCGACGAGGGAGCCACCTGGCTGCTGAAGAGCCCGCCGATGAACCCGGTGGCGGGTTCCGAGGAACGGATGGGGGGATTCGGGGGGATGGAGGGGATGGAGGGGATGCTCGACCGGATCTTCAGCAACCTGAAGATCACCTTCGTGATCGAGGTGGCCACCGGGGTGGTGGCCCACAACGCCACCCGGGCGGAGGAAGGACGGCTCACCTGGGTCTTCGATTACGCGACCCTGAAGGAGTCCACCGCGGGTCCGGATGAGGGAATGTGGGTGCGTTTCCGCAAGTAGGGAGTATCCCGGACTCGATCAATGTTTGGAGACAGTCCAGGTGAAGGCGACCTTGCCATAGCCGGGGATTTGAATGACCAGTCCCCCCTGTCCCGTGTTATTCGACCGGTAGAGGATCCCTGTCATCGATCCACCGATCGTGTACATTCCATACCCGGAAAGGTTCGCGTTCACGATCCCTGTGCCGGTGACCCGCCCATCACCGTCGATGAACACGTCGTCCGCCGACAGCGTCTCTGTAACCGTCAAGCTGCCTGAAGTGTAGGCTATCTTTTTCCCGGTGGCTGTGGCGTCCCCCGCGGCCCCCACATCCATCACGAACTGGGCCGAATCGGGACCGTCCCTCCAGGTCCCGATCCACTTCCCTTCGAAGGGGAATCCCGAACCTGCCGGATTCTTCGAGCAGGCGGGCAGTACGACGGCGACCACGACCAGCAGCCGGATCGCGATAAGCAGCAGGCGAGTCTGAGATCGAACGGTGCGCATCGATTCCTCCGATCACGACAGGTTGGTCCTTTCTCACCGGGACGTCAAGGACAGGAAGAACCGGACACCCCTCGTGTTTATCGCCTTCTTCCGCCGCCTCAGAGACTCCACTCGATCCGATCCAGACCAACTCTCAGAGTATCGAGGGGGGGACGGAGCACGAGCAGCAGGAGCGCCAGCGAGAGCCCGGCCAGCAGCTGAACGTGGGTCGGCTCGCCGCTCATCAGAGTGGCGGCGAATCCGCACACCGCGACCGCGTCCGCGCAGGCCCAGATGATCAGGCTACGGGAGACCACCCGCCCGGCCAGCCGGAGAGCCCGCTCCTCCCCCGGCTGCTCGGCCGCCGGCCAGCCCTCTGCGGCCGCTGTGGAGGCGCCGTCGGGGAGCCGTTCCAGCAGCCGGTCCACCTCGAGCAGGCGGGTCCGGAGGGTGATCGCAGCCAGTCCCACCACGGCGGCCAGGCCGTCCAGGAGCGCGACCACGACGCCCCCTCCTCCTGTGGATGCCTGAGCCTGGTGCAACGGGCTGAGCATGGCCACCCCGACCAGGATCACCGGGGAGCCCAGCATCCCGATCCAGAGGATGAGCAGCACCCGGCCGAGTGCCTCCAGCAGCTGCCGTCGGAATTCGGGTCGGATCATGGTGCCTTGCGCCCGGTCCGGGCCCCGCTCCCTCCCCGACCGCGGAAGGGGGAGGCGGGCGGCCCGTGCCGGGCCAGTTGCAGGTTGGTGTACTCGGGCCGCTCGGTGACCTCGGCCACGATCCAGGGACGCAGCCAGCCGGGGGGCGAGACCCCGGTCTCTTCGGCAGGCAGTTCCACCTCGGCCACGACCAGGGGGAAGTCGAGGAACTCGTCGATCTCCCAGGTCAGGTCCCCCTGGGGGACGAAGTAGCGCCGCTTCCGCACGCGCCGCCCCTGCGTGCCGGGCCAGAGGGCGCGGAAGTGGCGGCGGGAGAGCGGCTCCTCCTGCTCAGTCCGGCGCAGCCCGAGTCCCGTCTTGACCGTCCGGGTCCAGCACTCGCGCCCCCCCTCCCGCACGCTCCGCAGGCGTACCGGTGTCCGGCCACCCGCAAGCCAGCCCTGGTGGACGGTGACCACCCGCGCCCGGCGCACCCGGGGAGGGAGCCCGCGCAGCAGGTACTTGCGTTCGATCTCCAGGCCCGATCCGGGGTGTCCGCTCATGCACCAAGGGATAGCAGCATTCCCCGCCCGGCGGCAAAGGGGTATCGGGGTGCCTCCGACGGGGGTGGAAGGGAGTTTCCCGACGTCGCCCCCTGTCCTATCTTCCCTGCGACCGATTTCGGAGTCTTTATTCCCGGATCGGGCGGCGCCCGGGCCACAACACCCGCGATCGCTTTCCACCAGGAGTGAACTCTCGTGCCCGAGATAGTATTGAACGGGAAGGCCTATCCGGTCGATGAGGACGGTTTCCTCCAGGAGCCCGGCATCTGGAACGACGAGGTTGCCGGCGACCTGGCCACCACCGAAGGCATCACGGAGATGTCGGAGGGGCACTGGCGGGTCGTCCGCTACCTGCGCACCTACTGGGAGGCGAACGACATCGCCCCCATGGTCCGCAAGTTGTGCAAGGAGACCGGGTTCAAGCTGGCCGAGATCTACCAGATGTTCCCCTCCGGTCCGGCCAAGGGGGCCTGCAAGGTGGCGGGTCTGCCCAAGCCGACCGGCTGCGTCTGAACCGACCGCATGGCCCTGATCCTCCTCGTCTGGGCCTCGGCGGTCGTCTTCCTGGCCGCCACCGTGGTACGCATCGTCGGCTACGCCCGTCTCCCCCTCCATCTGCGCTGGGAACTCTACCCGGTGCCGCACGAGGCGCCGGAACAGGCCGCCCACGGCGGTTCCTATTTCGAGCAGAGCGACTGGTGGACCCGCCCGCGCTACCGCGGCCGGTTCGGTACGCTGCGGGTGATGCTCGCCGAGATGCTCCTGCTGAAGACCCTGCATGAGCACAATCCCCGGCTCTGGTGGCGTTCCTTCCCCTTCCACCTCGGTCTCTACCTGCTGGCCGCCTCGCTCCTGCTGCTGCTGGTCAACGTGCTGCAGGAACTGGTGACCGCCGGAGCGGAGACAGCCATCTCCCAGGGGCTCTTCCAGGTCTATCGGGCCACCGGAGCGGCCGGACTGGCACTGACCCTGTTCGGAGCCATGGCGCTGCTCCACCGGCGGCTGACCGACCCGGACCTGCGCGGTTATACCGCTCCGGCCGATGCGTTCAACCTGCTCCTCTTCCTGCTCGCCCTGGGGCTGCTGGCGTCCGGTCACCTGGCCGCGGGCGAGGAGGGCCCGGGGGCATCCGCCGTGCTGACGGCCGTACTGACCTTCGACGCCGGCCTGCGGGTCCCCCCCCTGCTGGCCGCCGGGATCGCCCTGAGCGCCCTGCTGGCCGCGTACATCCCCCTGACCCACATGGCCCACTTCGTCGCCAAGTGGTTCACCTGGCACGGGGTCCGCTGGGAGGACGAGCCGCTGGTGCCGGGGAGCCGGCTGGAGCGGCGGATCGTAGAGCTGCTGGCCACCCGCCCGAGCTGGGCGGCCCGCCATATCGGCGCCGACGGCCGGCGCACCTGGGCGGAGCTGGTCTCCACCCGGCCCGGAGACAGGGAAGAGCCGTGAAGCGCCCCCCCCTGCCCCGCGACCTGGGAGGGCGCCGGCCGGAGCCGCTCGTGCACCTGGAGCCCGACCGGCTGATGCCGCTGCCGGCGCCTCTGGACGACCCGGCGTGTATCCCCCCCTTCCGCCCCATGAGCGAGGGGGCCCGGGCCAACGTCCCCTGGCCGCTCGACGACACCTCCGCCCTGCGGCTTCCCCTCCCCCGGGACGCCGCCGAGGAGCGCACCCTGGTCGAGCGCTTCCTGGCCGGCCTGGAGCGGCTCTTCCGCCGCGAGGACAACTGGACCTTCCTGCAGCCGCTACTGCTGACCGTCGAGCACTGCGCCCGCTGTCAGACCTGTTCGGAGGCCTGCCACATCTACGAGGCGAGCGGCCGCAACGAGGTCTACCGTCCCACCTACCGCTCCGAGGTCGTCCGCCGGCTCTACCACAAGTACGTGAAGCGAGGTGGGTTGCTTGCCGCCTGGCGCGGGGGGGACATCCCGCTCGACTGGCCGATGGTCGCCCGCCTGGCCGAACTGGCCTACCGCTGCAACCTCTGCCGCCGCTGCGCCCAGACCTGCCCGATCGGGGCGGACAACGGACTGGTGGCACACGAACTGCGCAAGGTCTTCAGCCAGGAGATGGGGATCGCCCCCCGGGAACTGCATGAGAGCGGATCGGTCCTCCAGCTTCGGAACGGATCCTCCACCGGCATGAATCCGGCGGTCGCCCGGGACAACCTGGAGTTCATCGACGAGGACATCTCCGAGCGCACCGGGCTGACCGTGCGCACCCGCTGGGACGAGGCGGGGGCCGACGTGCTGCTCATCCACAACGCCGGCGAGATCCTGGCCTGGCCCGAGAACCCGGGAGCCTTCGCCCTGGTGCTGGAAGCGGCCGGGATCTCCTGGACCCTCTCCTCGGAGATCGCCGGCTACGACGGCGTGAACTACGGGGTCTGGTACGACGACGTCCAGCTGGCCCGGGTGGCCGTCCGGCACGCCGAGATCGCCCGGAAACTGGGGGTGAAGAAGATCATCATCGGCGAGTGCGGGCACGCCCACAAGGCGCTGGCCGTGGTCGCCGACCGGGTGCTGACCGGGGAGCTGAACATCCGCCGGGAGAGCGCCCTGGTCCTGCTGCGCGACATCGTGCTGAGCGGACGGCTGAGCCTCGATCCGGCCCGCAACGATTTCCCGGTCACCCTGCACGACCCGTGCAACCTGGTCCGGCTGATGGGGGTGGTCGAGCCGCAGCGTCAGATCGTGCGCGCGCTCTGCCCCCGCTTCCGCGAGATGCATCCGCACGGGGTGTACAACTACTGCTGCGGTGGCGGGAGTGGGTTCGCCATCATGAGCCCGAACAACTTCGAGGACTGGCGGTTCCAGGTGGCCGGCCGGAAGAAGCTGCAGCAGGTGCTGGATGCCTTCGCCGACTGCCTCGATCCTTCGATCCCCAAGTACCTCTGCGCCCCCTGCAGCAACTGCAAGGGACAGTTCCGCGATCTGATCGCCTATTACGGGCTATGGGAGTCCAGCCGCATCCTCTACGGCGGCCTGGTCGAACTGATCGTCAACGCCATGACCGAGGTAAAACCCGGCTTCATCGAGTGGGAGTGGCGCTGACGTGGCCGCCGACCTGAGCGACATCACCGCCGCCCTGCAGGCCGGACGGACCGCCCCGACCCGGGCCGCCGTCGAGGCGGCGCTCCAGGCCGGGCTCTCCCCCCTCGAAGTGCTCAACGGCGGACTCATCCCGGGTATGGAGGAGGTGGGGCGCCGCTTCGCCGCCGCCGAGATCTTCCTCCCCGAGGTGCTGGTGGCCGCCCGGGCGATGCACGCCGGGATGGCCGTGCTCCGCCCCCTGCTGGCCGCCGCCGGTGTCCCCCCACAGGGGCGCATCGTGCTGGGAACAGTCAAGGGGGACTTGCACGACATCGGCAAGAACCTGGTCGGCACCCTGCTCCAGGGGGCCGGCTACGAGGTGGTGGACCTGGGCACCGACGTGGAGACCGACCGCTTCATCGACGCCGCCCTGGAACAGGGAGCCCCGCTGATCGGGATGTCGGCTCTGCTCACCACTACCATGACCGGGATGACCGAGGTGGTCGAACGCATCAAGGAACGAGGGCTGGACGGCCGAGTGCGGACCATCGTCGGGGGCGCCCCGGTGCGCGCCGACTGGGCCCGCTCCATCGGCGCCGACGGCTGGGCCGCCAACGCCCCCGGCGCGGTGGCCGAGGTGCGTCGGCTGCTGGCCCCTGGGAGCGGAGACCAACCATGAGCACGATCCCGACCGACCCGTACACCGAGCGCTGGCTGGCCGAGCTGCGCCGGCAGGTGCGCCCCCGTCCCCACCTGCAGCCCGCGCTCGACCGCGCCGCCCTGCTGGTGGTGGACATGGTGCGTTACTTCTGCTCCCCCGTCGGCCGCTCCTTCCTCCCCGACTCGGTCCCCATCGTCCCCCGCATCGCCGAGCTGCTCGAACAGTGGCGGCGTTGCGGTGGCCTGGTCGTCTACACCCGTCACGGCCACCAGGGGGAGCACGACCTGGGGATGCTGGGGCGCTTCTGGTCGGACTACATCCGGAGCGACGAGCCGCAGTCGGAGATCGTGGCCGAACTGGCCCCCCGCCCGGGGGAGGCCGTCCTGCGCAAGACCACCTACGACGCCTTCCTGGGCACGGAGCTGGAGGAGTTGCTCAAGCAGTCCGGCAAGGACCAGGTCGTGGTGACGGGTGTGCTCACCCACATGTGCTGCGAGACCACCGCCCGCTCCGCCTTCTGCCGCGGCTTCGAGGTCTACCTGCCGGCCGACGCCCTGGCCTCCTCCGACGGAGTCCACCACACCGCCTCGCTGACCAACCTGGCCGATGCCGTGGCGGTAGTGCTGAACACCCGCGAACTGCTGGAGATCACCGGAGCGGACCGGCCAGCCTAGAGATTCACCCGCAGGCCCAGGTTCACCGTACGCGGGGTGCTGAAGTAGTGCCAGGCGTCGTAGGCGTCCGTGAAGCTCGTGGCGGCAGGGCCCGGGTCGTCCGGCTTGCCGGTACGGCTAAAGACCGCGAAGACGTTCCGCCGGTCGAACAGATTGCGCACATCGGCGAAGAGACTGCAGCCCACCCCGAACAGGTCGAAGTCCCGGTAGCACCTGAGGTCCCACTGGAACGTCCAGGGGCGACGTCCTGAGTTCGGCTCCAGAATCCTCCAGTCTTTCGTCGACGGTGTGTAGGGACGTCCGGACGCGGCCCGGAAGACGATGCTGGCGCTCGACCGCTCCAGCGGTCGCAGCCCGAGGATCCCCGGCCCGGTCCCCTCGGGCAGCGATACCGAGATGTCCGCGCTCCCCCGGTGCGGCTGGTCCCAACCCAGCACCCGTGGGCGTTTGGGCATCGTCTCCAGCTCGTCGCCGGACCGGTAGCCCCACCAAGGGTCGTCCCGGTTGGCCTGGGTGGTCATGAAGGAGTAATCGAGCCGGGCCCGCCAGTGGTCGCGGAACCGCCGGGTCAGGGTGAGGTCGAAGCCCCGGCTCTGTGCGTAGTCGTAGTTCAGGAACACGGTGTATTCAAGCCGGTCCGCGGCATCTTCGAGGAATATGGGTACCGTCTCGGAGCTGACCAGACGACTGACGTCCTTCGTCCACACCACGGCCTCAGCGTCCAGCGCCTCCGTCACCCGCTGCCGGTAACCGAACTCATAGGCGACCGTCTTCTCCGCTTCCATATTCGGGTTCCCGAACAGTGGAACGGCGTCCTGCATCGACCCGACGATGTAGGTGTTCCGATAGTCGGGGGGCTGCATGTAAACCCCGAAATTGCCGTACACGACCGCGTCCTCCCGGATGGGATGGGCTATGCCGAGGCGCGGGCTGAGGTCGCTGCGCAGGACCGATCTCCTGACGGGGGCCTGCCTGGGGTCGAAGGGATCGATCACCAGTTCTCCGGAGACCGGGTCGGTCGGGTCGCGCGGGTCGGTCCAGAAGGAGATATCTCCTACCCTGCCTGACCCAGGCCGGCACCTCCGATCGCCGTATAGCCATAGGCGCGACTGAAGTAGTCAACTGTACCGTAGGGAAACGGTCTCAAAGTGACCCGGTTCATGGGATCGCCCGGCCGCCACACCGGGTCACCCCCGTACGGGTCGTAGTAATGTTCGAACCGCTCAGCGTAGCCGTCGGCGTTCACGAACCGCCACACCCGCAACCGCTTCTCCAGTCCGTAATAGGAGGCCCGGAGCGAGTAGTAGGTCTCCGGGTCCGGCTGATGGGTCCAGATCACGGCCACCCGCCGGCTTTCCTCGAAGAGGACGTTCTTCTCGTTGTGCCAGTCGGTCAGACCCGTGTTGGGGATGATCTGGTCGGGCGACTCCGCGTCGTAACGTGGTGTGCCCCAGACCACGTTGTGCTGCACCTCGGCCGGCAGCCCCCACAGCATCGACCAACGCCAGGCGTCCGTGTAGGGGGCGGACAGGTGGTTGTTGGTCATGCCCGAGAACGTCACCCGCCCTGTCTCGCCCGTCCTCCAGGTCAGGTTGAGCAAACCGTCCCAGTGGTCGTCGAAACCGTACCCGAGCCAGCCGGCATAAATGTCCCCGGCCCAGATGCGGCGCTGGGCTCCGCTCTTCGTCCGCTGCAGGTACGGGTCGGCCGGGTCGTAGATGATGTCCGGATTATCCCAGGTGGCCGGATCGTCGGTCACATACAGGTCGTAGACGATGTCGTCCTTCTTGACCAGGAAGGAACGCCCCGTCCAAGCCGAGCCGGAGGTGAAGAAGGTCAGGCGGGACAACCCCGGCACCGGTCAGGTCGCTGCTCTGCAGCTCGATGCTACCCTCCCGCTCCGCACCCCCCACCCCGGTCACCAGGTCCACCACCCCGCTCATCCCGTTCCCGAACTCGGCGCTCATCCCTCCCGTCATCACCACCATCTCCGACAGCGCGGCCGGGCTCACCCGGGCCGGCTGCCCTCCGTAGACCAGGTCGGTCGCCTGCATGCCGTCGATCAGGAAGGCCACCTCGGCATGCCGCCCCCCCCGCGCGTGCACCTGCCGGATACCATGGATGTTGTTGCCGGGGATCTCGTCCACGTAGGTGTTCAAGGTGAAGATGCCCGTCTGCAGCGACAGGATGTCGAAGACGGTCCGGACCGGGAGTCGCTCCATCTCCTCGCGGGTATAGCTGCGGGCCGTGCCGAGTCGCTGCTTCTCCAGCGGGTCGGGACCGGTGTAAACGACGGTCTGCCCGAGGTCAGAGGGTGCGGGTTCGAGGCGAGGATCATACCGGACCATCTCTCCACCGGACACCCGCAGGTCCGCCCTGACCAGGGTCTGGAGACCCGGGAGGAAGATCTTCAGGTTCCACCATCCCGCCGGCTGGGCACCGGCCGGTGCATTGAACGAGAGGATCAGCAGAAGGAGCGGGAGGATGGGTTGGTAGAGGCGGGAGTGGAGACGGTCGGGCCGCATTCGGGTACCCGCTCCTCCGGCGGCGGCCGTTGCCGGCCGGGACCGCCGGTCTGAGGTTGGGCTGCCGGCCCCCGCTGTCTATCCCAGGACCATTCTACTCTTCCGGTCTCGTTAGGGGAACCGCGCCTGCCTATGGATTGTGCCCGACCGACCCGGACTCGGTCAGGGCGGTGATCTCCGCCGCCGGGTAGATCTCCCCCTCCAGCCCGACTGTTCGAGCGACCACCGGGGGCCGTCACGCGCTCCGGCAGCACGTTGAGTTTGGGATCCTGGCTCCTATACCATTCCCGGCATGCGCTACCCCTGGTCCGAGAAGCGACCATCCGACGAGGATCCGACCATGCGAGCCAATAGGTACTCCCTTCCGCTGGGCATCCTCCTCCTGCTGGCGCTCGGCACACCCGCCCGGGCCCAATGGGAGGAGCAGGTCAGGCAGCAGCTCGACGGCATCAAGGAGCAGCTGGCGACGATGGGTTACGTCCCGGCGCGGGATTACCACATGTCGAGTCTGCCCGACGAGGGCACGGAACGGGTCCCGCTGACACTCCGGGCCGGTTTCACTTACACCATCGTCGGCGCCTGTGACGACGACTGTCAGGACATGGACCTGACCCTCTACGACGCGGCGGGGAACGTGCTCGACACCGACGTGGAGCTGGACAGCCTGCCCATCCTGGAGGTCACCCCGACCGCAACAGCCACCTACCAACTCGAAGTGTCGATGGTGGATTGCCAGGCCCCTCCCTGCTACTACGGGATCGGAGTCTTCGTACAGGGTGAGGGGGCGACCGCCGGAGGGAACCTCCAGCGTTTCACCGGCTCCCTTGGTCCTGGTGATTCCCGCCTGAGCGGCGGCGAATATTTCGACAACTACACCATCCAGGTCCAGGCCGGGCAGTCGATCGTCGCCGACCTGACCTCCAGCACCTTCGACACCTATGTGATTCTGACCTCCCCGGGTAACGAGTCGAGTGCGAACGACGACTGGGAGGGATCCTCCAGCCGTTCCCGGGTTGAGGTCACCGCCCGAGAAGCCGGCACCTGGACTGTCATGGTGACCTCCTACACCAAGGGAGAGACGGGCGCTTACGAGCTCACCGTAACCCTATCGGAGACCGCCGGTCCGGCTCCGACCGGGCAGCGGGTCGAGAGCGGCCGGCTGGCCAAGGGGGATCGTACCCTCACCGGCGGAGAGTACTACGATACCTTCACCATCACCGGTCACCAGGGAGAGCCGGTCGTCATCGACCTGCGCTCGGAGGATTTCGATCCCTACCTGATCCTCATCTTCCCGGACGGGACACATTCCGAGAACGACGACTACGAGGGGGACGCCCACCGCTCCCTGATCTCTATGGCCCTGCCGGCCGACGGAGAGTACCAGGTCCACGTCACCTCCTTCGCGGTCGGGGAGACCGGGGCCTACACGGTCCGCCTCCAGCAGGGGAGCGCTGCCGCCGCCACTGAGGGATTGGAGACCCAGTCGGGCGCGCTGGCCACCGGGGACCAGACGCTGCGCGACGGAGAGTACGCGGACGGCTACACCTTCGAGGGGCAGCCCGGGCAGCACGTGCGGCTCGACGTCGGCGCCACCGAATTCGACACCTATCTCATCCTCAACGGTCCGGGGGGGTTCCATCAGGAGAACGACGACGTGGAGGGGGCCGCCGGTCACAGCATCATCGAGGCCGAGCTGACCGAGGCCGGCACCTACACGGTCATCGTCACCTCCTACGCGGCTGGAGAAACCGGCCGGTATGAGCTGCGCATGGAGTTGGGCGCGGCCCGACCGACCGGTGACGAGCAACGGGACGTGCGGGCGATCACCCTGGGGCAGACCGTAACGGGGGAACTGGCCGAAGGAGATGGGAAGCTCGAACAGGAGGAGTACCGCGACATCTACGTCTTCAACGGGACGGCCGGGGAGAACATCACCATCGAGCTGACCTCTGAAGTCTTCGACACCTACGTCGGACTGGTGCTGCCCAGCGGGGAGGCGATCGAGAACGACGACTTCGAGGGGAGCACCAGCCGTTCCCGGGTCGACCTCACCCTGCGGGAGAGCGGCAGATACCGCATCGTGGCGACCTCGTATGCGGCCGGTGAGACGGGCACCTATCGGCTCAGCCTGACCCGAGGTACCGCCTCGGTCGTCGACCCCTCGCCCGCCGGCGGGGGGACCGTCTACGGGGTCTTCGTCGGTATCAGCGACTACGGCGGCCGGGCCAACGATCTCTCCTATACCGCCGACGATGCGCGCCGGGTGGCCCGGGCGATGACCCAGGGAGCCGGGATGCGGTCGGAGAACGGGATCATCCTGACTGACGCCCAGGCCACCGCCGGCAACGTCCGGCAGGCCATCCGCCAAATGGGGAGCCGGGTGGGGGCGGATGATGTCTTCATCTTCTTCTACTCGGGACACGGCAACCGGGTGGAGCGGGTCGGGGGCTATCAGCAGTCCGACCCGGACGCCATGGACGAGACGATCGAGCTCTACGACGCCGGCATCAGCGACGACGAGATGAACCAGCTGCTGGAGAGCGTGAAGGGGCACATCTCGCTGATCGTGCTCGACTCCTGCTTCAGCGGGGGGTTCTCCAAGGACATCATCACCGTACCGGGGCGGATGGGCCTGTTCTCCAGCGAGGAGGACGTGACCTCCGCGGTGGCCGCCAAGTTCCGGGCCGGCGGCTTCCTGGCCCAGTTCCTGGCCGACGCGGTCGGCGATAAATACGCCGACGCCGACGCCGACGGGCTCATCTCGGCCCTGGAGCTCAGCCAGTACCTGCACGAGCGCTACCGGGCGGACGTGAAGAGCGGCGGGTTCGGGGAGTACGTGCGGACCGAGGGCCCCCAGACCGGCTACCAGCATCTGGTGGTCGACCGGGGGAGTATCGGCCCGTACGACATCATCTTCCGGTAGCCGCCCCATCTGCGGCCACCGCTCTCAGGCCGACGTGCCGCTCAGGGCAGGATCTGGTTGAGGATCACCTCCTGCACGGCCGCGGCCTCCTCCAGGATGGGAGCGTGCGCCGAGGACTCGAATCGGAAGAACTGCTTGCCCGCGGGCGCATCCAGAGCCGTGCAATACTCCTCGACCAGTACGGCCGGGGTCTTGTAGTCGAAGCGTCCCGCCAGGAAGTAGACGGGTACCTCCAGGCTCGGGATATCCGTGAAGAGATCGAGCTCATAGAGCCAGGTCTCGTCCTGATGGATCGCGGCGGCGCCATAGAGGACATCATCCCGGTCCAGATCCGCGATATCCTCGGTCGTGTATTCGGTGACCGTCGCTGCAAGTTCCGCCCTGATCTCGTCCCATTTGGTGAGATCATGCATGTCCCCGAACCCCAGGGCTTCCAGCCAGCCGGTGAGGACCCCCAACTGAGCCCAGGGGATCTCGGGTTCGGCCTGCAGGGCGCTCAGGTCGTCGATCGCCTCCTGGATCCCCAGTTCGGTGGCCCGGGCCAACGCCGCGGCGAGGGCGATGGGGAAACTCCGCGCGAGATGCACCGGCTGACTGACTCCGATGTAGGCATGGAGCAGCTCCGGATGGTCCCGGGCGATGTAGGCGCCCAGGATAGCCCCCCACGAGATCCCCATCAGGTAGACCTTCTCGACCCCGAACCGCGCCCGCATCAGGTTGATGAGTTCAAGAGTGTCGGAGAACAACTGTTCCCTCGTGATCGAGGCGGGATCGATGCCGGCGTGATACGATTTGCCGCAGCCGCGCTGATCCCATGCCACGACGGTGAGATCGTGTTCGAGGCCGCCCAGGGCATAGCGGGAGTAGAAGAGGCACGGGCTGCCCGGGCCACCGTGCAGGAAGATGAGAACCGGATTGCTTACATCGTAGCCGCGGATCAGGATCCACTGCCTCTCCCCTCCCAGTTCCACCTCTTCCAGCGAGGCGACGCCGTTGGCACTGTAGATCCTCGCGGTGTACGAGCCGTCCGACGCCGGATGCTCGGGCCCACCGACGAACGGTTCACTGGGCCCCGTACCATTATCACTGCAGGCAGTAGCGAGCAGAAGGGCTAGGAACAGGCAGATGGAGAGATAGAGAGGCCGGGCATTCCGTATCATGACAACCCCCAGGTTGAGAACCCGTGGACAGGTCGCAGAATGTCGATGCCCCTCTATGGGAGGATGATACGCATGTTCCCCGGTCTTGGTTTCAGAAGCGGAGCAAGTGGTCTTCGCTTACCACGCGGCCATGAGCGACGAGCGGATCCCGCGGAAACGGGACCGGGAATAGTCAGGAGGGATAGACACAGGCGCGGGCCTCGTCCGCGAAGGCCTCGAGCAGGGCGGGCTCGGCCTCGAAGAAGTGGTCGCTGGGGGCCAGGATGTAACCTCCCCCCTCCCCGGCCGCCTCGAAACAGGCCCGGACCGCCCGGCGGGTCTCTTCCGGGGTGCCCTCCCGCAGATAGCGCGCCTGGTCGAAGCCGCCGATCAGGCAGACCCGGTCCCCGATGCGACGCTTGGCCTCGGCCAGGTCGGTGTCCCCTCCCAGCGAAGGAGGGGTAAAGGTCTCCAGGGCGTCCGCCCCCAGCCCGGCCAGTGCCTCCAGGATCGGCATCATCCCCCCGCAGGTGTGGTAGACGATGCGTTGGCCGGCGGTGTGGGCGGCCTCGATGAGCGGAGCGTCATAGGGGGCCACGAAGGTCTCGAAAAGGGACGGTGAGATGACCGTGGTGGAAGCATCCCCCCCGCCCAGTTCGAGCAGGTCGTAGGGAGCGCCGGCCGAGGAAGCGAGCCAGCGCAGCTTGCGCTCCTGGAGTGCCCCGAGCAGGGCGTGCACCCAGGCCGGGTCGTCGAAGGTGGCCAGGATCAGCTCCTGGATGCCGACCAGCACGGCCGCGTCCTGCCAGCAGCCCGGCTGTCCGTAGATCTCGAAACCGGGGACCGCGCCCCGAATGATCCCGCGTTCCCCCAAGGCGTGGGCGTGCAGCTGCACCTGCTCGGCGTCGCAGCGGGGAACCGGGGCCCAGCGGGCGATCCGATCCACCTCCCGCGGCTGCTTGATCAGGCGCTCTACCACCCAGTCGGTCTGGGGCGCATGCTCCAGGACGGTGGTGAGTTCCCCGTCCGGGGTGGTGATCCGGAAGCGGGTGGCCGGATGGCGCCGTCCGCCCACCGCCTCGGTCGTGATCCGCCAGTCGTCGGAGACCAGTCGGGGGACATCGAGATAGCCGATCCCCCCCTGGAGCGGGTCGAGCCGGACTCCCTCGGTCTCCTCGGGGCAGTGGGCGAAGACCCAGTCGATGGCGTCCAGTCCGAAACGGTCGAAGAAGGCGGTCGTTGAGATACCGTCGAGACAGGTCTGGAGGAACCAGGGCATGAGATGGTGGGTGGTGACCGGTAGCCGGTCGGGCACACCCCGGGTGAGCGCGGCGAGCAGACGCTGCCGGGAGGTCAGGGCGGTCATACGTGCAACCGCCCGACCTCAGGCGAGAGATGTGCCCTGCCGGCGGCCGGGGGTGGGACGAAGGTCCAGAAACGCCGTCCGATCGTCAGCGGCCGCCCTCGAACTGCCGCACCACAAAGGTGTCGATGGCATCTATGTGGACCATGATCGCGAGCACCCGCAACGCCATCCAGTCGCCGCGCATCCAGACGTAACCGCGGCGCCCCGAAGAGGTGCCGTGGGAGTTCTTGATCAGGTACCAGTCGTAGCCGTCCACGATCCGGTGGTCCACGGCGTGCACCAGGTGGTCATCGGTCGTCCGCCGCTCCTCGAAGTCGGCCTGCCGGGTTTCCTGGCCGATCAGCAGGCCCGACATCATGTCGGGATGGATCACCGCCAGCCCGTGGGCACCGAAGCCCGACCCCACATCACCCCGGAAAGTGCGGTCCTGGCTCCCCCACGAATCAATCCAGTCGGTGTCGACGGCGACCGAGTAGCCCAGGTCCAGGGCCCGGTTGATGATCCGCAGGTAGGCATGCAACGGCACATTGTAGTAACCGTCGTAGTCCCACCAGTTGTCGGGGATGTCGAGCTCACCGCGGGTGTAGAACTCGAAGTCAGTGTAGGAGGTGATCTCCCAGTAGTTGTCGTAGTCGAGTTTGAGGTAGTCGTCCGCCCACTGCTTCGGCGTATAGGTGCGGTCGCCCCACTCGAAGCTCTCCGGCGGCGGCGCCAGGTGCCGGTCCAGCACATTGCGGACGGCCCGTACGACCTGGTTCTCGTTGAAGCCGGTGCTGTCGGCGGTCGCCCGGATCACGGCCGTGACCTCACGGGTCATCTGACCCGTATTCTTCGGCTGGGCATATTCGGACTCAGGCACGATCCCGTACTTGCGTACGAATTCGACGGTGTCGTGGGAAACACCCCCGTCACTGAGCCGGGCGTTCTCGCCCTTGCGCTTGACGTACTCGCGCGCCTTCTCCACCCAGGCCCAATAGACGATGTAGTACTCGGACAGGTCGAGCTGCTGGCGGTTCTCGCCCAGGTACTTCACAACCTCTTCGTTGGTGCGCAGCACCTCGGATTCGAGGAAGGAGATGGTGGCGAAGTTCCAGCAGGTCCCGCCCAGCTGGGTCTTGATCGGCGTATGGGCGATATCGGTGCCCAGGTAGTTCGGAGCATGTATGGCGTCGTAGAACGCCTGCTCGGACGAAATGGTCTTTGGATGCGACTGGACCCGCTGCCGCCCCTGAGCAGCGGCGGGAGTAGCGATGAAGGCGATCGTCGCGGCGGTGAGCAGGAAGACCTGCCTGGTGCGGAATCTCGGCATGAGTACCGTCCTCCGGTCGGTGGCACGGCCGGCGGACCAGACTCCGCCGGCGCTGTAGGGTTCACTCTTAAGATGACACCTTTCGATGGGGAGGACAATGCACGAGCATCGGCGGATCGACCCGGCGCCTAACGGATCAAGCAAATCTCCCGAGGGCTTTCAGCATCAACCAAGTCACCCGCTACCCCGCCCCAGCAGTGGGAACGGATTAATCTGAACGGCCTTCGATCGCTCGAGCCTGCAGAATCCCCGCGTACAAGTCCCTAAGAGGCGATGGCCGAAGGGATAACTTGCCTCAGCGGACCACCAGCACGGGACAGAGGGCGCGGTGGATCAGCGCGTTGGAGACGCTCCCCAGGCACATCTCCGTCCGTGGGGTCCGGCCGCTGCTCCCGGTGATGATAAGGTCGATGTTCTGACCCGCAGCGAACTCCAGGACCTCGTGGGCGGGATTGCCGACGAGCACGATCTCGTGGAGGGTGCCCGACCATTCCCCGACCGCCTCCCGGATGCGGTTGAAGACGGTCTCCGCGACTTTGCGAACGCGTTCGTCGGCAGGATCCCGAGGGAGGTCGAGGACGCCATGGTAGGTCTCGTCATCCTCGGGCAGGGGGAAGACGTAAACCAGGAAGAGGACGTCTGCGGGGCCACAGGCGAGATGCTGCTCGATCCACGCTGCCGCCTTCCGGGCGGGGGGGGAACCGTCGGTGGCCAGGAGATACTTCATGAGGGACTCCTTTCCGGATGACCGTCCACACTAATTGAGGGCTTCTACCCATTATGAGCCACATCCGGGGCCTGGGGATGCACAAAATCCGATAAAATAAGTCCGGGTTTGTCTTGCCGAGTCGGCTGGTTCTCACCAGATTGCGAACAGGACGCTGGCTCTGCCGCCCGTCCGGGACGAGGAGAGGTAACCCATGGCCGTACGCACGGTCTACGGCCCGGTCCCGAGCCGACGACTCGGCAGGTCGCTGGGGGTCGATCCGATCCCCCTCAAGACCTGCAACTGGAACTGCATCTACTGCCAGCTGGGCCGCACCCGCCCGCTCACCCTCGCGCGGCGGGCCTACATCCCCATCGACCACATCCTCCGGGAGATCCGCGGGACCCTGGAACAGCAGGCCCCGGAATCGATCGACTGGATCACCTTCGTAGGTTCGGGCGAACCACTCCTGCACGCCGGCATCGAAGACCTGGTGCGCGGGGTGCGTGACCTGACCGACATCCCGCTGGCCGTGATCACCAACGGATCTCTGCTCTACCGCCCGGAGGTGCGGGCGGCCATTCTCCCCGTCCAGGCGGTGCTGCCGACGGTCGACGCCGGTTCGGAGGCGCTCTACCGGCGCATCAACCGCCCCCACCCGGAGACGACCTTCGAACGGCATATCCAGGGCCTGGAGGCCTTCCGCCGGGAGTTCCCGGGCCGGCTCTGCGTGGAAGTCATGCTCCTGGCGGGAATCAACGACACCGCCGCGGAGCTCGAGGAGATCGCGGGCGTGCTGGTGAGGATCCGGCCCGACGAGATCCATCTGGTGGTCCCGACCCGTCCGGCGGTGGAGCCGTGGGTGCGGGCCGCCGGTTGGGACGGGATCCACCGGGCGGAGAAGATCCTCGCCCGGGCCGGGGAGGTGCGGAGTCGGCATCTGAAGGAACAGCGCTTTGAGCGGATCGCCCAGACGCCGGAGGTGGAAGAATTGGCCGAGATCATCCAGCGGCATCCCATGAGCGACCGGCAGGTCCGGCAGACCGTAGAGCGCTGGGCCCCCGACCGGGTCCCGGAGGTCCTGGCGGGATTGCGGACGAGCGGCCGGGTCCGAACGGTCGTCAGAGGTGGACGGACCTACTGGGTCTCCACGGATGCCCACTTCCCCGGTGACGGGAGCGGCGGGACGGCATGGGAGGAATACCGGCCCGAGGCAGACGAGAAGAGGTGATCGAGATGGCGACACGAGATCTGCCGCTGGCCGGCCGGCGCATCGGCGTCTTCGGCAAGGGGGGCAGCGGCAAGAGCACCCTTACGATCCTCACCGCCCGGGCGCTGCGCCGACGGGGCTACCCGGTGGTCATCCTGGACGCGGACTCGACCAACCTGGGCATGCCGGCGGTGCTGGGAGTGGACGCGGAGCCGGATCCCTTGATCGATTTCTTCGGCGGTTTGGTCTTCTCGGGGGGACGGGTCACCTGTCCCGTCGACGACCCCGCCCTCCTGGACGGTCATATCCTCCGGCTGGAAGACCTCCCGGCCCGCTATCGGGCCCGCTCGCCGGAGGGGATCGTCTACCTGGTGGGGGGGAAGATGGGACGCCTGGGAGCGGGCGCCGGGTGTGATGGTCCCATCGCCAAGATCGCCCGGGACCTGGAGGTGCGGGTGCCGGAGGATCCCCAGCCGGTCATGCTCCTGGACTTCAAGGCAGGTATGGAAGACACGGTGCGTGGCGTGATCATCGGTCTGGACTGGGGGCTGCTGGTGGTGGATCCCTCGGCCACCGCCGTCCGGATGGCCGGGGAGATGCGGCAGATGATAGCGGCCATCCGGGCAGGCGTGCGCCCCGCCACCGCCCACCTGAGCGATCCCCAGCTGGTGACGATGGCCGAATCCCTCTTCCGGGGAGCGCGAATCCGGGGGCTGAGTGTGGTGCTGAACCGGGTCGGGGACCTGGAGACGGAAAGGATCCTGCGGGCCGGCCTGGAGGATGAGGGTATCCGCCCCTCCGGCCGGATCGAGGCCTATCCCGGGATCGAGCGGGCCTGGCTCCGGGGGGAGATCCTTGATTCCCCCGGAGCTCTCGAGGATGCCGCCGGTTTTCTGGATCGAGTCGAAGCGGAGGTGGCGGGCGCATCGCGCCCGCCGACCGGCGTAAACTCCGCCTTTGGGTAGGCAGACTCACCTGGGGATGTCAGGCTTCCAGGAGGGCTTCGGCTACCTTCAGGACAGGAGGAGGCGCCCGAATCAGCGTCGGAGCCGATCTCCCCCGGGCTCAGGCGGCGGGGGTGCCCGACCGCCGCTCCAGGTAGCCGTGGTCGATGTGCGGCTCATCTCCCCGGTGCCGTTCCATCAGGGCGATGCGGCGGCGGAGCTGGTCGGGGAGCCGGTCCCAGGCGTACAACAGCGGTGTCTCCTCCCCGCCGGTGGCGGCCAGGAAGGCCACCCCGCTCTCCAGGAGGGTGAGCAGTTCCCGGGTGTTGGCGATCTCGGTGGTGATCATGGCGTCCAGGGAAGCCCGGGCGGCGGCCCTCCCAGCCTCATCGCCGTCCGCGGAGGCCGCCATCCAGCCATAGACCCCGGCGATCCAGGCGGCCACGCTGCGCATGGTCACCAGCCAGCAGCGGAGGGCCCGCAGCCGCACCCACTGGTCGGCGATCACATTCCCTGGGCCGAGCGCTTCTTCGGCCGCCGCCCGCACCTCCCCGAGCGCGTCCACGGCCGCCTCCAGCGGGGCCCACACATGGGCATCGAAGCGCTCCAGGAAGCGTTCCGCCCCTTCCGGCGTGACCAGCCGGAAGAGCACGTCGCGGCTCAGGTCGACGTTGTTCGGGTTGTGGGGGGTAGTGCACATGACATCCTGGTAGTAGCGCCGCTCCTCCTCGGGGATCCGCTCGATGTCGGGCACCAGGGGGCGGGTCCAGAGCCGGTACCAGACGAACCCGAAGGTGGTGTAGAGGGCGGTCAGGTTGGGGAAGGCGAGCAGCGCCTCCTCGGTCTGCCGCCACGCCTCCAGCAGGGCTCCCGCTAAGGGCTCCCCCGCCCGATCGAGGGCCAGTCCCCGTACGGTCTCCTCGATATCGAGATCCGGGTCGAACTGGAAGGCGGCGGCGGCCTCACTGTTGGGATCGAAGGGAACCAGGCCGGGAGGCGCGGTCCCGCCGGTGCGGGCCAGGTGGGTCACCCCCCCCTGGTGGAGCAGCCGCAGGCGCTGGAGGGTCAGGCGGGGGTAGGGGATCCCCAGCAGGGGGGCCAGGAAGGAGTTGGGCCCGAAAGCGGCGTAATAGTGGGCAGCGGCACCGCGCCCGGTCAGTTCGACGCCTATTTCCCGCTCGCCGGGATCGAAGGCGAGCTGATGGATGCTCCCGCCGTTGACCTCGTGGGAGTCGGGATAGCGGGGATGGGGGTAGGGCATCGCCCAGCCCCGGGTCACCAGGGAGTTGGTCTCAACGTCCACCCCCTCCCCCAGTCCGGCCCAGACCGTCTCGTGCTCACCGTAGAAGGACTCCAGGCGGGTCATCACCCGCCACTCCGGATTGGACTCCCGCCCGGCATCGCGCAGCAGGCGCAGGAAGCGGAGGGCGTTCTCCCCGGCCAGCCGGGCGATCTCGGCGTCCTCCTTCCACTCCCGGATCAGGTAGGCCCCCCCGTTGCGCCCCACATAGAGCGACTTGGTGTGCTCGAAACCCGCCCCGCTGTCGTTGCTCCAGACCGAGAGGAAGCCGAGTTCGGGCACCTCGGCCATCAGGCGCCGGACCATCTCCGCGTAGTGCTCCTGCACCCGCGGATGGGTGATGGTCATGTTGAAGCGCGGTTTGAAACTGCGGAAGGGGTGATCGACCCGCGCCCCGCGCAGCATCGGCCAGCGCTCGAAGAAGGACTCCGGGACCGAGCGGGGCTCGAAACATAGCAGGCCGGGCACCAGTCCGTAGCGGACGGCCAGCCGGGCGTTCTCCCGGAGCCGGGTCCGGTTGGCTTCGAGCCAGTCCTTCGGGTAGAGCCCCTCGTTGAGCGGGGTGTCCACGAATTGATCGAGGGCCGGGCAATAGGTGTAGAACATCGGGTAGATCTCCCCCGGCGGGCCCGATTCCAGGCCCATCGGGGCGGCCAGGGCATTCACCTCCAGGTGGGTGAAGCCCTGCTCGGCCAGCCGATGTACATATCGCTCCCGGTCAAGCCCCCGCTGGACCCTCCCCTCCTGGGTCAGGAAGAAATCGTAGGTACTGCGCTGCCAGACGAAGGCGGCCGGGAAGACCGCCCCGGCGGCCACCCCGGCCAGCGGGCGGCTCCCCAGCCGGCCGGTCAGCTGGACCGCGAAGCCGTAGAGGAGGTGGGGATGGGTGGCCGCCAGCCAGCCCTCCCCCCGCTCATCCAACCGGAAGAGCACCGCGCCCGTCGAAGCAGTGAGGGCCTGCTCACGCAGCCCCGCATCCGGCACTTCGGCCGGGGAGGCGAGCAGGCGCAGCCCCCCCTCCCCGTCACCGTCGGCGATCTCAGCCCCACCCGGTCCGACCAGGCGTTCGGCCAGGGTGCGCCAGAGTGGCCGGGGATCGTCGGGGAGCCCGATCCGGCCCACCCGTGCCAGTGCCTCCCTGATCGTGATGCTCATGGCCGGGATCCCACCTTCAGGCGGCCGCGGAGCGGATTACCGCCAGCGCCCGCGCCACTTCGTCAGGGTCATTGTAGAGGTAGCAGGAGACCCGGATGGCGTCCAGCCCCGCCTCCCCCACCGGGCGCACCCGGAATCCCGCCCGGCCGAGCCGGGAGGAGACCTCTCCGTAGGGGTGGCCGCGTAGCCGGAAGGTGATCATGGCCGAGCGGGCACTCTGTTCGGCCGGGCTGAGTACGTCGGCGCCGGCGATCTCCAGCAGACCGGAGCGGAAGGCTTCGGCCAGCTCCCGGGCGCGCGCGCGCACCCGCTCGAGGCCGATCGCGTCCAGGAAAGCGACCGCTTCTTCCAGCCCGTAGAAGAGGGCCTCGTTCTGGGTGCCGAACTCGTAGCGCTGGGCGCTGGGTTGGAAGGCGAGCCGGCCCGCCGTCAGGTCGTAACCGTCGTCGGAGTAGGCCCCCACTACGGTCGGCCGGATCGTCTCCCGCATCCCTTCCCGCACGTAGAGCAGCCCGGTGCGACGGGGACCCAGCATCCACTTGTGGCAGCTCACCGTGTAGGCGTCCACTCCGGCGGCGACCACATCGAAGGGTACCTGGGCCAGCGCCTGGGCACCGTCGAGGGCGAACCAGACCCCGCGATCGCGGGCCAGTACTCCGATCCCGGCGATGGGCAGGACCTGGCCGGTGGTGCAGGTCACGTGGCTGAGGAAGATGAGCCGGGTGCGGCGGCCGAGCAGCCGCTCGATCCGTTCGGTGTTCCCGCTCGCCCGTGCCAGGTCGGGTTCGAAGGTACGGACCCGGATCCCGCGGGTGGCCATCAGGTTGAGCAGCGGGATGTTGAGGGCCGGATGCTCGTGGGTGGTGGTGATTACTTCGTCCCCCCGCTCCAGCGGTAGGCCGTTCAGGACGATGTTGATCCCTTCGGTGGCGGTGGAGACCAGGGCCAGGTCTTCGGGCCGGCACCCCGGTCCGAGCAGGGGGGCCAGACCGGCCTTACAGCGGTTCCAGTCGTTCAGATCGTGCCCGGCGCTCGGCCGGGCGTCCTCCTGGTCGCTGCGGTTCCGGACCGTCTCGCGCACCGCGTGGGGGCAAGCCCCAAGGCCGCCGGTGTTCAGGTAGGCGTATCCTTCGGGGAAGAGGAACTGCGCCTTGACCAGCCGCCAGAAGGCCTCATCCACCGGCCTGTCCTGCAGCCGGGCCTTCATATCGGCGGAGCGGCTGCACAGCTCCGCCACTCCCTCCGCCGGCCGCCGCGGGATCGGGGCGAAGTCGGCCCGGGCCGCCCCCGCCAGTCCCAGACCGCCGACCGCGCCCCCCACCAGTCCGAAGAAGTGTCTGCGCCGCATACCCCCTCCTCGCCGCGGACTCAGGCGGCCGCCCGCGCGAGCCCACGCCGGTTGACCACCAGCCCGCCCAGCCCCAGCGCCAGGAAGATGACCGACTGAACGATGGTGCGGTACTGCACCGGCTGGGCGGTCACCCCATAGACCAGGAAGGCCAGACCGAGCAGGCCGATCAGGAGGTAGACGACCATCATCACCCCGGCCGCCTTTCGCCGGGTCTCCGGGGTGTCCTCCCCGAAGCGGCGGAAGAAGTAGACCAGACCGAGCGCGGCGATCACGTCGAGGACCGCGAACATCAACCAGAAGATGGTCGAACGGCCGTTCACGGCCGCCGTGCCGAGCACCGGTTCCATGACCCGGGCGTAGAGGAAGGCGCCCACGTTGGAGCCGAGCAGGGAGCCGAAGACCCCGTAGAGGAAGGCGTAGCCCATGTAGACCGCCTTGCGGTCTTGTGGGGCCACCAGCCCGATGAAACTGTAGTACTTCGGATGAGCGGTCATCTCACCGATCGAGAAGACGGCGATGCCGAGCACGAACACCCAGGGGTTGCGCGAGAGGGCCAGCAACAGGAAGCCGACCGCCCCCAGGCTCATGCCGGCGACCATGGTCGGCAGGGCCTTCCGCTCGGCCACTATCCGGCTCACCAGCACCTGCAGCAGGATGATGGTGCCGGCGTTGATGACGGTGACGTGCTCGATGTCGAAAGTGAAGGTCCAATTCAGTCCGATCCCGTGCAGCAGCCCGGTGATCGCCTCGCTGACCGGCGCCTTGTCGATGACGTCCCGCAGGTACCAGAGCACCGACCCGAAGTTCTGGAAGTAGAGGATCCAGAAACCGGAGTAGACGACCACCATCAACATGAAGCGGGCGTCCCCGAGCACCTCGGCCGCCCCGGCCAGGACCTCCTTCAGCTTCTTGGTGCTGGCCGGCCGCTCCGGCTCCCGGTAGACGAAGATGGTCGGGATGAGCATGGCCGCGCAGTAGAGGGCGGAGGCGGTGAAGACGTACTGCCAGGAGAAGCCCTTGAGCACGCTGACGACCAGGGGGGCCAGGAAGGCCCCCAGGTTGATCATCCAGTAGTAGATGCCGAAACCGAAGCCGGAGGTCCGCTCGTTGGTGGTACGGGCGATGGTGCCCGAGATGATCGGTTTGAACAGCCCCGAGCCGGTGGCCATCACGAGCAGGGCCAGGAAGATCAGGGCGTAACTCGACATATACCCGGCCGCGAAGTAACCGGCCGTGAGCAGGGAGAAGGCGACCAGGAGCATGCGCCGGTAGCCGTAGCGGTCGGCCAGGGCGCCCCCCAAGATCGGCAGGACGTAAGTGAAGGCGTAGACGATCCCCTGGAGGAAGCCGACCGCCTGGACGTCGAAGCCGAGTCCCCCCTCGGCCACCGTCAGGGTCAGGTAGCCGGCCAGGACGGAGTTCATCCCGTAGTAGGCGGCCCGCTCGAAGAGCTCCATGACGTTGGCCGTCCAGAACGTACGGGGGTAATCGCGGAAGATGTTCACCTTGGCCATCGGGCGTGCTCCGGAAGGGGTGGTTCAGGCAGCAGGACGCCCCCTGTCTGCCCGGCTCACTTATTCGATAGCAGACAGGGGGCGTCGAGACAAGCGGGCTCGACGGAGCCCGGTATGGGTCAGCGGTGTACTAGCGGCGGACGATCACGTCCCCGCTGGCCGAACGCACCGTGATCTCCGGCCC